>JBKOYD010000130.1:0-29158 GCA_046725195.1 Acidobacteriota bacterium | reverse complement strand
ACAACAACACCACGAGCCAGTCGTCGGCAGCGTCAGATGTGTATAAGAGACAGCTATTAACCAGTCCGCTTCTAATCAGGACACGCTTAGCTGATACCTACGGACCTCCTGTTCTGAAATGAAAAATATCAAATCTCAAATGATATATGACCAATGATTTCTTTTCTTGACCCTATAAAACTTCCAACCTGCCACGCGGGGGCAAGCCACCCTTCCTGACCTGACACTTGGCAATAGAGAACCTGGGGGAAAGCCTGCACCTGCCTCCTGCACCCGCTCCTGCTTGCTGATTTTTACTGCCAGCGGAAGATGCGCAGCGCCACGATGAAACTCACCAGACCCCACGCCAGCACAATAGCCAGCTGCGTCCAGTGGGAAAGCAGCGGAACCCCATCGTTCATAACCGCACGCAGTACGTCATTGAGTGCAGTTAACGGTAATGCCTTAATAACTGGCTGAAACCACTGCGGGAAGCGCGCTGCGGAGAAGAACGTCCCTGACAACAACCACATCGGCAGCATCACAAAATTCATCAAGCCCGACACGCCTTCAACTGTACGTGGCCGAGCCGCGACAAGCAGACCCAAGCCGGAAAAACCGAGTGCTCCGCCAATAGCGCACAACCCCAGGTCCACTAGCGATCCGCGCACCACAACACCAAAGACCAACCATGCAAAACCGACCAGCGCAGCGACCTCGAGCGCCAGAAACAGAAGGCGCGACAACATGAACGAAAGGAGGTAGTGGGAACGGCGCATTGGCGTCGCCGCAAAACGCTTGAGAAGTTTTTTCCCTCGCGCCGAGACGATTGCGAAACCTACCCCCCACATTCCGCTTCCCATTAAGTTCAGGCCTATAAGTCCTGGTATCAGAAAGTCGATGTAGCGAGCGCCTGTTTCAATAACCGTCTCTTCATGTACGTGCGGTTCACCTGTGTCCTCGCCAGGTCGCGTGCCTTCGGCGAGTGCCTCGTCAACGGCGAGTTTGGCAGTGCGGCTTTCTGGACGCGTTGGGTCGAACCGGTAAATCAATGAAGGATATTTGTTGTGTGTAGAGCCTGAGCTTTGCGCTTCACTGGTCGAATTACCAGGAGGCCCAACTCGTACAACGAGCGCGACATTTCCTGTTCGCAGGGCGCTCGCGGCTTCCTCCGGCCCAACCACCAGCGGGGTGACATCCTGCGATTTCTCCAATGCAGCAAGAACCTGCCTCATCTCCGCAGTCGTGGCCTCGCCTTCCACAGCAACCCGAACTTTCTCGGGTCCAGTGTTACGAAAAGCAATGCCCAGTGCACAGGCGAGGAGAACAGGAAAGATGAATACCCAGAACAACACCTCAGGCTCGCGTAAAAACTCGCGCACGCGCGTGAGTGTCAATTCAACAAGTGGATGCAGGTTCTGGTTTCGCCTTGGTTCAGTCCCGCGATTCGTCTCTGCCTGATCCCGATCGAGTTCCAGGGAAGAATCGGTGTTCACGTCAGTCATTCCTCAACATCCTCCCCGTGAGACTAACGAAAACATCTTCAAGCGTAGCCTGATGTGTGGTGAGGGTGACGAGCTTTGCGTGTTGGCGTTCGAGTTCATCGAGCAACGCGGTAAGGGCCGGACCTATGTCAGTGACTGTCAGCGCATATCTTCTCATCTCATCGACGTTGTCCGATTGCCCGTTGTGTGCATTGTCACGTAGTTGTACGCCGCGGACGCCGGACAATTTTTTGAGTGCTTGTTCCTGAAGGGAGCCTGCGACGCTGAATTCGACGATCTGATCGGCGCCGAGCGCCGCAATTAACTCTAGTGGGGAGCCAAGCGCGATCACGCGTCCGTGGTCCATCACGGCGACGCGGTCACAAAGTCGCGCAGCCTCTTCCATGTAGTGGGTTGTTAGGATTATGGTTCCGCCCCCGCGCCGAAACTCTTCGACGACCGCCCAAAGTTTCAAACGGGCCTGTGGATCTAATCCCGTTGTTGGTTCGTCGAGAAAGAGTAAGTCCGGATCACTAACGAGAGCACACGCCACGGCTAATCGCTGCCTTTGCCCACCCGAGAGTTTGCCAACGCGAGCGTCACGCTTTTCGTCGAGTTCTACGAGTCGGATCACAGTGTCGACTTCCCGCCCTCTGCGATAGAAACTGCGGAAGAGGCGGACTGTTTCGGCGACAGTTAGTTTCTCAGCGAGTTGTGTTTCCTGAAGTTGAACGCCGATATGCTGGCGCAAGTCAGTGTCGTTGCCTGTACCCCAGGCTCGACCGAGCAGTTCGACGGTTCCGCTGGTTGGTGCAGTTAGACCTTCGAGAATTTCAACTGTGGTCGTTTTGCCTGCCCCATTCGGACCGAGGAGGCCGAAGCATTCACCCGAGCGCACCTCGAGGTCAAGACCATCGACTGCCATAACGTCGCCGTAACGCTTCACGAGAGAAAGGCAACGCGCCGCAGCCTGAGGACCGTCCACCCGATGAATTTGGGAATCGCTTGTCATTTGGTTCGACCTATTGTCAGCGAACGTATCGCAGCGGAGCAAACACCGCAACCGAAAGATGAAATAAGCTTTTGATTTGGCCGAAGTCGGCATCTAGTTGGCCGGCGTTGGCCAGGTCATCGGAGATGCTACGGGTCGCTATGATAGAGCCGCCTTTC
The DNA here is from genome assembly GCA_046725195.1 of Acidobacteriota bacterium. GTDB lineage: Bacteria > Acidobacteriota > Blastocatellia > Pyrinomonadales > Pyrinomonadaceae > PSRF01. The sequence continues at coordinate 26,525 of JBKOYD010000130.1, read as the reverse complement.
CTCGATTCGTCGCGTCGCCATGAATTTGGTGCGGTGTTCTTCGACGCGTCGCGTCGGCATGAATTTAGCCCGGCGTTTCAACGCCGGGATAGAGCGCAATCGTGACCCTGTCGCGTAGCGACAATTGAATTCGCCCAGTCAACGAACTCAAGGCCGAGGACCCAAGTTGCCAAAAAGATGCACTTGCCGAAGAGCGACACGACTGAATTTCGATCACTTGAGGGCCTCCAGCTTGTCGATGGCGAGCAATTATTCAATTGTCTATTCGACAGGGTTAGGTTTTCGTGCGGATTCCGGCGTCGAAACGCCGGGCTAAATTCAATCCGACGCTACGCGTCGAAGAACCTACGCGTCGCAGGACCTTGTTGACGCACGCGGGGCCATGATAAAAGGACTGCACGACGATCGACGTGGGCCTGTTCTAACAGACAAACGTCGTTAACGAATCTCACAGTCGTAGAATTAGGCAAAACTCACGAAAGGACCTCACCTAATGGCTAACACCTACACCTCACTTTACTATCACGTGGTTTTCTCAACTAAGAACCGTTATCCCTGGCTGGCGCTCGAAATTGAGCAACGTGTCTGGGCTTACATTGGTGGTATCGCAAGAAAGCACAAAATGACTGCGCTACAAGTCGGAGGCGTCGAAGATCATATTCACTCGCTCGTGATGGCCCACCAACCATTGCACCATTTGCAATAGCTAAGTATCTCAAAGGCGAATCATCGTTATGGATTCACGACGAGTTTTCCTGGTTGAGGAAGTTTAGCTGGCAGGATGGATATGCAGCATTCACCGTGAGCAAATCAAGTGTTCCGGAAGTTGTCCGCTACATAAAGAATCAGCGAGAGCATCATCGGAAGAAAACTTTCAGGAGGAGTATTTAGAGTTCCTGCGTGCGAATGGAATTGAATATGATGAACGCTACGTCTGGGGCTGATTGACTCGTTTTCGCTTGGGGCTTTGCGCGGATCCCGCGTTGAAACACCTGGCTAGAGTCACGCGTCGCTCTGCGATGAAGTCATAGCTGGGCTCTTTGACGCGTAGCGTCGCAGTGAACTTAGCCCGGCGTTTTAACGCCGGGAAAATGGGGCTCCATGTCCGAGTCGCGTAGCGACGGTTGAATTCAATTGTCGCTACGCGACAGGTTGGTTTTTTCCGCGCAAGCCCGGCGTTGAAACGCCGGGCTAAAGTCACACGTCGCTCTGCGACGAGCAATCGTCAAACGTTAGCGCCGCAACATTTCTTGTACTTCTTGCCTGAACCACACGGACACGGTTCATTGCGGCCCGTTCGCGGCGCTTCATATCTCACCGTAGGATTCTTGAGTTCATCTCCTGTCTTAAAACGCCAATGTCCATTCTCGCGTTCGAACAAGCTTTTTTCTCGATGAATTCTATCCTTTCCACCTTGAGTGAATCGTGCTTCGAACGAGAGATAAGCTTTGTTGTCGTCAACGTCCTTGGTCTCAAGAATTTGCAGTCCACGCCAGATCGAAGTGTGCGACCATTCACGAATAGACGGAATATCAATTTCTGGTCTTGTTCTTGAATGCGTCGTCGCGACGATGAAGTCGATGGCACCTGTGACGAAAGCCACATAGCGAGCGCGCAGTAACTCTTCGGCGGTCTGGCTTTCTCGCTTGCCGTCGATAATTGGTTGGCAGCACTCCGCGAAACTGGCGCCCGAACCACAAGGGCAAATCTGATTGTTTTCAGTCATAGTGTATCTAAACGCTCAAGGTGATAGGATCCAGCCAAAAAGTGTCAGGAGGTGTCATCATGCCATGGGATGGAGACGATTTGGCCGGCCAGATGGAAGAAACGTTCGAGCGCCAAGACGCTGCGGCCGAAGCTCGAACTCATCGCAGCACCTCGGTCGAGGAGCGTGCACGAAACGCCGAAATTGAATCACTGCGACTCTCCCGCGCACGCGTCTTGGGCGAATTAGCCAAAGCGACTAATCCCGCGCATCGTACGATGCTTGAGCGCGCTTTGCAGTCAATAAACAGCAAGCTTGCTGATTCCAATTTGCCTGGCCAGCATACTTAAGCCCGCCTGTTCACTTCGGTTCGGTGAAATCCAGCCTCTCAGAAAAGAACTGAACCAAGCGCGTTTCTGTACGCTGGCGGATTTTGTTGCCGTGATCTCCGCCTTCGTAGATTTCGAAGGTGTGGGGGAATACCCATACAGATGATCATTGACATCGCATGGGTCGCTTGTTGCGAATTATTTTGCCTCAAAAATGAGCACTCGTTTGTTGCCACTTCTGCCAATGAAGAATCCGGCCAGCGCACCAACGCCGGCGCCAAGCGCTGTCACTCCCGCCGCCACTGCATTATCGATTGTTTCAAAGCTGCCATCGTTTTTACTGGCATCTGCCGCAACGCCAAGCGCAGCGCCTGCTCCAGCTCCGATTCCGAGGCCAATCAGGGTAGCTTTAGTGGCAGACTTCTTTATCACCTCGTGAATAGTGAGAACCTCCTCACGTTTCAATTCCAGCGGCGCGTTTTTTACCGTGAGTGATAGAGCGCTGTCGGAAACGCTGCTTAATTTGCCGTCTACAGTCTTTCCATTTTTTAGTTTTACTGACAGTTTGGTCCCGGCTGCTACCGAGTTGAGCCGAGACCAATCACTGACACTTCCTTGGGCAGCCACTGTCATAGTCGAGAGTAAAATTGTCGTAAGCAAGATGATGCTGGTTGCGAATTGCTTTGTTCGGGTAAGCATATTCTTCTCCTTATTCTGTAAATAGTCAGAGGCCGTTAGTCCGTGATCAGTGTTCGCTAATTGTGCTTGGGAATACGAGCCTTGCCAGACCACCCTTTGCACCACCTCCCCAACCAATAGCCTTCCCGGGTACAAAGCCCAAACTGTCGAAACCAGGGCCATCGAGAGATGTCCATGTGTGACCGTCATCCGTGGAGTAATCTCCACCTGATGGCCCAATCGCAACTATGGTTGGCGTCTTCATACCCGGAACATAAGCAACAACGGAACGGAAGCCAGACAAACCTTTCACCAGTGTCCAGGTGGCACCGCCGTCGCTTGTGACTGCCACGTTGTCAAAAGCCTCCTGCTCTTTCCTGTAATCACCACCGACGACCACGCCATTATTCGCATCTCGAAAAGCGATGGAGAAGATTCCCGCGGACGGTCCCGCCGCAAGCGGTGTGTCCGCGACCTTCCAGGTACGACCACGATCGCTTGTCCGCAAGACGCGAGCCTTTGTTGCAGCGCCGGTGCCAATCCATGCGTGGTCCTTGCCAAATACAGCGATGTTTGTGCCACTTGCTGCAAACGCACCTTCATTCTCGAGCGCCGGAGGTAAACCGGTAGTTGGTAGACGCGTCCAGGTTCGGCCGCCATTTTCCGTCGTCATGATGAAGAAACGGCCATCGATGGAATCCCCAAACACAATGCCATGGTTCGCATCCCAAAAGGACATCGCATCAAGAAAGGCTTTTGCGTCGTCGTTCTTGAATTGGAGCGTCCACGAGGCGCCCGCGTCAGTTGTCTTATAGATACGCGATGCTGGGCCATTTCCGATGCTGAGAACGTAGGCAGTTTGACCGTTGATTGCGTCGATGTCTCTAAAGTCAACGTTATCAGCAGTCACGCTTATTTTCTGCCAGGTCGTGCCGGCATCAGTTGTACGCAGCACTGTTGCGAACGAACCGCTTGCCCAGGCGACGTGATCGTTTACAGCACTAATACCGCGTAGCCGAGCCGTAACGCCGCTGTTTTGGGGCGTCCAGTGCGGCGCGCCAAGTAAAGAGATAATGATTACGGATAGTAGAAGATTTTGCATAGGTAAGGTTAGGTCTTTGGACTTAGGTCTGGGGTTTTTGGTTTAGGTCTTCAGTCGATCGTTCTAACGTTAAAGAACCCGCTGATCCAAGACGTGTAAAACTCAGTCAAACCCTTCGGCAATGGTTCTCAACGCGTTAGCGTCGGCCTGAATTTTAGCCGGGCTTTTTAAAGCCCGGTGAAGATACGAAAGATTCTCCGTCGCGTTAGCGACGCCTGAATCGGAGATTTCAGCCGTCGCTGACGCGACTAGGCCACTAAGGCTTTCGGTCCCGGCGTTGAAACGCCGGGCTAAATTCAAGCTGACGCTACGCGTCAAAAACCTTCAGGCACGAATACGCAAAGAAGAGATTTGCAGAAAGCTCAACAATCTTTCCACTTCTGATTTAGTGTCTTGGTGTCTTGGTGGTTCAGTCTTTCTTAATTGCCAATCATGGTCGAGTTTTTACGCAGTCTCTACCGCGTTACGGTGCAGTTGATCCGGCCGATGCACGCCGATTACCTTCGTCTAAGGCAAGAAGTCAATTCGGGTGTCTGCGTGAAGCCACAGTTACCGTTCGACTGGCGTTCGCATCTGGCATTCTTGTAGCACGCGTACTCGGTTCGATACTCACAAGTCGTGATGACTTCTTCGTCTGCACAAATCTGGCCTGAGCATCCAGTCTTCATGCACGGCTTCTGGGAAACTACCGTTTTTGCTTTTAGAAAAAATTGAGTTGCCTTAAGCATCTGAGACTTTCCGCCAGGCCCGCTCACCGGAACGTGCGTGCCTGTCACGAGTAATCCTTCTGAAACCAACATCGCTGCGACGGCCTCATTGATCTGATTTTCGCCTACCCCAGTGCCGGCAAGATCAACCCCGGCAACGTTGCGACTAAACGTCGTGTTTAGTTTCGTTTCATGATGCGTTTCGCATGGCGCGGCGACGCAACGCAAACCGCGGTCGGTAACTCGATAGTAAGCACCGATAGCTTCGTTACTACTTACTGCTTGCCACGCCTCCAGGATGCGCAAGACGCCGTACTTGCCCGATCTATTGCTCTTTGTCTCAAGCGATCCGCGTAATAGGGCTTTCGCAGGCTCGATCTCGGCTTGGCCTCCCCAGTTGATGCTGGTCACATAACATTCAGGGAGCGATCGACCGTTTGCGCAACGCGTCAGCGATTGGTTGACACCGTTGATGAAGTATCCACCACACAGTGGCGACGCACAGCGACGCAGATCGCGACGGACGCGGTAGTAAACGGAATTACTCTCGGACGACGCTGGTTGAGTTGCCGGGCTGACTTTTCCTGGTTGTGAAGGCAAGCGTTCGACCTTCGCCTGAATGCCAAATGTCAAAGCTGTAAGTGCGAGCGCAAGGAACGTCGCGCGAACGTAGTTGAAATTAAACATCGTCCTGCCTCCTCGACTCTTTCTATTAACCATTGCGGGTTATACATGAGCAACGCGTGGTGGGTAAACCAATTAACAGGTGGTATTGACTTCCTGCCGCTGCGATTCGGTAGACTTTATCGATTTCGTCAACGTGGTTTGGTTGCGGCCTTCCCCTGAGAAACCCCAGGCAGAATTGATTGCATTAGACAGCTGGATCGTGGGCCAACGATGTCCATTCAGATTGTCTTGGATATAATGCGCCCTGCCCCAAGACTTGAACCTTTAGAGGATTCCACTTAGCGAAAAAGTTATGACAAATAATTTCTCTCGTCGTCGCTTCTTGTCATCAAGTGCAAAATCCTCGCTCGCTTTAGCAGCTTACACTGCTATTGATGCAAAGAGCGGTGCGATATTTGGCAATTCGTTCACGCAGCATGCGCTTTACGCTCAGGCGGCGGCAATGCAACCGCTGTTCAAACGTCTGGACGAATTTATTCTGCGCCACATGCGTGAGACCGGCGCGCCCGGACTGACTCTTTCGCTCGCCAATCGCGACGGGTTAATTAAAGCTGCGAGCTATGGCTTCGCCGACACTAAGGCCGGACTTCGAGTGGTACCGGAAACCATGTTTGAAATCGGTTCCATCTCCAAGTCATTTGTAGCGCTTGCTCTCCTGCAAATGCGCGACGAAGGAAAGCTGGATCTTAACAAGCCCATTCGTGAGTATCTGCCATGGCTGAAAATCAACTCGAGGTTTGAAGCGATCACTACGCATCACATTCTCAGTCATACAGCAGGTCTCCCGGGAGTCCCACTATTGCTTGACGCGCTTCTGGACGAGCTTTCGACCGCCTATGCGCCGGGCAAACGTTTCCTTTATTCAAACACCGGGTACAACATCCTCGGTTTTTTGATCGAAGCGATCGACAAACGACCTTTTGCAGTTGCGATGCGCGAGCGACTGCTTTTACCTCTCGGAATGACGGCGAGTTCACCAATCATCACTAACGACACACGCCGGCAGATGGCTGTGGGCTACGAACCGCTCGTTGAAGGCCGGCCGTTTCCTGTTCGAGGACCGCTGGCGGAAGCACAGTGGATTGAGGTGGACATCGCTGCCGGCAGCATAGCCTCAACGCCTAGCGACATGGCGAAGTACATTCGCATGCTGGTCAATCGTGGGGCGCTATCAAAGGGTCGAATCATTTCAGAAGAAGGCTTCACTTTGTTTACAAAGCCTGAGATAGGTTCGCCGTTTCGCGGTGAACCTGCATCGTACGGTTATGGTCTCTGGGTAAGTGACATTCAAGGGCATACACGCTTACGTCACACTGGAGGAACGGTCGCGTTCAGTTCTTCAATTGACGTTGACGTGACTGCGGGAATTGGCGCTTTCGCTTCCGTCAATGCGAACCTCCGCGGTTATCGACCCGTCGCTGTAACGAAGTATGCGGTTGAACTGTTCAATGCTTCGCTCGCGGGAAAGCCGCTGCCGGATCTGCCTGCACCTCCGGCGGCCCCTGATGAAGTAAAGAATGCCTCCGATTATGCCGGCGTATATACAGCAACCGATGGAAGGAAACTCGAACTGTCCGCGGAAGGAGACAAACTGATTCTTACGTATGCCGGCCGAAAGGTTGCGCTCGAACGTGCGGGAGGTGATCGGTTCATCGTGAAGCATCCGGCCTTTGATCTGTTCTTATTAGGGTTCGTTCGAGAGAATCAAAAGGTTATTGAAGCTTTCTACGGCAGTGACTGGTACGCAGGGAGCAGTTACTCAGGACCGAAATCATTTGAAGTGCGCAGTGACTGGGAAGGTTACACGGGCCATTACTACAACGATAGCGCCTGGTATGGCGATACGCGGATCGTTATGCGCAAAGGGCAACTCTTCATCGATGGCGTTCAACCGCTCATTCCAAGGGGTGACGGGAAGTTTGGGATTAACGATCCCGCGGCGCCAGATTGGATCGGCTTTGAGTCAGTCGTCGATGGCCGCGCAATGCGGCTTAATTACTCCGGCGTTGTGTTCCGGCGAGCGTTTACCCCTTGAAGGATTGTGAAGTCAGATCGTCTCCAATTGCAACTTGCAGGTCAGGAAGGGTAGCTTGCCCCCGCTGTTGCGCTTCAATGATCTCACTTCCCTCTTTTGCGGTCAGGAAGGTGGGCTTGCCCCCGCTCTCCGCTTCAATGATCTCACTTCCTTCTTTTGCGGTCAGGAAGGTGGGCTTGCCCCCGCTGTTGCGCTACAGTGATCCCAATTCCTAACAGTCACCTTTCTATCCCTGTGCTAGAAGTTCTCCAGCTCAATTCCCTAAGATCACTGAAGCGCGACAGCGGGGGCAAGCCACCCTTCCTGACCGCAAAAGAGAGAAGTGAGATCACTGTAGCGCAAGAGCGGGGGCAAGCCACCCTTCCTGACCGCAAAAGAAGGAAGTGAGATCACTGTAGCGCAAGAGCGGGGGCAAGCCACCCTTCCTGACCGCAAAGAGGGAACCTCGAAGATCTAGTTGCTAATCCGGTAAAGGTGCGTCTGACTGCGTACGAAGATTGAACCACCAGAAACGGCCATGGATGCCAGCGTAGGACCGTCTAGTTGATTTGTCGCAAGATGATTTAATTGTTTGCCCGGCGCAAGCACCACGGATTCGCCTTCCTCACTGAGAAAGTAGATCCTGCCGTCAGCATAAATGGGAGATGCTGAATGATTGCCTCCAAGCCTCGCGCGCCAGTATTCCTTTCCAGTCTTTGCATCAACACAAGTCGCAATGCCGTTGTCTGTAACCATGTACAACTCGTCGCCGACCAGCAATGGCGAAGGCGTCAGAGGCACGCCTCGATCAAGGGTCCAGACAATTTTTGACTTTGTTATGTCGCCTCGACCATCCGGGCGAATGGCGAGGAGTGATGGTTGTTGGAATCCAGTGCAGATAAAAACCAACCCATCGCCATACACCGGTCGGGGCACATTTGAAAACCCCTCGCCATACTTCACCTGCCAGATCTCTTTTCCGGTGCCCGGTTCGTAAGCAATCGCTCGAAACGCACCGGGGCTGATCACCTGATCGCCGTCGGGCAAGGCAACAACGAGCGGCGTTGTATAGGCCTGATATCCCTCGCGCATTTTCTTCCAACGAACTTTGCCGGTGAGCTTGTCGAGCGCAACCACGAACTGTACGTCGTTCCCATCGCAACTAATAATCAGAAGGTCTTCGTAGAGAACCGGTGATCCACCAGTACCATGCTGGCCGTTGTCGTACTCGAGTCGTGTCTTCCAAACTATTTCCCCTGACTGCGTAATACAGGCAGTTCCGAAAGCGCCGAAGTGCAAATAAACGTGATCGGCCTCGATCACCGGTGTGGGCGAGGCAAAACTGTTCTTGGAATTTGCGAGCTTGGCCGACTTTAAGCGAAACACTTCGATGTCTTTGAGTATCGCTCCGGTGTTTCGGTCTACTGAGATCGCGCGTAAGGATTTCCCGTCCTCAGTTGCCGTTGTCAGCCAGATTCGATCACCTTGAACTACAGGTGAAGACCAACCCCGGCCAGGGATGGCAGTCTTCCACTTTACGTTTTGAGTTTCGCTCCAATTCAGAGGCAGGCCGTGTTCGTCCGAATGACCTTGTCCGGTGGGCCCGCGGAACTGTGGCCAATCGGCAGCAGCGATTAATGTGGAAAGGAACAGAATGAGGAGTGGTTCACGTCTGATTTTGCGAGTCCTCGTGTTTCAATTTATCGATCAGCTCATGCAGGTCTGCGGCAGCATTCTCAATGTCAGCGTATTTGTACTGGCCCGCCCTGCTCTCAGCTGAAATCACGCCGCAACGATGCACATCCTTGAAGTCGCCGTAGGGAAATTTGTATCTCGCTTTTGTATGTTCGTCTTCGCCGTCGTCAAGACCTAAATGCCAGCGTCCGTACTCTTCATACCCGTTTTGTCTTATGAACTCGTTTTCCTTTTTTGCTGGCGCTTGATGTTGACTCCACTCCTCCCTGTCATCGCGGACCACGCGCCCTGAACTGACGAGCCTCTTTGCTTTGTCAAAAGCTTTCCGGTTCAGCTTTACCGCCACGATCTTTACCTCCTCGTCGGTCCAGGATCGTAACAGAAGAATTAGGCTGCTCGATACCACACAAAGGGAATATCCACAGATTGTGTAGAAAAGGAAACAGGAGGCAGGGGCAGCCGGCAGGAGCAGGTGGCAAGAGCAGGCCGGAAGGTCGTCGGTGCGCCAAACCTAATCATTTTCCATATGACATTTGACATATTTCATTTACCATTTTGAAGGAGTGTTCGGCGCTACTTTCTTGGAGCATGATCCCGCCTGGCCTTTAAATGAAAAATCTCAAATGTCAAATGTCATATGGAAAATGATTGGTTTGGACCTGCCGTCTGCTCCTGCCATCTGCCCCTGCCTCCTGATTCGTGTAATCTGCGGATAATTCACGTCTACATTAACAATGACTCGACACGATGCGCGTGAACCATCTCTTCACATGGCGACCACGCAAAGATCGTGAAGCGTCCATCCTGCGATGCGACTAGAGCGAGGCAATCGCGCTGAACGTGAACAAACTGAGCGGCCGACAAATGTCGGGTGCCGCCGTGTTCCGTTGGTTGGACCACGATTGGCTGATTGCCGACGATCGGTTCTGTGATCACCCATCTATCAACCAGCTGACCTCCTTCAGGACGTCTTATTTTTGAGCCGAATGCTAATACTTCATATCGATCGTTGAGAACTGTTGCACCATCAACTGCTGTAAGGCCGGCTATTGTGTCGACGGCCCGACGAATGGCGCTTTCCCATTGCTTCTGATCCATCTGTTTCGGGCGCCGGTAGATCAAATCAGCCAGTGCGGAAAAAGGCGGAGTAATCGAGTACAAGATCGGATGTGCAATTGATAACCGCCAATCATCCGAGCCAGTCGGCGAGATTAGTAATGTGCCGCCATGCCCGTGAGCTCGCATTGACGCAGCGAGCTGAACGAGTACGTTTACGGAATGGTCCAGCCCATTCGTGGCTGATGACGTAAACGCGAGGAGTGCCTTGAGCAGTGAAGGACAATCGGGCAGGCTCGTACCTTTCTCATCGATGACTTTGACCTGCTCACCTTTGAGTACCACAACATTTGCATATTTGCCGAATCCGTCTCTGCGACGATGCTTAATCACGAGCAGGCCGGGCTCAACGTCTTCCAACACAAAACACAAGCTGGGAATTGTGCGTGTGGCGCCCCAAACCTGGAGTTGGCCCCCGATATTCCACACACCGAGATGTATTTCGGGACGTTCGACAGCCGGCGCGAGTTTGGTGAGAACACCGGCATTTAACGGAAGGGGATACTCAAACACCAAAGGCTGCCCGGCTTGTTCTGGTGAGAGATAAGCAATTGAGATCTTGGGAAAACGTCGTTCCTCTGGTCGAAAGCTTGCCCAGAAAGTGGCGTCGATGATCGCGGCAATTGTTCGCGCGTCGGGCTTCGGCGCCAACTGCTTTTCGCCTCGGTCCCTCGCCTCGTCGACGTGACGCGCAAAATGCGCTTCGACGATTGGGGCCGCAACCGTGGCCGCTTGATAAGTTGGGTTCCCACTCATGCTTTTGATCCAGACTCCTTCAGTTTACTGCGCTTCCAACTTCTTCAACATCTCAATACCGTTCGTATTCTTTGGATTCAGCTCGAGGGACTTTTTGTAGTTTGCGATTGCTGGTTCCTTATCACCATTCGTCATGTATGCCTCGCCGAGACTGTCGTAAACATTCCAGGAGGCCGGGTAAAACTCAGCATTGAGCTTGAAAGACGCGATAGCTTCAGGAATCTTCTTCGCTCGCAACAACGCGTACCCTACCGCGTTGAGCCGGTTCTCACTGACGGCCGTATTGTCAGGTTGCTCTGCTTTAATCTGGCGATACCCCTCAATCGCCCTGGCTATATTGCCTGCTATCAGATGCTCAAAAGGAACCAGCGCGTCAGCCGACACTTTTGGCGCGGTACTGGTTCCACCGTCGGCAAACATGAGTTGGATTGCTATGACGCCAGTTGATGTGGCACTCACAAAATTGTACTTAATGTTCTGATCCCGCCGGATGAAGGTGCTATTCGAAACGGGCAGCAGTTCGAACTTCGTATCCGCAGTAGGTCTCACAACGAGTTTTCCTTGCTCGTTCGTTATCGCCAGGATTCGGTCAGGATTAGCCTTAAAGCGTCCTGTGTACTCATCGAGTATTGCAGCATCAAGTGATTTGATTTCGTTGACCGGTGGCAGAAACTCGTCCCAGCCATATTCGCGCGCAATACTTCGAAGAACTTCCGGCAGGATCTGACCATTGTCTGAGTTGACCATGATCACGGCGCCATAACCTTTCTCGCGGTTTACAAGGAGTTGTGCTTTGAATCCTTCGTCCGCACCATCGTGTCCGAAGTAAATAGCATTACCTCGTTTATCAATGAAGAAGCCAAGACCTGCGGTTTCCATGAAAGGTGTGACCATTTTCTCGGTCATAGCTTTCGACAGGACCTTGTTAGATCGTCCGGCATACGAAAGCTGAACCTCAATGGCAAACTTAGCAAGGTCAGTTGGGGTTGTCCAAAGTCCGGCTTCCGACATTTCCGGATAGATATGAATCTTGCCTGGCACGAGGCTCCCGTCTCCTCGATGACCAGACGCGGCTTTCTTTCTCCAATCTTCAGGTAGCGGCTGACTGTACGTGCTATTGGTCATGTTAAGCGGGCCCAATACCGTCTCTTTTGCTATCTCGGGATAAGGTTTCTTTTCGATATCCATGATCGCAAGTTGAGCGATGGTCGTACCGCCGCCTGAATAGCGGAACTTCGTCCCTGGCTCCAGATCCACTCGGACAGGGGCGGTGTTTGCCGGTTCCACTCCGTCCAGTATTTGTGAAAGACTCGGAATCTTCTCGCCGACGGCATAACCGGGAAAGCCGTGCACAGTGAGGCCGCCTGTATGGCTCAGCAGGTTTGCCAGTGTGACTTTCTTCTTGGCAGTAAATTCGTTGTCAGGCAGTTTCCATGTCTCGAGTTTGCTGTTGATGTTCTCGTCGAGCGAGATCTTTCCATCTTGAACTCGCCTCAACGCGACCATCGCGGCTACTGGATTACTAATCGAGCCCGCTTGAAAGAGCGTTTCGGTCGTCACTGGTTCCTTCGTTTCTATGTCCATGACGCCATAGGTTCGAGCCCATTCAACTTTGAAATCCTTGATCACAGCGATACTCATCCCCGGAACTTTCCATTGCTTCATTCGCTCTTCAATCGTCCACGAGGGATCGCCTTTGATGAGGACAGCGGGCAGCAAGCCCTGTTCGACGTGTTTGATCCGAGCATCGATACCCGACTGTCCAAGACACACCAGCGGGAAGGCGTAGACGAATAGCAAAAGTTTACAAATTGTCCGTTTCATAAGACCTCCTGCGATAAGAGAGCTTCTCAACCAATGGGCAACGAGGCGAATTAACGTGCGCGTGAACAACGTGTCTTTATCGAGGTCTGCGGGCTCTACTTTGCGTCAAGTGCTCTGGTGACTAGCTCAACCTCCACCGTAATATTGTCGCCAACAAATGTGGGATTGTCTTGCCGGCTATAGTTAATGCCAAAATCGCGGCGATTCAGTACCACACTGGCAGAGTAGCCAACACTCATTTTGTTAGTGGTGGGGTTTTTGAAGGTGCCAGTAACGGTGAAGGGGAGTGCAATCTCCTTTGTTACCCCGTGCATCGTGAGTGGGCCATGGGCGATGAACTGCTTACCCTTCTTCTCGATGCGCTGGCTTTGAAATGTGATTTCCGGGTACTTCTCAACGTCGAAAAAGTAGGCATTTCGCAAATGCTTATCGCGGCCTTCAATACCCGTATCTACGCTTGTAGCCTTGATGACCACATTGACCGACGACTTGGTAATGTCCTTTTCGTCGTTTTGAGCGTGATAGTAAAGTCGGTGAACTTACCTTTGACTTGTGATAATCCGCCGAGTATCGGCACCGAAAAGCCGACGGTTGAATGATTGTTGTCGATTGGATACGGCCGCGAGTTCGCAACTTGTGCGACTGCAGTCATACAGAACAACAACAACGAAAGAATACTCTTCTTCAACATTTTGATTTCCCTCTACATTGTGGGGTGGTTAGGTACGACGAATTTGCAGTTCGCAATCTAGGCCTGGATTAAATATCTGTCAAACCCCGCATTCGCAAGCTTTTCATAAGCAGTCCAGACCTCGCTGGGTATCTCCTGCTCAATCTGAAAGCCGCGAGCTGGGTACAGCTTAATCTTCTGGAGGTCGCCCACCATTATGCTTATCACGTCTTCGGGTGATAACGAGCCGTGTGCATATTGGGCCAGATAATCCTGGAACGACACTTGAGGTGAGGTTACTAACAGTTCTTTCTCGGGCCACAACTTTCGGAATGTGGCATAACTTCGCCGCTCCATATAGGGTTTCTGCACCACAATAAACTTTTCTGGATCGAGGCCTCTATCCTCGAGTAACTTTTTGGTGAATTCAATATTCTCGCCGGTGTTTGTTGATCTACCTTCGACAAGTATCCTTTCTCGAGGCACGCTCAAGTCTACAGCGATACGCGCGAATCGTTCGGCCTCAGGCTCCGTCCATAAGTGCTTTGTGATTGCGCCCTGGCCGCCCGAGAAGATGAGCAGAGGCGCCCAACCTTCGAGAAACAATTGAGCGCCCCTTTCGGCAACTCTTTCGTCATGACTGCAGAGCACGAGAATCGCATCCGCCTTTGCGAGCTGATGGTGCATGCGATGGTAGTCCCAGATTTTTTCTGCCAATGCATAAATATCAGTATCCATAAGTCAGGAGTTGTGTTTTCCTTTTAGTTTGAGACCGAAGTGATGACTCTCAATCGCCATCCTCTTAATCAGGTAGAAGCGGTGCGCATCAAAGCGATGGACCCCGGAATCCAGATGAAACTGATCGCAGTCATTCTCTTTGGCGTGTTTCACTAACCAGTCAAACAGCGCCCCACCGTACCCTTTGGATCTCTCGCGGGCCTTTGAGACCAAATCGTCCACATAGAGAAACTTCCCCCACGCCAGGTTCTCCGAGATACGAAAGCCTGCGACTGCCTTCACCTCGTCGTCGATGACGCAAGCCAGACTGTAACCGGCGATCTCAGCTTGACGTTTCACACGTTCGAGAAATTCGTCCGACCTCACATGAGGCCGCAGCTCAGCCATTACCGGATAGCAGGCCTTGATCTCGTCGTCGCTAGTGGCCAATAGAATCTTTACACTCATACGTATCTCATGATCGTTACTTAGACTGCGGCTGAGGAGAGGAGATTTTGACTTACTCCGTCGAATTGACTCGTTATGGCGCTGTCTTTTCCAGTCGTTCGGCGTCTTTCTTTATCTGGGCGCTTAGGTCGACGATCTGCAGAAGCTCGCGCCGAGCTTTAACGGTTTCTTGAGTGTCGAGCACGGTAGGCTGTTTGAAAAATGGATTCTTAGTAAAAGTGTAAATCAAGTTTCCGAGGCGCAAAATCGCGAGCTTGAGTTGGTTCTCGTTTGTGACTTCCTTCGTCACCACAGGCTCGATTTGTTCTGCCTCGGGAAGGGCCAGATTCTCATTGAGACGCTCGGAGCTTTTTCTGATTTCAGTTACAGACTTCGAGACAAACTTATAATCGAGCGGGCGCTTCTGTGAGATTGAAAGCACCAGATTCTTATTGATTACCTGGATGCGCGTAAAGTCGTCCTGAACCTGGGCCAACGCCTCTTCCGGACGGATGCTCGATTTTTTCGACTTATTTGCGTTGAGCGATATGATCTTTAGGTTCCACGACCGCAGCTCGGTCTCCTGCTCATTTATTTCGCGCTCACGCTCTCTCGACGTCTGTCCAAAGGTGGAGACGCCCACCATCGCGAACGAAAAAACAGTACCAAGAATGATTTGAAAGAGTGACATGAGCTTATGTTTCATAGTGGTCCACCCTTCATCGGATGCGAGCGAACGTATTCTATCAGGAAAAATTGTAGGGGCGGCACTCCGTGGCCACCCCACGATACGTTCCAGCTTCTTCATTAACACGTAAACCGGCACATTGCTCGTGAGCTCTTTCCTGGGCGAGGAGGGGTGGCCACCCCACGATACGTTCCAGGCTTCTTCATTAACACGTAAACCGGCAAATTGCTCGTGAGGTCTTTCCTGGGCGAGGAGGGGTGGCCACGGAGTGCCACCCCTACAAAATTAACGGGATCGGATGGCGGCTAGGGCCTGACGGATTCCGCCGAGATGGTAGGCCGTGTGGGTCAGAATTGAGAGTGTGCCGGCAACATCGTACTTGCCATCCCACTTGTCGAATGTGTTTATCGTTGCGATGACCCGTGCATGGCTCTCTTTCAACCGCCGTTTCTGTTCTTCCCACTCGTCTGGCGTTACGCCCCGAACCGTGTCCCAAATTTCCCGCCAATTAACCTTCTTGATCTCGCCTGTTCGAATGATGTCATTCAACACGTCCAGGTAAAAGCGAACGTGTTCAACCTGCGCCGCAATCGTTGCTGAGCTATTTGAAATTGCTTGAGACGCTTCTGTTGCCGAGACTGCGTCAAGTGTCTCGAATAGTGTGGTGCCTTTATCGAGATAGATTCCATGAACTTTTGAAAAGGTTTCATCGAGGCACTCTAGAATCGGCTCTTTGATTCGTTCAACCGGAATTTCAGTAGACATGATCTTTAATCTTCAAACGGCTGAAGCAGTTTTGCAACTGCTTTGCCTTGTGAAAAGTTGTATGGAACAACGGCGTCTTACCTTCCATGTCCTTCGCCCTGGTGTCGGCGCCACGCTCAAGTAACAACTTTGCAATAGCAGATTGGCGTGGGCAGCTGCGTGTAGAGGCGTAGTGCCCCAGTGTCCGTTCTGATTAACCGCGTTCACATCGGCCCCTGCGTCCAGCAGAACCACGACGACATTCTGATGGCCCTTCCAAGTCGCACAATGAAGAGGAGTCGACCCATCACTGTCGCGGGCTTCGACGAGGGATGCGTCGGCCGCGAGTAGCGCCTTGACGGTCGAGACATCGCCTGCCTTCGCGGCTTTAATTATTTGTTTGGTTGGTTCAGGCATGGATTGTCTACGAGCTTAAGTGCCAATCGTTTGTGATAGAGTTCCGATTCTCAGGTCCGGCTTTCGTGTCTCTACTGACTCCAAAAACCTCTCGACTTCTGCCCGCGAACGAAGCCACACAACGCGTTTGTCGTTTGAATTCTCGCGAAGTAGTTGCACGACTTTTGGCTTGGTCCGACCGGAGTAATTCCACACCCAAAGAACAAACTCAAGGTCAAGCTTCTCTCGACAACCGCTGGCCATGTCTGGCCTCGTGCGGTTTCTATAGAATAACAGTCTCTTTACTATCCGCCAGAGACACAGCGTACGAGCGATATCAAGGAAAACGATTGTGTCGCACGCCTTAACTCTCACTTCAAGGGTGCCGGAGTAATTTCCGTCGATGATCCACGAATCGCGATTTATCAATTCCTCCACGGTTGAAAGCCATTCTTCGGCTGAAGGCTTTACCCATCCAGGTTTCCAATAGGACTGGTCGAGGTGAGTAACTTGGATGTTTAGCAACGCCCCAAGCTTAGCGGCGAAGGTCGACTTGCCGGAGCCACCTGGCCCAATTATCAGAACCTTTCTCATGATTAGTGAGGCACTAAAACCTCAGCAAAAATTTAGATAACTAAGGGTGATCCTCACTGGGACCGCAGGCGTCTCGCCTGCTGCGTTGCGGTAAAGGCCTCTTAGAAACGACCAGGCTTGTGTGGCGACTGCGGCAGGCGAGACGCCTGGGGTCCCAGTAAGGACCGATTCTTTGCTACCTGAAAGTTTTCGCGTGCAATTTTGTTGCGCGTCAATCTACCTATACGTCGATCACCGTTCAGGATCAATTCGCACGCTTTGAGTGCGAACTCCTCAAAGTCTGCGAGTCGCGATGGCAAAACAACCCAGGCATTTTTGCCAGAGCGCCACAGATAGCGGCGCGGCAGCTGTGGAAATTCTCTGCCCAAACTTTCAATGTGCTCGGTGTTAGTAAACAACCACATCCCATTCGAGCTTGGTTGCTTTGTGCTGTCTCGCAATGCGCATAACAGCTTCTCATCGAGATAAAGGTACGTGAAGCCAAAGACTCGTTTGATGGTTGGGCGAATGGGGCACAGTTCATCGAGCACAAAAGGAAACGGCAGTTCAGCTTTTTTGAATTTCGGATTTTTCATTGTTTCTCAACTCCCCTTAAGTTCGTCTGAAAGAATCCCAAGACGCGATGTTCATAATCGGGTCTTGCCGCCGCATGCAAATCGACATGTGCCGCGCCTTCAACGATCCACAACTCTTTTGGAGCAAATGCACTTTCATACAGGCGCTTTGATTCTTCAAGAGTTGTGTGCCGGTCTTTCGATCCTGCAATAAACAACTTAGCGGCGCTAACTTGACCGACATGAGCTATCGGACGCAACGCTTCGGTATCAACTCCAAGCCTGGGCCGCAACTGCCAGGTCAACAACGGGCTCAGACAAGTCGCCCAGTTACCAAGACGCATAGATAGTCGATTGCTGACCGCCTCATCAATGGTTGGGTAGACCATCTCAAGAACAATCGCGTCGACATTCAAGGGTGGTGATGCGAGGAGCGTTGCGGCGCCGCCCATCGAGACCCCTAGAACCCCGATCCTTTCGCCGGGGACATTCTGATGAACGAAACTGACGGCGGCTTGAGCGTCCTTGCTTTCCAGCCAGCCAAACGTAATCCGATTTCCAGTGGATTCGCCATGAGCCTGAAAATCAAATAGGAGAACTGAGTAACCGGCGCGAGAGAGGAACCGCGCCCGGTCGAGCATGCTGAGACGATTTGAACGTACTCCATGCATTAGGATGATAGCGCCTGCGCCTTTATTTCCGGGGATCAACCAACCATGAATGTTCGCACCGGATTGACTTTGAAACTGAACAGATCTGCCAACGAGGTCCACCGGCAAAGTTCCAATTGACTGGTGTACAGAAGCGGTCAAGCGACTTCCTGCTAACCATGTCGCAACGGAAGCAGTTAACAGTAGGAGACAGACGCCCAGGGCTAGCTTTCGTTTCATGGATCAGAAAAGTAGTGTCAGTTTGTCGATGAGACGGCCGTGACTAATCGGAACAAGCTTTCCCGGTTAAGACAACGACAAACTTAAGTTTATCGTACATTAGCGGTAAGTTCTCGCGACGCGAAACCCAACATTGTCACGACGTTGATTTGGGAAGTAGTTAGTGGAACCACGGTGAGCAGATCGCATCACTTCCGCTCCATAGCTAAACGAACCACCGCGTCTCGTGCGAGCTTGTGTGTCAGAAACTCTTAGCACCACGTCTTCCCGATCTTCATGCAGGTTTGAGTCTGACGAGTACTCCTGCCGACGGTTTTGTCCCCACTCCCATACATTGCCATAAACGTCAAAGAGTCCCCAGTCGTTCGGCTTAAGCTGACCCACGGGCCAGGTTCGTTGCGGATCCGTTGGCACCATTGCGTCGTTCTTATTTCTCAAAGGCTTCTTGCTGTACCAGGCGTATTCGTCGAGCAGCTCGCTTGCAGAACCAAAGAACCGTGCGGTGGTAGAACCAGCGCGCGCTGCATACTCCCACTCCGCTTCGGTTGGCAAACGATAACCCGTTCTTTGTAAGTAGTCTCTTGCCAGTTCCATTCCATCCTTAATCTCATTAGCGTCGGTTGGGTAAACCCATTCGGAGGCAGGCACGCCTTCTTGTTTGCTTAACCAGTTGCAGTACATTGCCGCCTCATACCAGGTAACTGCAATTTGAGGACAATCGTCATCAGGACTGAACGTTCGCAGAACTTGCGCCATGCGGTCTGGGTTTTCGGGATACGTGTGTTTACTCTTGATATCCGGATTGGCTTCAAGAAATCGACGAAACTCCGCTATCGTGATCTCCTTACTCGCAATTGCGAAGGATCGAGGTATTCGCATGCGCCGTCGTGCCTCATCGGGCGTTCGTCCAAACTCATCATCAGGTGATCCCATAACGAACTCCCTCGGCCCTGCTATCGTGATTATTGTTTGACCCTCGCTGGTCACATACCAATTCCGTTTATCTCTTAGTGCTCCAATTAAGTGACGATCAATCTCATTCAGCTTTTGAGCTCCTTGCCAGTCGAGCCGGCGGGCGACGTCACCTCTGGTCCTATGACGGAGCAGCCAATCAATCGCTGAATGAATTCCAGAGTCCGGATCGTTGCGATACCAGTTCAAGAGAGTTGAGATTAGGGGCAATCTTATTGTGGAAGGCAACTGTTCTTCTGAATATTCACCAAGAGCTAGTAATAGTGCTCGCCTTGCAGACACGTCCTTTTCGATTTGCAACCGACGAATAATCGATCGCGGATCTTTGGCACGTCTCGGTAGATAGTAAATTAGCCAACTGCGCTCACCAGGATCTGAACCTCTACGCAGCAACTTCCAAAGCCGCTGAGGTCGTCCAGCCTCAAATAATTCCAGGGCAGTTTCGGCCTTCCGCAGAGCGAGTGCATCGCGAACAACCACCGATGATGACTTCTGATCTTGATTAAGTGCGGAAGATGTTTCCCGTCTTGCCGATGATGAGTTTTGGAATAGTAATAGGTCGACTATAAGGAGAGCGATTATCGCGAGATAGTGCATGTATATTGCTCTACGTCCGATACCCCAAGGATCTTTATTGCCGTTTGTCAGGTAAGGAAGGGTGGCTTGCCCCCGCCGTCGCTCTAAGGATCTCTACACCGGAGTGGCCGGCCAAAATGTGCCGATCCCACGCCGCATTCTCCGGTTCGTTCAGTCTGCAAAGGTCCTTAGAGCATGAAGATTCATCCAACAACGACAAACTGAAGTTTATCGGACACCGGAGGTAGTGCGCTCCGTCCGGCGCTTGTAGTAGTCATGAATGTAGTCTTTCATTCCCACTTGCCAAAAACCCAGGCCGTAACGTTTTGCTTCGTCCTTGGCTTCTGCGCTCGTCCAGCCGTCATACTCAATTCGATAGACAGCCACGATCATCCCTGTCCGATCGGAGCCGCGCTTGCAATGTAAAAAAATGGGCTGGTTGCTGGTCTCTCTAATTAGGGCCAGCACTTGTTCGACCGTTTTGTCGGCAGGTCTGTCGAAGTTACTGAGTGGGATGTTGAAGTATCGCAAGCCCGCCTTGACAGCTTCAACTCCTTCAACGCGCGCTCGTTCGTCATCGTCACGTAGGTTTATGATGGTCTTCACACCAAGCTCTTTTAGTTTTTGAATTCCGGCTTCCTCGGGTTGAGCGCCCCGGAAGAGATTTGCATTGACCTTGTGAAAATTGGGTAGTTCTTTGTATTTCGCATCCTCCTGCGCAAAACTGACCGGCGAGGAAACGATCAGGAGAACCAGCGCAGGAAGCCAGCCGGCCTTACCTTTCATGATGTATTGCCTTTCGAAACTAATGCGGGAACGCTTTGCTCAAAAAGTTCCAAATCCCATCCACCGGAGTGGGTGGATTTTTCAGATCCTATCTACCACGAGTGACGATATCAACTTGAATCTGATCTTCGGGGCAATCGCGAACCATAGTGGAGCCTCACCGGAATTCACGCTTCCATTCCAAGCAGCAGACTGCAGTGCTCCAGGACCTTCTCAAGGATGTTGTCGGGGCACTCCGGATCTTTCACGAAAAACCAATAGGAGCCAAACTGATTGTTGACTGAAAAGTTATATCCGAGAAAAGTAAAGTCAATCCACGCTTCGGTGATATGGTCCGTAATAAAGCCAGTAACTTCAGCTCCCTCCAACTTACCTATGTGACTCCGCAATTTGTACCACGATGCAGTCTCCGGCAGATCCCCAAAATGCCGCGATCCATCATTCATGATCATGTTAAGTAGCGTCATCTGGTTTAGGATTTAGAATCTCTCTGTTCAGAAAAGATTTCGTCGCCTCAAGTGTTGCTTGCGGCCGATCTCGATGCGGACTATGACCGCACTGTGGAAGAACTACTGTACGAACATATCCGCCGCATGCTTTCACAACCGCATCAAGCTGTCGCGATGTACCATATTCATCATCTTCTCCCTGGATGACCAGAACAGGAGACTCGATTCGCGGTAGATACTCTTCAATATTCCAGGTGCGAAAGGCGGGGTTCAACCAGACGTCATTCCAGCCCCAGAACGCGCAATCCACATTGCTGACGTGATATCGAGCGAGCTTGGTTCTCAGAGATCCGCTGCGGTAGTTCTCCCCGGCCGCGCGAATGCTTTTCAATCCGTAGTCTTCAACGAATACATGCGGTGCTTCCAGAACCAGTGCCCGGACGTGTTTTCCATGTTCGCTGCCTGCATGAATTAGCGCGATCGAACCACCGTCGCTGTGCCCAAACAGAATTGGGTCCTGAATATCCAATTGGTCCAAAACCTGAGGCAGCGTAATCAACGCTTCGTCGTGCATGAAACGGATAGGGCGAGGCAGCTGGATTGGATCTGACTGCCCGTAACCAGCACGGCTGTAGACGAGAACGCCGCAACCGGTGGCTTGCGAGACTCGTTCAGGAAAATCACGCCACAGCTCGACGCATCCGAGACCCTCGTGCAAAAAGACGATGGTTGAAGCTTCACGCGGTTGAGGTCCAAACCAGCGATACTCGAGTTGGTAACCGTTGGCCTTCACATAGCTCAATGTTTCGGATGGATCGCATCAGCGGCGATCTTTTCAAACTCATTAACATGTCGAGCAAGTCGTTGCGCGTCGCAGTATTTGCACAACTTGGACGTGCCTTTGCCCGTCAACAAAACATAGGAATGTCTGCCGCACTTGGCGCAGGACACAGCAGCGAACTCAACGTATGGTTTGAACCAGCTGCATTTTGTTTCTGGCAGCTTGCCTGCCAGCGACGCAAACTCCCGCATTGGATAAAAATTTGCGATGCTCAGCTCCTTGAGCCGGCGTAGCTCGGCGATTGGTCTTAACGATTCATCTTGGACCTTCAAATTTGTCAGGTCGAGATATTCAAGACTCAACAAATTCGACAATGGCTGCAAAGAGTCGATCTTCATTCGAGTCCAGATACTTCCCGCAACTCCCAACTCCCTTAGACTCTTCATTCTTGACAGCGGTTCGATGCTATGAACATTTTTGAAATTGACAATCGACAAGCCCTCTAACTCTTCAAACCGACTGATCTGGTTTAGTGACTCAATCTTAGAACAACTGTCAATTGTGAGTACCTTGAGTCTCTTTAGGTTGAACAGGCAGGCGATGTCCCCGATTCTAAGGTTGTAATCCAGGTGTAGTTCCTCCAGAGAAGTGCACTCTGAAATGCAGATTAGAGCTTTCTGATCAATTCCGAAGCACCACAGACTCTCAAGTCGAGTAAATTCCTTAAGTCTCTCCAACCCCGTTGCTTTGTTTACGAGTCTGAGTCTGGTTACATCGACGCTGGTTTCAGAGAGATCGCGTGCAGTGATGGGCCAAGTGTGATGGGCGGGATATATCCGGTACCCATTCATGTCACTTAACGATTACCTTTCGACGGTCGCGTCAAGAAATCAGAGTCAAACATTGCTCGGTCGTACCTTGATCATTTCAACACCATCATGGTCGTGGCCGATGGCGTCTTTGGAAGGAACTAGGCTGTATCCATGACGACGGTAGAACTCGAGCGCCCCTGGAGCCGAGTGCAGTCGCACAAACCGCAAATTGGCTTTCCAGGCAATCTCTTCCAGTCGCAGTAGAATCTTAGAGCCGATGCCAGCACGCTGATGTTCCGGGGACAGATACAGCCACTTCAACTGCTCAACCGCAGCTGTATCAATGCCACCGAAGCCAACAACGCAACCGTCCGCTTCAGCAACCACTAAGCCACCTGCTTGCAGCAACCGGTCACAGTAATCGTCATCAATTGAGGTTTGAGCACTGAGCGCCGCTTTGTAAATTTCGAGAAGCGCTTCTTTGTCGGCTTGTTGTGCGGTCCGAATTATGATCACCTCTTCTCCCACGTAATCCAGTTCTTTGATACCTCCCACGTTTCGGTAGAGCATGCTGAGCGAGGATCGTCACTCTGTTTGAGATGGTAGTAAAGCCCGCCTATATTCTTAGTTACCATCTTCCGCATTCTTGTCCGGATCTGATCGTCTGAAACTGGTTGCTTGCCGAGGTCCATTCTCCCACTCGACACCCCGGCATACTTCCCCTCCTGGCGCCAACTAAAACTAGGGTTCCAACCGTACTGTGCGATGTACATGTTCTGACTGGTCAGGCCTATCAGGATCGCTTGGGGATCATTGCTCAGATCCGGATTGGCCTGTTTCATGACGTCAACGGCCTCCTCGACAATCAATTATTGTCGGCCGCGATTTGTCGCCGACGGCGGCAGATGCACGTTGGGCAGTAATTGAACTGAAAGCCCGTATTTCTCTCGTTAGTAGAAACGGGTTTTGCGTTCAAACGAATTGGTTTTCCAGGAGTCGGGATAAATGAGGCAAGGGCGAAGAGTGTGAGCTACCGTGGAGGGAGCAAAACAGTTCGCTTGATACAACGCACTAAGCACAAAGTACAAAGCACAAGTTAAAAATCAATTCACAAACCTTCGTAACTGCACGCTGATCGCAAAACCGATGGCAATAAATGTTGCGATGAGGGATGCCAATCCTGCGCTCATTAGTGGTAGAGGAACTCCGATAACTGGCGATATCCCAAGCGCCATGCCGATATTTATGAAAACCTGAAACGTTAGGCCGCCTACAATCGCCATAATCACGAGCATTCCCATTCGGTCTGATGCTCGTCGAGCTCCGGTAATCAAACGCGACAGCAGCACGATATATGCAAGCAGCACAAGGACGCAGCCGACGAACCCAGCGTTTTCCGCCGTCACGGCATAGATGAAATCGGTATGTGGTTCGGGCAGAAACTTCAAGCCACTTTGCGAGTGTTCGACGGAGGAATGGGAACCAAACAAGCCGCCTTCGCCGACAGTGAGGATCGATTGCCACGTGTGGTAACCAATGCCTCGACGATCGGCATTCTCCGGATCCAGAATTACATTAATGCGTTCCTGTTGATAGCCCTTGACCATTCCCGTCCTAACGCCAAACCAATAAGCCGCCGGAATCATTACAACCGCGATTACAACGCTGGCAATCACAAGTCGGAGTCTAATCGCGGAAAGAAAGAGTACGACCGCGAGAATGGGAATGTACGTCAATACGGAACCCACGTCTGGTTCGAGTAGAATGAGTCCGCAAGGCAATGCGAGAATCAACCCGCCGACGATCATTTCTTTAACAGTGAGAGTTTGAGATCGATTCTTTCCGAAATAACGAGCGAGCATCATTGCCGTTGTTACTTTAACGAATTCGGAAGGCTGGAACTGACCGATCCCGGGTACCTTGATCCAGGCTCGCTGGCCGTTGATCTTCAACCCAATGCCGGGAACCAGCACCACAATGAGCAAAATGAGTCCGAAGACGTAGAAGGCCGGAGCCAGGTTCAGCAGCCGTCGATAATCGGTGAAGGCAATAGCGAGCATTGCCACTAAGCCGATCGAGAGACCGATGAGCTGTTTAATCCAGTAAGTCTCCGTCGGCTGTGCGTTGCGAATTTGGATCGTGCCAAAGACAACAATACCAATGGCAAGAAGGGCTAGTACCCAATCAAAATCACGCCAGCTTCGTTTGTGAATAATTGCGACCATCTAAGAATTGCCGATTGCCAAATGCCGATTGACGATTTCCAACGCCGACTCTTGAAATCCTAATTACCTCACTACTGCTTGTTGCTGAGCGGCAGCGCGCGCCGCTGGAGAAGGGGCGGATGAGGGGGGCTGATTCTTTGCTATCTGCTGGACCGTTCCGGGAGGTTCCTCATGCCGGGTCTTGCGGTAGTAGACATCGTAAACACGACGGATAGCCGGGGCGGCATGTTGGTTTCCAAAGCCTGAATTCTCAATCAGTGCCACCATGGACACTTCCGGTTTGTAAGCCGGGGCATAGCTGACAAACCATGAGTGATCTTTGTTTTTGCCGGTGTCTTTTCCCAGGCCCACTACCTGCGCCGTGCCGGTCTTGCCGGCGATATCAAAACCTGCCATGCGAATGCCGGCACCCGTACCGCCATTATTTACGACACCCCACATGCCCTCGACGACTGCATGGTCTATGTCTTCGGGGATCGGAATGATTTTCGGGTTTGGACGCGACGTGTCGAGTGGTTGAAATGTGACCGGACCACGATAGTCTGGAGTTCCCGATTCTCCCGTCGGCTGCACCTCTTTTAGAAGGTGTGGAATGTACATGCGGCCACCTTCACTAACTGCTGCGATGGTTCGGAGCAAAGAGATCGGCGTGATGATGTCGTAAACCTGACCGAACGATGAATAGACCGTGTCGATGTCACGCCACTCGGGATCTCTCGGCTGCATTCGCCTCTTGAACTCACGCGACGGCGTCCAGCTGACGACCTCGTTAGGAAGATCGATGCCGGTCCGTTTGTTGAGATCAAACTCATCCACCATCGCTACAATTCCGTCGATACCCATCTTCAAACCTAGGCGATAGAAATAACCATCGCAGGAGCGGGTGATAGCCGTTTTTAAATCGGGGGTGCCATGATTTCCCATACAGCGCGTGAACTTGTTGCCGACTTGGATTCCCCCACCGCAGACCAGATTCGAGTGTTGGAGTGTGATCGCGCCTTGCTGTAGGCCGGCGACTGACATAGGGATCTTCCAGGTCGAGCCCGGCGGATAGCGACTCTGAATCGCTCGATTTAGCAGTGGGGTCTCCGGATCATTCAACAGCGCCGCATACTCAGCGCGCCCTCCTTTCGTCGTAATCCTTTGTGAGAAGAGGTTCGGATCAAAGCTAGGATACGAGGCCAATGCCAATATCTCACCGTTGTTCGGATCCATGACGATGATTACGCCGCGTTTGGTAACGGAATTTTGAAGCTGTTCTTCCGCTGCGTTTTGGAGGTCAGAATCTATCGTGGTTATGAGATCGCGACCAGGAGTGGGGTCCACAGTCTCTATCTCATCCTGAATCCGACCGCGACTGTCTACAACTACCTCTCTGTAGCCGTCGCGTCCACGTAGATAGTCGTCGTAAATCTGTTCGATACCGCTTAAGCCGATGATGTCGCCCGGTTTGAGACCTTTATCTTTATAGGATTGTTGCTTGAGTTGTTCGGGACTAATTTCACCGACATATCCCAACACGTGTGCGAGTGAGCCGTTTGACGGATAGCGACGCTGAGGTTGTTGCTCGACGCGCAACTCCGGAAACTCGAGATTGTGAGCTTCAACCCA
>JBKOYD010000021.1:0-14525 GCA_046725195.1 Acidobacteriota bacterium | reverse complement strand
GGTCGCACTCTGGTGATGCTCAATTCTCAAAAGCGTGTCGTCTGGAAATACGAAGTTTCCCAGTGGCTAATTGATTTCGATGTGGTGGAGTCGACAGGTCTTATTTATGCTACTGCTGGCGATAACATTATGTTTATCCTGGACATTTCCTCAGGTAATGAACTTAAAGTTATTTCTCGCAACGGTTCGGCAGCCTATGGTCAGGTCAAGGCCTATGGTAGAGATGCATGTCTTATCACAGATAACTTTTGGGGATACCGCGACAAGGTCCGAGATTTGGATTTAGAACCGATGAAAGACGGAATCGCAGCTTGGCGAGGCACACGGCTCTTGTGGCATATCGACTTTCCGCCCGATGCGGAATTAATAGTAAATGGAAAGAGAATTTTCGGTTTGACGAAGACAAAGACAAGTGTCTATGTGAAAGAAATATTTCCTCCCAAGGTGTAATCAACGCCCGAACTGACGCTTGCCAAGGACTCGCCGGGTGAGCCGCCTTTGTCGGTAGTTGCGTGGGCCAAGTGGATCAGCGTTGTGCGGCTTTCTGTTGCAGAAAGAAGATAGTATGTCGAGGGCAGAGGACTTTCCGCTCGTTGAAGGCGATTACCGAATAACAGAGGATTGGTCGATCTTCCTACCGCAACCCTTTCGGCGACGCATTGAAGAAGGGTCGCTGGTGCTGTGGCGGTCTGGAATCACAACTTGGATTAATATTTGGGGCAACGATAAAGGTGAGAGTGCGGAAGAGCGCCTCTCATGGATCCAAGCCGATCTGATGGGTTCAACGAGATTCGCGAAGAAGAGGACGGCCTTCTACGTTGTGCCTACCGCCTTCGGGAGGACGCGGGTGATGAACGAGTGGCCGCCCTGGGCGCTTTCGCTATCGGTGCAACAGGACATGTGCAAATGGCTGTCTACTTCGACACGGAGCAGACTCTGCCGCTTGCGGAAGAGCTGTGGCGCAGTCTTCAAGAACACGAACGCGACATATAACAGACGCTTGCAGCGAACTCACAGCGAGCGGCCTTATCGTTAGTTGAATGAGCTCGACGCTGAAGCGCATCAGCGTTATGCGGACAAGTAGTAGATTCGTATTCCAGGGATGTTGTGATGACAGCATTTTGTCCCACCTGCGGCCGGTCTCTAGATGAACACAACCGGCATATCCGATTCGGAGTTCCAGAACCAGTCTTAACTATTCCTGAAGAGGAGCGTGCGGCGCGCATCTGGGGAAATGATGTTCTTATGCAGGTCCAAGGTATAGGTGGCTTTGTCCGCATCTTGGTACCGGTCAAACTTACGGGGGGCTACACGGTGACTTATGGTGCGTGGCTGTCGGTCGATTCAGCCGATCTTCGTCGAGCATGGGAGGTGTGGCAGGATGATTCTTCATACAAGCAACTTCGTCTCAATGGCGTGCTGGCAAACATGCTTCCTGGGTGGGAGGATGAAACGTACATCAAGCCAGTAGAAGCAGCTGTTATCAATATTCAGCACACGCCTTACGCGGTAGACAGTCCTGATGATTTCATGCGTCGCGTGATTAAAGATGAGTGGCCCCATGAGCTTGTGTTGGCAGCTATTGCACCGATTGAAGCTCCATGGAATTAGCGCTCCCCCTCCGACGGATAACAGGCGCTTACCGCGGACTCGCCGATGAGTAGCCTTTATCGTTAGTTGAGTGAGCTCGCCGCTCAAGCCCGAGCGTTATGCACCTCGCAATCCTGAATCGTGCGAAGTGAGGAACAATGAAGAAAAGAGTGTCCTTACCTCTGATATTTCTACTTTTGAGCAACACGTCTTACGCCCAAGCTAAAATTGATATTTCTCTTAAGAATGGTAGCCCAGGAGAAATGCAGACAAGAGATTAATTGCAAAGGCTTCTCACGACCTATGACCTCTCCAAGTGGATATTCACAAAGTCAATCCTGATTGATGAAAAGGCGATTCCTCACAGCCATCCCACTCTCACTTTGCATACACGACACCTAAAAGACGATGACTTACTCCTCTCAACTTTCGTCCATGAGCAACTTCACTGGTTCTTAGTGCAGAAGGATAACGAGACGAAGGAAGCCATGAAAGACTTACGGGCACTATTTCCCAAAGTACCGGTGGGTTTTCCTGACGGAGCTGGGGACGAGGAATCTACTTATCTACATCTGCTCGTCAATTATCTGGAGTATAGAGCGGATAGAGAATTACTCGGAGAGTTAAGAGCTAAACAGGTGATGGACTTTTGGTCAAGCGATCATTATAGATGGGTGTATAAGACTGTCCTGGAGCGAACGCGCGACATCGGCAATATAGTGTTCAAGCACAAGCTGATTCCGGCTGCCCGCGCATAAGAGCGCTTCTCGCTGAAGCATCAGTATTCGGCGGTACCGCCCCAAGGAGGAACAACTTGGTCGCCGTAAAGTTAATACGATAGCGGAGAGATCGTAATGGCAACTCGCTGGACCCACGTCACCATAACAGTAAGCAACATCGAGCGCTCGATTGGTTTCTACACCTCTTTCTGTGGCCTTTCAGTGCTAAGGGATCGCCGTCGGGAAGGAGGAGGGACAGTCTGGCTCGGGCCGGACACCCCGTCGGGAAAGAACCCCACATTCCTGCTCGTCATCGGGGAAGGGGAAGTCACATCACGCCTGGATCACCTCGGCTTCCAATGTGACCTGAGGGAGCAGGTTGATCAGATTGCCGAGAGAGGGAGACAGCTGGGGATACTTGTCGAGCCACCCACAGAGGCGGGCGGCAGCGTCGGGTATTTGACCATGTTGCGCGACCCGGATGGTCACCTGGTGGAGTTCACAAACGGACAGCCGATTGAGGGGCTGCATTAAGAAGAATGGCGCGTCGAACAGGCGCTTGCAGCGCGGCATGAGGTCAGTACCACCTCGCGGGTAGCGGGTGGGTCATCGGCTCACAATAAGCTAGTCCGATTGCGAGTGGACCCACCCGCTACCGAAGCTGTGAAAAAAAACTAGCCACAGATAAACACCGATGTCACAGATCAAAACCGATAGGTAAACAAATGGTCTCATTTGATAGGTTTCTTAAGTGGTTATCCCGTTCTGATCTGTGTCATCCGCTTAATCTGTGGCTCATTTCCGTTTGAAGAGAATTTTTTACAGCTTCTACGCGAGGCGGTACTTCCTTGCTGCGAGCTGTGATGGCCGAATCGTCATTCGTCTACTACGTGCGGAAGCCGTGCCGACTAAAAAACGTTGTCAACAGCAACAAGAACTTACGACCTTGCTACGCAACGTTGAGTGGCCTTTATCGTTAGTTGCGTTGGCGAGCCGCTGAGAATTACCGTAACGACTGTGCAGTAACACAGACTGTACAATCATTTTCACTGTCGCTGTTTCATCCTCATCCAACCAGTTAGCTGTTAGGCTCCAAAGTTGCTGACACTCAATTGCGGAATAACTAATCCGTGAAGCTGGAGTCCCAAAGACCCAATCACTTAAACGCAATTAAGCAAGCAAGGAGCAAAATGGCAGAAACAACAGGATCAAGAACAGCACACTCAGGTATGGTTACTGGACTATTCCGGGACAGAGAAAGCGCAGAGCGGGCATACGGTTCGCTCACCGAGCGAGGTTATGGTCAGGACGACATTAATCTGGTGATGTCAGATGAAACCAGAAAAAAACATTTCGCAGTCGATGATCGGGAAACCGAACTCGGCAACAAAGCTCTTAAAGGCGCTGGAACGGGAGCAGCGGTAGGAGGTGCGGTCGGCGCGACCTTGGCGGCAATCGCTGCTATCGGGACTACCTTGGCTTTACCAGGACTGGGGATACTTGTCGCTGGGCCAATCGCGGCGGCGTTAGCAGGAGCAGGTGCGGGCGGCGCTACCGGTGGATTGATCGGAGCTCTCATCGGAGCAGGGATCCCCGAAGAACGCGTCAAGGATTACGAGGAAGGGATCAAGAACGGGGGCATTATGATGGGTGTAACGCCACGTACGCCTGAAGACGCTATCTACTTCGAGGAAGATTGGAAGAAGAATCGCGGCGAGCAGGTTTATCGCTAATCACCGCTTCGGAAAAGGAATGAGGATGAACCGAACCATAATAGTTCTATGTTTGCTGGCGGCAATTGGCCTCGTCGGGGCTTGCAACAACGCGCCGGTCCAAACTAACGCGAACGTCAATCAAAATCTAAATGCGAATACTGCGCCCGCCAATGTGGGTGTGGTTACTAACAATAATGGGAACGACAACACTGCTGGTGTCCGTCCTATTAACGCTAACAACAGCAACCAAAATAGCAACAGGAAGACTGGCAACGGAAATAACTAGCGCGTTGCAATTCTTGTCTGCCACTGAGTCATGGGGGCGGAAGGCGACCGCCTTTCGCCCTTTTAGTTGGGGCCGGTTTATCCCGCACGAATCCTCCTGAGCGGTCGTTGTGTAATGTTTTTGTAACTACCTCAGTCCTTTGATGTTTTGAGAAGAATTTGCAACCTCAACTACGTTAGATTGAAGAGGCAATATTAGCCTGGTAGGCGGTTCAGGAGCTTGAAGCAATGGTTGTGAGTGATGATCTTAGGGAAGGCCGATTAACTTTTGGCAGGAACAATGCCTTTCAAAAGGAACTAAGGAGAAGAGTTGAAGACTACTTTCGTATTTCCGGGCGGCGTCAACGCGATTGCCCGGCAATGTATATCAAGACTGCATTTATTTTGGGTCTCTTTGGTGCAGGCTACACGCTGCTTGTGTTTATTTGTTCCACCTGGTGGCAAGCAACGTTGCTCTCAGTTCTACTGAGCCTCTCAATAGCGGCGATTGGATTCAATATCGAACACGATGGTAGTCATCATTCTTACTCAGACCACCGCTGGATCAATAAATTAATGGCGATGACTTTGGATTTGATAGGCGCTAGTTCGTATGTGTGGCACTGGAAACACGTAGTGGTCCATCATACCTACGTCAATATCACTGGGCACGACGCTGATGTCGATGTCGCCTTTTTTGGTCGATTAACCCCGCACCAGAAGAGATTGGAATTTCATCGTTGGCAACACTTTTACTTGTGGCCACTTTACGGGCTCAATGTCATCAAGTGGCACTTGTATGATGATTTCCGCGACGTTATCCTCGGTCGAATTGGCGCAACGCCAATGCCACGACCAAAGGGGTGGGAGTTGGTGGCTTTTATTGGTGGTAAATCGTTGTTCTGCACCTTGGCGTTCGGCTTACCGCTATTGTTTCATCCTGTCTGGGTCGTCGTTCTGTTTTACGCCGCGACGGTCAGCCTTGCGGGCTTAGTAGTTAGCGTTGTGTTTCAACTCGCACATTGCGTCGAAGAGGCTGAGTTCCCGATGCCTCGAGAGGGTTACCACTCGATGGAAAATTCCTGGGCGGTTCATCAGGTGGAAACTACTGTAGATTTCGCTCGACGCAGTAGGGTAGAAAGTTGGCTGCTTGGTGGCTTGAATTTTCAAATTGAACATCACCTGTTCCCAAGGATATGTCACGTCAACTACCCGGCACTCTCCCAAATCGTAGAACAAACCTGTCGCGATTTTAGAGTCACGTATCGTGAACACACCTCCATTCGTGCAGGGCTTCTGTCTCATTTCCGCTGGCTACGACATATGGGTGCGTTTGACACCGGGTTCGACACACGGAAAGCCTCGTCGGAGAATCAAAACTGCGTAGCAACCTGAGGACACGGTTATGAAAGTCTTGCTAATTAACCCTGAGTTTCCGAATACGTACTGGAGTTTTCGCCACGCGCTGCCGTTCGAGGGAAAGCGATGTGCCTTTCCGCCTTTGGGTTTGTTAACTGTCTCTGCGTTATTGCCATCGACGTGGGAGCGGCGGCTTATTGACTTGAATGTGCAGCCTTTGATGACCAGGGATATCGATTGGGCCGATATAGTATTCGTCACCGCGATGCTGGTGCAGAGGGATTCATTCAAACAAGTCCTACAGCGTTGCAAGGCGCTTGGCAAACGTGTGGTGGTCGGAGGTCCGTACGTTTCTACTTCCAGTGAGAATTTACCGCACGCGGATCATGTCTTTGTTGGTGAAGCCGAATCCACGTTGCCGCAGTTTATAAAAGATTTGGAAGCCGGCGTGGCAAAATATCGCTACGCAGCCGCCGAACGCCCGCCACTCTCCGCGACGCCTCTGGCTGACTTTCATCTGGCGAATTTGAATCGCTACAGTGCAATGTCTGTCCAGTATTCGCGCGGTTGTCCTTTCTCGTGTGAGTTCTGCGACATTATTGAAATCTACGGCCGTGTGCCACGAACGAAAAGCAATCAACAAATGCTAGCGGAGTTTCAGGCGTTGCTCGATCTGAACTGGCGCGGGACCGTTTTCATCGTTGACGATAACTTCATCGGCAACAAAAAGAACGTCAGGCAACTATTGCCCGAACTTGCAAAGTGGCAGAAACAACACGGCTATCCGTTTTCGTTTCTCACTGAATCGAGTGTGAACCTTGCGGACGATGAGCCGCTTCTTGAAAGTATGCGCGAAGCCGGTTTCCGTCGTGTATTTTTGGGAATCGAAACGCCCGTTGAAGAAAGTTTGAAAGAAGCTCAAAAATCACAGAACCGAGGTGACTTGCTCGCGGCAGTGAAAAAGATTCAAAGCTACGGGATGGAAGTGATGGCCGGTTTTATTGTTGGCTTTGACAATGATCCTGAAGATATTTTTGAGCGACAGATCGACTTCATAAGGAAAAGTGCGATTCCTTTGGCGATGGTCGGTTTGCTAAACGCACTTCCTGATACCCAGCTGTGGAGACGATTGAAGCGAGAAGGACGATTGTTAGGAGAAGCATCAGGAAACAACACAAGTTGTGATCTGAACTTCAAGACTCGCATGGACCCGGAGTTGTTAATACAAGGATATCAATCGATCATGCGGACGATCTACGCTCCTCATGAGTACTATCAGCGTGCACTCGAGTCAATGAGACGAACAGCCCAGGAGTTTGTCGAGCCCCAACACTACGGCATTATCAGTAGCGTAACCGCGCTAGTGCGCGTGTTGGTGAAGCTCGGAGTGTTTGATAATGAACGCAAAGAATTCTGGCGTTTCTTTACGCGCTCGGTCGTAAGGAATCACTACAGGCTTGCCGAATCTCTACGGCTGGCAGCAATGGGCTATCACTTTCGGAAGTTGAACGTCGCGTACGATAGTGCAGTAACTTCACCTCACTAAGTGCCACCCAATATCTTTGAACTGACTCATTCTCTTGGATGCGGACTAGATCCATTGGTGTTTGTCACTTCAATCAAACGCCTGCGCAAATATTCGCGCTCCACCTGGTTCGTGGCCAGTGAGAGCGCACGGGTGTAAGCGGACTGCGCTTCGAGTGGTCGACTGAGTCGACGCAAAAGATCAGCGCGCGCGGCGTGGTAGAGGTAGTATTTTTCAAGTTTTCTAGCCGCGTTTGCTTCGTCCATCAAAGCTAACCCTTTCTCGAATCCATCATTCATCGCGACGGCGGCCGCATGATTCAAAGCCACGACTGGCGATGAATTTATCCGCATCAACTCCCCGTAAAGCGCGACAATTTGTGACCAGTCGGTGTCCTCGGCAGTCTTCGCTTCCGCATGGACCGCAGCGATGGCGCCCTGAATTTGATAGTTGCCAACTCGGCCCAAGGGAAGGGCAGTCTCGATAAGGCGAATGCCTTCTTCAATTTTCCTTCGATCCCAGCGTGAACGATCCTGCTCTTCCAACGTGATTAGCTGACGCTGTTCGTTCATCCGTGTGTCACGTCGAGAATCCTGCAACAACATCAGTGCCAACAACCCTATGTTCTCAGGTTCGTCTGGCATCAACTGGCAAAGCATTCGACCGAGTCGGATCGCTTCGGCGCAGAGATCGGTCCTGATCAAGCTTTCGCCTGCCGTCGCGCTATATCCCTCGTTAAAGATGAGATAGATAACTGCCCGTACTGCCGCAAGGCGCTCGCTCAAGACTTCGAGCCCAGGCACTTCATAGGGAATCTGTGCCAATCGAATCTTACTTTTGGCTCGCACCACCCGTTGGGCCAGAGTGGTCTCAGGCAAGAGAAATGCGTGAGCAATTTCAACCGTAGTAAGTCCGCCGAGAGTGTGCAATGTCAAAGCAACCTGCGCTTCGCGGCTGAGCGACGGATGGCAGCACGTGAAAATCAGTCGCAACCTGTCATCAGGATACTCCACGGTTTCATCGAGTAAAGGAGCCTCGTAATAAGGTTGCAATCGCTGCGTTTCGTATTCAAGCACCGGCTGCTTTTCCGTTTTGGTTTTTTCCCGGCGAACTGCATCAAGCAACTTTCGATGAGCGACGGTTGTCAACCAGGCGCCAGGATTTCGGGGCGGCCCCTCTCTTTCCCAGTTTGCGGCAGCGGAAGCGAATGCTTCGTGCAGGGACTCTTCGGCGAGATCGAATGAGCCGGAAATACGAATCAGCGTTGCGAGGATTCGCCCATACTCTTCGCGATAGATCTGATCCAGAGTTTCGCTCGCTAGTCGCATATCCGCCAGCGTGACATATTTGGAACGCGCCCGCAATTATGCCGTGGCCTCTGCTGATCTCTCGACGACTGGCCGCACCTCGACGGTGCCATAACGCGCGGAAGGAATTCTGGCGGCGATCTTCGTCGCCTCATCCAGATCCCTCGCTTCGATCAGATAATAGCCGCCAAGCTGCTCGTGCGTTTCCGCAAACGGACCGTCAGTGATCAGTTCCTTCCCATCGCGCACGCGGACGCTGCTCGCCGTAGCCACGGGATGCAGCTGGGAACCGGCAAGATAATTCCTGCTGGCCTTGATATCTTCGGTGAACTGCATGTACTCACCGTAAACCTTTCGCTGCTCAGGTTCGTTAAGTCGTGCCCAAGCCTGTTCGTTGTCGTAAATCAGTAACATGTATTTCATTTGGTGTCTCCTCTTTTGATTTACAAAGTATCTCGCTCTCAACATTACGACGGATGAAAATGGCCGGATCGACATAGGGCCGGAGTATTTTCCTGCCATCTGTAGCACAAGTGACGTACCGGCTTGAGACTGACCAACACCTTCAGCGTTAATGCCCTTCAACTTGCTTTGCCCAAAACTCGAAAATCCCAGCCCACGACTGAGATGTGGAAAAGGCGAAAAGACGCCACCGGCTTGCCCGGTGGAGTCTCACGTCCTCCGGTACCAGAGTCTGCGAAGTTCTTAGGATGCCACGGGCCTGCCCCGTGGAGTCTCGCGTTCTCTGCTACCCAAAAATGTCCAAGAAGATTCTTAGGATGCCAAGGCCTTGCCCGGTGGAGATTCACGTTCTCTGCTACCAGAAGTGTCTAAAAAGACTCTTCGGATGCCACGGGCTTGCCCCGTGGAGGTTCACGTTTGCAGCTAATCCAAGTAGCAGCGAACGTGAGACTCCATCGGGCAAGCCGGTGGCATCTTCAAGGTAGATTGCGACTCACTTCTAGCAGCGAACGTGAGGCTCCACCGGGCAAGCCGGTGGCATCTGATTATTTACAGAGTCGCGGCAGTTTGGTGGGTTGTTCAGATCGTTTCTAATTCGACAGCACTGTCGCTTTTTTGTGCAAGGCGAGCGACGCCACATCATCGTCTAATCATTACAACGTCGCTGGTGACAGCGCCGCGCGATACGCCGAGTTGCCGACCATCGGGTGACCACTCGAACCAAAAGATCTGATCGGATTTGAAATTGGTTATTTGTTTCGGAGCTCCTCCATCCAATGGTTGAATCCAAATATTCGACACGCCGTCTCTATTCATGATGTACGCGAGCGCAGACCCATCAGGTGTCCAACGCACTAACGATTGGAACAAGACTCCTTGCGGAACTTCAAAGCTCTTGACTGGTGCTCCTCCGTTGAACGGAATTATCCCTAGTCTCCAGGGCGCTTTCATCTCCGAGCGATAGTACGTGGAAATCCATTGACCATCGGGCGAGACCACCGGACAGACCGAAGGAAAATCGGTCAATTGCTCAGGTTTTCCCCCTTCTATCGGCACTCTCCACAAGGTTCGTCTTCCTTGATTGCCGGAGTGATAAACAACCCATTGACTATCAGGCGAGGTCCAGGCCCAGGATTCATCAGGACCGGTGGTCAGCTGTTTCTGATTGCTGCCGTCGACGTCCATCCTCCAGACATTGGAAAAGCCGGAGTTTTCCAAAACGAATACGATGTAGCGTGAATCAGGTGTGACTGAAGGAAATGTGCTGTCACTCGTATTGCTCGTTAATTGTTTGTTATCGGATCCTGTTGCATTCATTACCCATAGACTCGGAGTGCCATTAACTAACGACGTGTACATAATCTTCCCGTCTTGCATCCAGGAGAACCGAGTGCGGTAGTAATAGGAGGAGTTATAACCATCGTCGTCTTTATGAGAAATGATCTCAGTAGCGCGATCGGCATCACCATTCGGTGCGATCCAAAGACTAGAGAGAGTTTCAGTCTGTTTAGTGACGAGAGTCCTGGCATCACTGCTCAGAGTGGCGCCGTGATAGTCTTGCAAATCTTTGCTAATCGGTTGCGCTTCACCACTTTTGTAATCCATATACCAGAGCTGAGATGTGGACCCGGCGCGCTGCTCAGCTGCTGTGAAGACAATTCCTTTACCGTCTTGTAGCCAGGAAATGCGACCGATAGCTTTCCATCTCCTGGAAGTAAGAGATCTAATCGACCCATAGACGACATCTACCTCCACAACGGTCAAGAATCGCCCGTTGTTTTCAGTATATGCGGCACCACAAACAATACTTTTACCGTCAGGTGACCAAGCTGGACCACCAAAAGAGAAGGATTCATATCCCATTCGCGAGGCGAGCTTGCGCTCCGCACTACCATCTGCGTTAGCAAGCATTAGAGCTCTTTCTCCAGTGCTTGAGCCGCGAACGAATGCAAGTTGTCTTTGGTCGGGGGACAGCGTGATCGGACCATCCACGTCATTGATCAACTTGACCGGGATGCCCCCCAACGATGGTACTCGATAGAGCACACCGATACTGTTGTTACGCTCTTTAGCGATGTAGTAAAGGTAATCGCCCTCTTGCGAAAACGTTCCACCATAGAATTGGATATCAGTTGGCGGGACAATCTGAATGTTATTAGGGTTCGCAATTTGTCTTAACCAAATACTTTCTTTGCCGCCGTTCTCGATTACATAAGATACGTATCTGGCATCAGGTGAAATAGCAGAATCACTAACTCTTCCAGAGTTAGTGAGCTTGAGGAGCTCGATCGCTTGAAAGGGTGTGGGAGCTGGTATTGGGGATCGATTGCGCCGAACTACTGTATACACGCCGAACCCTAAGGCAAGTAGTAAGACAGTAAGTGCGATGGCGGCTGCTTTCGTGTAGTTACTTCCCAAATAATTGCTCGAAGTGGAAAGTGGGACATCGAGACGAACGGTACTTTCTGCCGAAACATTCTGTGCCGAAGCCACTTGACGATTGGCTGACGTAACCTCCTGTTTATGCAGACGTGGTAACGGTCCCCTCGAACGTGACTGGGCTTCAAGCTCTTGTTTCAGACTCTTCAGTTCGAGCACGAGATCGCTGGCGTTCTGATACCGATTTTCTCGACTTTTACTTAACGCCTTAGCAACGATGCGTTCAAGCTCCGCGGGCAGTTCCGCATAACGGGACAGGGCAGCTGGCTCCTTTCCAAGAATGTCCAAAATC
This sequence comes from Acidobacteriota bacterium, assembly GCA_046725195.1. Lineage (GTDB taxonomy): Bacteria > Acidobacteriota > Blastocatellia > Pyrinomonadales > Pyrinomonadaceae > PSRF01. The sequence goes on along the minus strand of JBKOYD010000021.1, from coordinate 2,853 downwards.
ACATGCTTCGGCGTGTCGCCCTGGAACGGCACTCGGCCCGTTATTAATTCGTAGAGCACGACACCCAGGGACCAGATATCGGTGCGCGAATCAACTTCAATTCCACGCGCCTGCTCCGGCGACATGTAGCGAACTGTTCCGATCACCACGCCGGGGTTCGTACTAACCAACGATAGTGGCGAAGACTCCTCAATGGTTTCGACAGCTTGTTCTAAGGCCAGTTTGGCGAGACCGAAATCCAAAACTTTTACAAACCCGTCCCCGCGCAACATGATGTTCTCAGGCTTGATGTCACGGTGCACAATCCCAGCTGAATGAGCTGCGGCCAAAGCGGATCCGATTTGGATTGCAATGTCCAAGACATGACCAATGTGCGTTTCTGACTTACCTGCCGCTCCGGCCATGTATTGCCGCAGGGTTTGACCGTCGATGAACTCCGTGGCGATGAAGTGCGAAGAGTCTGATTGTCCGATCTCGTGAATGGTAATGATGTTTGGATGGTTTAATGCCGACGCCGCCCGCGCTTCTAACTCAAAGCGCCGCACTCGCTCCGGATGATTCGTGAACTCGGTAGGTAGGAGTTTGAGAGCGATCTTGCGGCCCAGTTTCTCGTCTCGAGCCAAATAGACTTCGCCCATTCCACCCGCTCCCAGCAACGCAGTAATCGTGTAATGTCCGAGCGTTTGTCCCGGAGTCAGTCTCGTTTGCACCTGTCTGAGAAATTCCGCGGCGAGGTCTTCTGCGGGCGTGGTAATGAATCCGTCTGACTGCTCGTGGGACTCGATAAGAGACTCAACTTCGGAGCGCAAAAATTCGTCGTCTCCGCAGGCATGCTGCAGATAGGCAGCACGATCGGCCGACGGACGTGCCAAAACGGAGTGGAAAAGGCGATCGATTTGTTGCCAGCGTTCGGGAGTCATGAGCTGTAGTTACAGATGTTGGGCTGACTCTTTTAAGATTAAACGCGAGATTTCGGTGCCCAGTCTCTAATGAAGATTGTCACTTTTATGGTTCGCACGGGATATTTTTCGCCGTAGCCAGGCTCTGGCAAATGTCCAGTCACGCATGACTGTCCCAGGCGAGACTCCCAGGACTTCTGCCGTTTCCTCAACACTCAATCCACCAAAGAAACGCAGCTCTATGATCTGACTTTTGCGCGGGTCGAGTGCTGCCAAATTCGTCAGGGCCTCGTCGAGTGCAACGACCTCCGCTGCGCGCCGCGGGGACACAATTACCACGTCGTCCAACGGCACCGATCGCTGATCACCGCCACGTTTGGCGAAGCTACGTTTCCGGGCGTAATCCACCAGAATACGACGCATCATTTGGGCCGCTATCCCGAAGAAGTGTGCGCGGTTTTGCCACTTCACATCTTTTTGATCTATCAACCGAAGATAAGCTTCATTGACGAGGGCCGAAGTTTGCAGGGTGTGATCGGCACGCTCCCGACCCATGTAACGGTGTGCCAACCGGCGTAATTCTTCATAAACAAGCGGCATCAACTCGTCGCGCGCGTCGCGATCCCCGTTACTCCAGGCAACCAGAAGTTGAGTCACTTCATGTGACGGAGGGTTCATTCGCAAGCTCTGGGCGCGATGACTTGGCGTCAACGGCGTGAATTATACCTTTTCAGCCTCCCCACCTCATCTTTATTTGTGGTTTCTCAACCCCATTTTAATCGGCTGTGCCTTGGCCTTTACCGCGGGTCTCGGCGGCAGCGAGAGCCAATAAAAAGACGAGGACCAAAACGACACATTGCGTGATGGTAGCAATCGCGTTAGGAAGCCCATTTTTCGCGGGAACCGTATGTAGAGGGTTTGAGATAGCTAGCGCTCAGTCGGGCTGTCAGTTCATTGCACTCATGAGGTTAGGAGGATTGCTAACCAGATGGATTGTCCGCACTGCCCAACAAGAAAAGTTTAAAGGTCTGGGAACCGTCGCGCTTTATTCGCGTTAAGTTAGTCGTCAGAAACTTACGGAGATGAAAGAGCTCGACAGTGAACGCAAAGACAATACTTTCCCTTTTCGGACTGGTCACCTTATTGGCCGTGGCTTGCCCTCGAGCTGCTTGCCAAACTGGTGATTTGGACCTGGAGCAGCGAGTTTTTAATCTTGGGATCTTAAGGACTGGGAAGTTATCCACAAAATCTGACAACAAACGTGTCGATCCGAAGCTTCTTCTGGCACAGGTCCAGGAGGATTTCACTAAACTGCAGACGACCAATAATGAGCTAGCCGAGGCAAATGAGAAAACCGAGAATCTTGATCTTGATTTCGTTAAGACGGCCGTGACCGACATTCACACCAGAGGCGAGAGGCTAATGGAGAATTTGACCGAGTCCAAAACCAAACTGAAAGAAATTCAATCCATTCCAACGGACCGAATGCAATTAAAGAAACTCATATCGACACTCGACGACGCAGTTGGAGAATTTGCTCATAACAGAGTTTTCAAAGAGGCCAGTGCCGATGACGACAAATTAGCTAAGAAAGCGTTGCGTGATTTGGACCAGATTATCGCGCTCTCTGCGCAGATTCTTAAGGGCGCTGACAGCCTGAAGAAATTGAATTAGGGCGGGACTCCTAGTCGACAATTTGAAGCTTGACTGTCATGCACACGTTCGAGCCAAATCTTTACGATAAGTTGAGATTTATGATCACTACACGAATCACAGTGACGATGAAGTCAGTAGCACCTCGCGGTAGAGACTGTGTAAATAACCGGACCGCACAGCAATGAGGTCAGTACCGTCACGCGGTAGCGTCGGGTCAACTTGGCGTAACCCCGTTCTCGGTGTCATCAAGTCAGTATCGATAGTGACTTATGCCACCGCAAGTCGAGATGTGGATCGT
>JBKOYD010000020.1:0-4909 GCA_046725195.1 Acidobacteriota bacterium | reverse complement strand
GTTGTAGACCAGCGGTGTCAGATCGTCGAGCGCGGATTCATCGCCGGAAGCCCAACGTTCCAGGAGTTGAGTCACTTCACCGGGCTGATCAGAAGTACGCGGCATCGTGTGATCTCAGGCAGAAGTGGAAATCTTATCACTCCTCTGAACAGCCTGAGGCAGTTTTCGGGCAGGGCCCGCATGTATTGGTGAGGGCCTACTCAATCCAAAACTTTGACCTAGTGAAAGGAGATAAACATGAGACGTACCTCCGTAGTCCTAAGCATCGCTGTCACTCTGACGCTCGTGCTTTTCTGGGGACTGGCAGTGGAAAGAGAGAACGATGGTAGGCTTGTACCAAGTGTGCAGGCTAGACCGGCGGCTGTCTCGCCACAAATCGAGGGGACCTGGCTGCTCACCGTGACAACGCCGCCTGCGGCAGAGCGACCGCCCTTCAAAGTCCTCGCCTCATTCGCGAGAGGTGGAGTGTTCACGGCCTCAGCCGAAAGCGACCAGGCGACGCCTCCGCAAAACGGTGCCTGGGAGATGGTTGGTCCGAATGAGTATGCCTCGACCGCACTGTCGTTCGGCCCAGATCCAAACAATCTGTTCACGATAAAAATAAAAGGACTCTACAGGCTCGTCAGCGAGAACGAGTTGGAGGGTGTCGGTGAAGCGGCGATCTGTGACGCTGCAGGAAATAACTGCCAGCGTTTCCCCGGCTGTTCGACGATCCACGGCACGCGCCTGTCGGTGGAGCCTCCCTCGTGCCAGGGCGAGCAGTGACCCGGTTCCCAGAGTTAGGCGTTCACCAAGACAGGAGAACAAATAACATGTACACACAACTCAAAAACTTCGTACTGCTCGCTATGATGCTCATGGTCGGGCTTGGATACATTCCCGCAAATGGGCAAGACATCAAAACCGAAAACCAAACTGAAGTAGTCCAGCGGTTGCCGGTTCAAAACCCGCACTCGTTCATCGGCACTTGGAATGTGCAGACCCAAATTACGAATTGTGCGGGGATCCCAGTCGAGAACTTTTCGAAATTTGTTTCGATTGAGGCTGGCGGCACGGCCCACGAGATGAGCAACTCACTTCCACCCTCTCAAAGAACGGTCGCGTTCGGCGGTTGGGAGCACCTGGAACAAAGAAACTTTGTTTACGCTCTACGTTTCTTCCGGTTCACTCCCACGGGCACGTTCTCAAATATCGTGCAGGCTAAATGGAGTGTCTTGATGGGTGATGACGGTGATTCGTATATAGCTGACGCTACGATTCAAGTGATGTTGCCAAACGGAACCGTGGTCGCGAACCTGTGCGGCAGTGAAAACGGTACAAGAATGGTAATTCCGAATTGACGCATCTGCTTCCGGGCGCTGTGGTGATACCACTCCCTAGGAGTGACATGTTTAGGCAACTTGGTTTGAAAAACCATTGAAATTCCCAGTGCCGTCAAGCTGGAGCCAAACTAGTTCCGCAGCCGATTCGATACCACCGCTCCGACGAGAAACCGACACCATGAAACACGGGGGCATGGTCCAACACTAGCTTGTACAAATTGCGCTCTTGGTGTCCATATCGCGTATGGGTGCCGAGTTCGAGCTTCGGCACTCATTGTAAGCTGCTGAAATGGTTGGAGTTGGAGAGTTGATTTGCCGAAGGGGGGACTCGATCTAATCTCTTATTCTAAGTTACTGTTAACAAAAGATTTGTTAACAAGTCATTATCTGTAAAGAGATTAGAAATTTTCTCTTTAGTCTCTCTAACTCCCTCCCCTCTCACTAGTGCTCTCCCATAATAGACACCAAACAGACACCAAACTGAACAACACAGCGAGATACTGACTCCTGTCCTTGTCTTAATTGCCAGTCATTACTTTGGAGCGGATCAACGCATACGGCTAACGCTTCACTGGTTGGACAAGAATGCTAACTCTAGTTGTAGGACATCCCGCTGAATGCGGTTAGATGCCTACACCTTTTCAAGAATCAGAAATAGGACCGCGCTTGCGAGAGCTGCTAGAGCGGTAAGTGTCCCGGGTTGAAAACTTCGGGCTCCTGCCGCGGGTTATTCAAGTGGCCGGGAGGAGCCCCAACCTCCCGGCCTGACTGAGCTGTGATTGCTGGCCCTATCCTCCTGTGATGAGCGCCCACACCCCAGGCCTCGCTGTTCCCAAACTTGCTGGTCGAAACGCATTACAAGTCAACTCCTCACCAGCGCCAGGAATCATGTAGACCTCGTGAGCACTCTGCCTGCCTCACGATTGTGGATCTTTCTGCTCGCGAAGTCTGGCTTTGTGATCATCGCTTCGGATTACCGGTCTCACGGAGCGACTGCGAAGCGTGACGAATGGGGCGGCGGTGACGTGAACGACGTCTTGAATCTAATACGCACTCTGCAATCGCCCGATTTCGTTGATCGAGAACGCGTATACATGATGGGGCTCTCGCGGTGGCACAATGACGTATCAAGTCCTCAAGCGTGGGCCAGCAATTCGGGCTGCTGTCGTCATCGCCGGCGCATCCGATCTCGAAGCGATGGGCCGGTACCGGCCGGAATTTGTGAACGGCGACGAGTGGTACGACGGTTGGGCCTGTTTGGACCAAGGATCGTCAAGCGACTTTTCGTCAAACTTTTCAGCTGCACCCACGATGGCATCGACCGCCTCTTGAGCGATCGCGAAGCCAGTCCCTTTCTCCGTTTGCGCCTTTGTTCGCGGTGAAACACCGAAAAGCAAGAGACATGAAAAGGCGAGTCTGCCCAGCGTAGCGGTCGAACATTTTAAGGTGGAGATCATCGATTTCATAAGTCTCGATCCCTTTCGTGATTACGGCCAGTACAAACAGCCGCCAATGATCCGCATTCTCAATCTCGTCAGCTCGCTCATCCTCCTTATGGATGAAAATCGCCTTGGGTACACAGTGCGATTCTATTAAGGCCTAAGCCTTGGTATTACTGGTGGTTTTTACAGGCAGAATGGGGTTCTGAGGAAAACCCATTTCATTAGCATCAATGACAATCTCAGCCTGAGTGAAGCGGCAAGTGGTTATCCGCCAGATGATCAAGCCAGCCACCTTTGAATCCCGCGCGCAGCAGTCCGGCGACGACAGCCGGACAACGGCACATGATCTTCCAGAGTAGGCCTGTCCGGTAGTTCTCTATCATCAACACAACAGGACCTTGATCAATTCCAAAGTGATACGGCGTGACCCACCAACCAGTCGGGCTAGTCTCGACAGCAAACGATTGATTGAATGACGGCTTGAACCCGTACTTTCCCGTCGCTCCCAATTCCATTTGCGCAAAATGCTTGATAGTTGGCACTACGATCTCGGGAGCAAATGGCAATGAGGCGATGACAACCCACGGCGCAACGGTGCCGTCATCGGGACCGAATGGTGCTCCTCGAGCGATGTAGTCGAAAAACTGGCGTTCGACGCCGTTGACTTCACGTTTTACCCAACCGGGCCCGTCGCAAGCCGTAAATCCCCAACAGTGTTCACCGTAGCCGACAAAGTTCATCGGGTTGCGGATGGCATATTCTTGCTGCACAAAAGTCGCCTGCCGGCTGTTCTCGAAGTAGTCGCTGTCGTGCGCGCGCATGAACTCGTCGCGAATGCCACGAAAGTCGATCCACATATGCGAAAGTTGATGCGTAAAGAGCGGTCCTGAGTAAAGCAACTCATGATCGTAGATTTTCTTCCACTGGTAAGTTTCACAGTATGCTCGATAACTCTCGGGGGAGATTGGATGCGTTGGTGAACCAAGTCCAAGGATGTAGAGGAGCAAACCTTCGTCATACCCCTGGTACCGGTGAGGGATGAATCCGTTCTCTGGCCGCCAGCCATGGGTTAAGGTTGCTTCACCATTCTGAGCCCAATTCCAATCTGCCCGATGATAAAGCTCATTTGCCAGGCTCCTGATCTCGAGCTCATCCGGCGTGTCGCCGTCGAAATAGACGCCTGCTGTCAAGGCGCCCGCAAACAGAAACGCCGAGTCGATAGTGGAAAGCTCGCACCGCCAAACTCGCCGGCCGGTTTCGATGTCCAGGAAATGATAGAAAAAGCCTCGATAGCCGGAAGCATCCGGCTCGGGCCCTTGCGGTAAGCTAAGCAAATAACGGAGTCGCTTCAGAGTGACCTTGGCGGCGAAATTTCGGTGCATCACTTCACGCTCAACCACGACCGGAATCGTCGCCAGCGTCATGCCTACGGCAGCGATACTTACAGGAGCAGTCGGGTCGGTCTTGTCGCGGACCATTCCGTTATCCGGGTTGGTTTCACGTAGGTAGTAGAGAACAGTAGATAGTTGCAGCAGGCCGAGTTCCCTGTCGTTGAACTCGCGATCTGAATTGTTGGCGGTGTCGTGCGTGTCGGGCATGGCGTCGGTTGCTCTGTCAGCCTAATTTGACGAAGACCTCGTGAGTCATGGAGTCGTCTTCGAGCGCCACTGTATTGTTCGGCAAGCGACGTCCGTCAAACTCTACTGATCGGACGCCACGCCCCGTGCCGGCCGAGTTGTCAACGTGAATCCTGTATGACGTGGACCGATGGCGATAGCTCAGTTCAAATCCCGGCCAGCTCGGTGGGATGCACGGCTTGAAACGAAGTGTGCCGCCCCGCAATTGGAAACCGAGAATCGTCTCAATGGCGACGCGGTAGAGCCAACTCGCCGAGCCGGTGTACCACGTCCAGCCGCCGCGACCTGTGTGAGGCCGGGCGCCATACACGTCGGCACAAACCACATACGGCTCAACTTTGTAAAGCTGCACTTCCTCAATCGTCGCGGCATGGTAGACCGGGTTGATGAGGTTCCAAAGTTCCATGGCGCGATCGCCGCGACCCTGCAACGCCGTCGCCAGGGCAACCCAAGCGGCGGCGTGAGTGTATTGACCGCCGTTCTCGCGGATGCCCGGCACATATCCTTT
>JBKOYD010000152.1:0-15419 GCA_046725195.1 Acidobacteriota bacterium | reverse complement strand
ATCTCAACTCTCTAATTCGCTAACGTGCGCCCGGACCGTTTCGCCGAGCGTTTCCAGGTTGTAGCCACCTTCGAGACACGACACCAAACGCCCATCGCAGCTGCTATCAGCCCATTGCTTCACGGCCCGTGTCATATCGATGAAATCATCGTCCGTGAGTAGTAGTTGTCCGAGTGGATCTCCCAGGTGGGAATCGAAACCAGCGGAGATGATAATCAGGTCCGGACTAAAGCCAGACGCCATTTCCTCTAGCGCAGCTTCAAAGCCTCTCTTATGTTCCAGCGCTGGTGTGGCGGCCCTTAATGGAAGGTTCAACGTATAGCCGAGTCCGCGTCCAGTTCCCTTCTCACCGCGAGTTCCGGTTCCCGGATACCACGGGTATTGATGCGCGGAGAAAAAGTAGACGGTCGGATCATCGTAAAAGATTCCCTGCGTACCGTTGCCGTGGTGAACGTCCCAGTCCACGATTGCAACCCTCTCGATCTCCGCATACTTCCTCTGCGCATAGCGGGTGGCGACCCCAACATTATTGAATATGCAAAATCCCATCGCCCGCTCAACGGTCGCGTGATGCCCTGGAGGTCGCACCGGCACAAACGCATTCGTGGCTTTCCCAGCCATTACCAAATCGATTGCCTGGCATGGCGCTCCTGCGGCGTAGCGAGCTGCGTCGAACGAGCGCATTGAGACAACGGTGTCAGCGTCCAGATAGCCAGTTCCTTCGCTCACTACTCGTTCGACGTGCTTGTAGAGTTGCGATGAATGGGCAGCTTGAATGTCCCCCCGCGGCGCTTCCTTCGCCTGCACTTCCAGAAGCTTGGGCCAAAGTTTTGGATCACCTCGCAGAGCCTCCATCACTACCTTGTAACGTGAAGGATTTTCAGGATGACCTGGGCCAGTGTCGTGCTCTTGAAAGACGGGATGGTGAACGATTGCGGTAGTCATAAGGTTGATGAATCGTAAACCGCGACTCGGAAATCGTAAAGCAAACAAGAATTTCGGGTACTCCGATAGTAATGACGTGAGGAAGATTAACCACAAACACGAACGGCACAAAGAAGACTTTAAAGATCAAGCATGCCTTGGTGGGTCTTAGTTAGTTCAATTTTCATGGGAGAGTTTTATTGTCGCTCCAGTTGCGGGTTTAAAACTTCCCACCGTTAGGTAGAGAAGCACGACGGATTGCAATAACAACGCAATAACATCGACCCACATCGCGAACGTGGGATTGCGCGTCGTCCCAGGGTCAAGTGTCTGAATTCCGAAACCTGCTATATAGCGAAAACGTTCGAAAGCGTACGGTATCAAAACAACCTCTTGGCAAACCGTCAGATGTAATTGGAAACCTCATTCCAGCAATTCATTGATGTTTCCGCTTAGTTTGTCTCCTAACTCTTTCTATTGGCCGTTGAGGAATACTGTTTGCCCATGGTCATGTGCGGGAAGTTTCCCATTGCAAATCACACAGCAAGAATCGAGGGGGATCGTCGTGAAGAGGTTACTGGTTTTCATACTTATCTGGAGCCTGCTCGTCATAACAGGAACGCTCGTGTCAGCGCAGGGGCAAACGCGTCATAAAAGATCGAAGTTTGGTCGAAAGGCACGCACAGTCGCGATCATCGCCGGCGGCGCAGGCGTGGGCGCATTGGCAGGTGGGAAGAAAGGCGCCGCTATTGGAGCCGGAGGTGCGGGCCTATATGCCTTCAACCGTCGTGCGGCTCGACATCATTTCAAAGGACGCACACGAACAGTTGGGTCAGTAGTGAGCGGAACTGCTTTGGGTGCGGGCGTTGGAGGCGCTATTGGTGGGAAACGCGCAGCCGCCATTGGCGCAGGGACCGGAGCAGCAGGTTCTTATATCTATTCGCGCCACCGGCGTCGTCACAGACGCTATTAACGATCAAAATCGAAAGTTCGATTAAGACAATAAATAGAACAACAACGGAGGCAAAGTGATGGCTTACGATGAGGAACAGGCAAGAAGAAGCCGAGTGGTAGTTGAGACGCCGAGCGAAAGACGCGAGGTTGTCAATTCACAATCGGTCCGAACGCCGGATCGCAGTGGCATCTCCGCAGGCATGGTAGGCGTGCTTGTTGTGGTAGCTATCGCATTGATTACGATACTGGTACTGTTTTGGATGAGCAGTCAGCCGACCACTGATCCGAATGCAAACCTGGCGGCGCAGCAACAACCACCAACGACGGTGGTCCAACAACCAGCGCCCGCGCAACAACCTCCGGTAATCATTCAACAGCCGGCCCCGGCGACACAGCCGGCTCCGATAATCGTTACGCCACCCGTCGGTGGCGCGACAACGGAAAGCGCTAACATCGATTCGACTGTTCAAGCAGCAATCGACAAACACCTAATGGATGATCCAACATTCTCGACGCTGGGTATCACTGCTACCGTCATGAACGGAAAGGTGACATTGTTAGGTACGGTAAAGACCGAAGTCCAAAAATCTGACGTTGAAAAGATGGTCAAGCGGATAAAAGGTGTGAAGGAAGTGGATAATCAAATCACTGTGGTTGGCGATTAGAAGTACGGTCAACCAATGAAAGACGCCGCGGCTTCCGTATCGAGCCGCGGCGTCTTTTCCTTTACACTGGGACCGCAGGTGTCTCGCCTGCCGAGCATAAAGGTCAAGGCCTGACAAGATGAAACAAGCATGACGCGGATGGTGGCAATCGAGACGCCTGGGGTTCCAGTGAAAAAGGCGTCAGTAACTCTCGGTGTGTTCGCGAAGCCATTCATTCAGCTCTTCCTCAGTTGGATCGCGACCTAGTTCATCTCTAAGTCGCAGTCGCACAAACTCCGTCTCCTGTTGCGCAGCCTCTGCCAACTCGGAATCTTCGTTTTCATTGTCGACCATAATCCTTACCTCGCCAGTATCCAACGAAGTTTCTACGACCAGGTTTCCATGTTCACAAGTCAACAAAAGCCGGCGTGAGTTCTTGTTCTCAAACAAATCTACAGTTTGGATTGCTGACCGCTTTCGAACAACCTTAATGCGAGTTACCTTCTCATTGTCTACCTCCCGGAGCAACAAGTCGATGTCGGCACCCAGTTCTTTCCTGACAATATCGTCTGCGCCCAACTCGGCGATTGCGACCGGATGTGGCAACAATCCCATCTCTCCATCGAGGTAGATGTTCCAAATGAAGCCAATGTCGAGAAGCACGTATGCTGTTTCATCCTGGACGAAATGGCCCAAAGGAGTTGCTCCAATGACGTGGGCAATTACGTGGTCTTGATGGGTGTTTGTCTCTTTAGGAGTCCAGTCAGGCGTCATCTTGAACTCTGAAATCGCAATCCGAGATGTCCGGGCTTCAACAACGCGACCACCCGACGCAGATGCGCGATCGCGAACTTAGTGAACTAAATATCGAACTTAAAGAGCCTAACCTTCATACTCCATCAGGCTCTTAGAATTCACGGCGGCAATGCACGCACATACCAGCGATCCCAATCCTCCTATGACTACCGACAGCGGTGCGCCAATGAGTGCGGCGACTGCACCAGCTTCCAGCTCACCAAGCTGTGGTCCGCCCATGAAAAACATCATATTGATGGACGTCATGCGACCACGAAGATGGTTGGGCGTAACCAATTGTCTAATCGTTTGCCGCAACACCGTTGAGACTGTGTCAGCTACGCCTGTCACGGCCAGCATCAACATCGAGAACCAAAATATCGTCGAAACCCCAAATGCTGCAGTAGCCAAACCGTAAATGGCCACTGACACAACCACAAGCTGACCCTGCTTCCGAACAGTTCCCAAACGCGCCATGACTAAAGCAGTAACAACCGAGCCGATTGCGGGGGCCGCCGCCAAAAAGCCATAACCTCGAGCATCAACATGCAACCTCTCCTGCGCAAAGATTGGCAAGAGAAGTGTCGCGGAAGCAAAGAAGGTGGCCACAAAGTCAAGGGTCATTGTCTGAACAATGATCGGTGTCTGCCAGACAAACCGAAGTCCCTCCTTGAGTCCACTAATACTGAGCGCGTTGCTCTCCCCGACTTGAGGTTCCGGACTGCCGCTCGTATGCATAGAAATGAGGGCAGCGATCACTGCGATGAAGGAGAAAGCATTGATCGCATAGATTATTGCCGGACCACTTTGCGCCAGCAGAAAACCGGCAATAGCAGGGCCGCCGATCGTTGCTGTATTAAAGACAACGATCCCCAGGCTTACGGCGTTTGGAAAGTCTTCGGGCGGTACCAATGTTGGCATGAGCGACTGACGCGCAGGAATATCGAAAGCGGTAGCCGCCGACGCGAAACCGCTCAGGATGTAAATAGGCCACACACTCCTAACTCCAGCAAGTGTTGTTGCCGTGAGTAGCCCGGCGCTGGCGAGCATAACTGTTTGAGTTGCTATCATCAGACGTTTTCTGTCGACGGCATCTGCGACAACGCCCCCAACAAGCGAACAGAGAATGATCGGCAGCGCACGAAAAAGACCAACCAGACCAAGTGCAAACGCAGACCTCGTGAGCAGGTAGACATGCCAGTTAATGGCGACAAACTGCATCTGAGATCCGGTGACAGAGACAATCTGGCCTAGCCATAAGAGACGAAAGTCTCGATGACGAAGAGCAGCAAATGCGGAATGTTTTGGTGTGGTGGTGGCCGCTAAACCTGAACGATTAGATTCAAACTGTGCCATCCCGGATGTAAGTTACACAATTGGCCGGCACTACTCAAACGGTTGTCGTTTCAGGTTGTGCGTTGCTCGGGGTGGGGCTATTCGACATAGTGCTCGCCCAGGCGGGCTCTGAGGGCCGGTGGCAGAGATTTCCAGTGTGCAGGATTGAACGTCTGCGTTATCAGGTCGGAGGTATGCAGTCGCGATGGGCGCCAGATAGCATGTTCCTGATCGTAACGCCACAGATAATACGGTCCGCTGTTGCGGCGAGAATAAAACACAGTCGCTCGGAGTTCTGAGCTGCCATCTACATTCGGCGTGTAAATACGTAATCCATTCATTTCTTTAACTCAAATAGCTCGATAACAAAAATCGGAAACGGTTCGCTGTTACCTGGCAACCTCGGTGCTAACAACTGATCCTCGATCGCCTACGGTGAAACCCACGAGACCCTGTTTGATTTCTTCCAGGGCAATGCTGGTGTTTTTACGCCTCAGCGGGTCTGCATCGATTCTGGGCTCAGAGCCTCGTTGAAGTTGTTTGCTTCTCAAACCGGCCAGGATGATCAGACGATACATGGAATCGACCTTCGACAGATTGCCATTTTTGTCTACCCCCGCTTTTATCTGGTCCGGCGTTATTGACATCTATTTGACCTTTCAGCTCTGTGTAGCTCTTTCATCGATCAAGAGCGAGTGATTACAAAATTCTGAGCAGGTAAACGATGCCAGGAAGTGCTACGGCCCCGATCACTGCAACCTGTAACCAGCTCACTCCGGTTTTGTGACAGTTGGGGCACTTCATTTCCCAAAGCCGCAATATCGTTCCGCAATGACTGCAAGACCAAACCATTGGTCACCTCTCAAATTGAAAGGTTATTCATCAGACCCAATCAGTAGGAGAAGCTGCGCGTAATCCACGAGTTGACCTCGCTTCATGTTGGTCGACTCTTTTTCAACGAGCCAGAATTCAGCTGCTTCGCCTCTTCCGGGAGCGAGAGTTCGAACCTGACTACCGTTTAACTGAACCGGCTGGAAGACCAACATTTCGTTATTGAAAGATCGAGCCTGCATAGCCTCGTGATGATTACTGAATAGCGGCACCCGAGATCGCCCTCGGAAATCGAGAGCAAACCAGTCGCCATTGGCGCGTCGCATTGCGTAGACCATGCTCATAACTTATTTCTCGTTCGCTGGAAGAGTTTTGTGCTTGTAAGGGGATGACGTTATATGCATCTCGTCGTCCTTGTCGTAGCGCAAGAAAACTGAGAACACGACAAAGCTAGCGAAACACGCGAGCACAGCCGCGACAAGCGCGACCCACAAATGCGCCCGCCCTCCTTGAGCGTCGAGTATTCCATTTGTGCCTTTGAAGCTCACAAACAGATAGAACTGCCAGATGGCTATAGGTATGAGGACTGTCACGCCTATGATCGTCGCAACAATTCCTCTGATGCTTTTCCGAACATAACTCACTACTGCCTCACTTTCTTATCTTTCCAGCTTCTTTAGCTGGTGAAAGAATCGGCGTCTGCGAAATACACGGGGCCACCGACGCTGAAAATTATCAACGCGCGGCCTATCAGGCTGGGTTTTGTTAGGGAGTTCTGACACCAGACTTGCCTCCTGAAGCAGTCGCGTTTCGAAAAACAACAGACGGCACAAGGAGAACGGTGCTAAGCGCAAGTCCCGATGTCGAGAGTGGGTTTTCTAAAGAACTAACTTACAAAGCGAGTGTAACACACAGAGTTGCGAAACCCCACGAAACACTCAGGTATCGCTATAGGATTCATTTAACTTGCGGAAGTGGTAGGCCATCGCTGCATGACGTAACAACTCAGCCATCCGATCGTGATGCTTGCGTACCGCTTCGATGAAGAAACGCCAAAACTCGCGTCGCTCAGCATCGAGCACACCTAATCTGAAAGCAATACGCACGAAACCTTTAATCGCGTTCAGGCCGTGGTATGAATGGGCCTCGGGGATACCCTGTGGTGTGCGCTTCAACGAATCGAGTGCGCGTTGGTAGTACTCACTGGGTTTATAGATAGTGAGCATAATTCTTTGATAACCACGAATGAGCTTCTCCACATCCATTTTTGGTACGAAGTTGACTGTAGCTATGGTGTTATTCCCGGTGGCGTCACTGCCGAGTAGCCGTCCTTCCTTCTCCAACCTCCTCCAAAGTTGAGTGTCCGGGAGGGCGTTGAGCATACCAACCATCGCCATGGGAATCGCACTCTTGCGGATGAATTCGATTTGTCGCTCGAAGATGTCTTCGGGATCGTTATCAAAGCCAACGATGAAGCCAGCCATGACTTCCATGCCATGACTTTGGATCTTCCTCACCGCGTTAAGCAAGTTTCCTCGATTCTGGCTCTTCTGCGCTTCCTTGAGGCTTTCTTCAACCGGAGTTTCAATACCGAGAAAGACTCTATGGAACCCTGCCTCGTTCATTTTAACGAGCAAGTCGTCGTCGTCAGCGAGATTGACGCTAGCTTCAGTCAATAACGAAAAGGGATAGCCGTTCTTCTTTTGCCAATCGATAATTGCGGGAAGGAGCTGCCGGACGTTCTTCTTATTGCCAATGAAATTGTCATCAACGATGAAGAGCGGGCCGCGCCATCCAAGGCGTTTAAGTTCGTCAAACTCAGCCAGTACCTGGCTGTTGCTCTTTGTGCGCGGAACGCGCCCATAGATCTCGATGATGTCGCAAAACTCGCAAGAGAAGGGACAACCACGCGAGTATTGGATTGACATGCAACTGTACTTCTTGAGATCCACGAGACCAAAGTCTGCTATCGGGGTAATCGATAAGGGTGGGCGCTCGGGCGCCTTGTAAGTCCGCTTCGCTTCGCCACGTTCCAGATCCTTAAAAAACTGTGGCAACGTGGTCTCCGCTTCACCCTGGAAAATGTGATCCGCGTGTGGCAGTTCTTCAATGGTACTGGTTACGTACGGTCCCCCGAGCACGATCAGTTTGCCAAGCTTTTTACAACGCGCTACCACTTCGTGGAGAGATTCCTTCTGCGCCAACATACCAGTTATGAAGACCATGTCCGCCCATTCGATGTGCGACGTTTTAAGTGGGTCAACATTCAGATCAACTAAACGGCGCTCGCACGATTTGGGCAACAGGCCCGAAACGGTCAACAGCCCCAACGGAGGAAACACACAGCGCTTGCCTTCAAAAGGCAACGCGTGCCGGAAACTCCAATATGTATCCGGAAATTCCGGATTCACCAACAGAACGTTCATTGCGTGCTCCTTCAGCTCCTGGGGCGCACTGTCATTTAATATTTCGGAGGGGAATTTTGAATCGCCGAGTGCTTGAGAACTGCATTCAAACATCAATCATAGACTCGAATCAGATGGCCATGAGTAATAGTTGTGTAAAAATAGCGTGCCCTGGAACCGCGGATTGCCCTTTGCGTCCGCCTATTGCTTTGCTTTTGGTTTAGTCGCTTTCCTTAATTGTTTCATGAACATCGCAAGATCTTTTGCCTTCTCGGGTGTCACTCCTTTTTCTTCAAACGCGGGCATATCAGGCGGCTCATCCACGAACTTGCCTTTGAGGATTGCTTTGACCATGTCAGCTTCCGACAAGGTCTGATCAAACTTAAGTTCAGCTTGATCCCCATGACATTTACTACATTCGTGTTTGTAATACTCGGTGAGTTCGTCCGTTTTATACCTACCGTTGTTACTTGACCAAGTTGCATTGGTCGTCAAGCCTAAAAGGACCGCGATAAGAAACACAGTTCCAGCTAAATAGATGCGAACACGCATAAGTCGCAGTTTAAGGCATCGTGTTTAGATTTCAATTCGGAAGATAACTCATTCAGACACCCTGAGCTTGGTCGACCGCATCTCATTGGCTTAGAATCCACCCGCAACGTTCTGGCCATTGCATACCAAGCGGGTAATTTGAACCAAGACCTGCGTTCTTCCAAACCTTTAGCATAACGAAAGGTTTAATTCCGCACCATGAAGACGAAACTTTCAAGCATACTCGCCACTCTTCTAATTGTTCTTTTTTCCGTTTCACCGATTTGGGCCACATGCGGCGGCGGTGGTGGTGGCGGTACCGGCGGCGTTGGAGGTGGCAACAACAACAGCGGACCGTCTCCAGTAGTTTACAAGGTGCCGTGGAAACTTTGGGAAGCCAAGACCGCACCAACCAAGGGACTGGTCTTGTACTGGTTCCCGGCCTCGAACGACGAAATCAAGAAATCCAGCCTCCTGGCCTCGCGTATTCTAACGCTTTACTCGGCGCAATGCGTCTCCATGTCAGTAGGGAGTGCTCGTCAAACTGAGCTGCAAAAGATCATCGGCGATTCGGCGCTACCTGTCGCTGTTCTGGCGACTGCTGACGGTTCTCCCATCCAGAAAGTTGAGAACACCGGAGGGAAGCTCAAGGTCGAACAGGTTGAAAAAGTCGTCGACGGAGAGATGAAGCAGCGCGAAACCGCGCTCGACACGCAGTTGAAAAGCGGAAAAGAAAAGGCGAAGGCTGGAGACAGTGCCGGCGCCATAGCTCTTCTTAAGCCAGTGGCCGAGGAGAAATGTTTATTTCCCAAGAAGGCTAAGGATGCTGCGAAAGAACTGAAGAAACTCGGGGTTGAAGAAGTCGGCAGTATACCGGATTCTCCAGTTTTCGATCGCGTGCAGAGCGCCCGCATCGAGGCAGTGATGCGAAGTGGGCTACGAGCTGAGATCGCCGAGCGCTACGTTCTCGCAGAGAAACTCTACACGCGCGCTCATCTAATGGACCCAGCGGATCCAACCCCACTTCGCTACTTGGGTGAAGTCTATCGTCACCATACAGGCGAATGGGACAAAGCTCGAGTTACGTTTAACTCGATTCTCAATATGCCTGCGGATCCAATCGCGCGCGCCGTCGCGCTTCACGGACTCGGAAAGATGACGATCCACGATGGCGAGTTCAAGAAAGGACTGTCATTGATGGAACAATCCGTTGCGGAGTTTCCGCTTGCGCTGGCCTATCGCAATCTCGCCGTTTATTGGAATTCTGAAGGCGATTTGGAACAAGGCAACTCATACACACAAAAAGCGCTCGCCCTTGATCCAAAAGAGCCATACAACCTCGTCTTCGCCGCTGTATTCATGGCAGCTTCGGGACACGGCGACGAAGCGTTGAAGATTGCTCGGGCAAACCGAAATTTACTTCCCGCCTCTTACAATCTGGCCGCCATCTACGCACAAAATGGACACCGTCGAGAAGCGCTGGCGTTGCTTCAACGACACTTCTTCCAGTACGAGCGCTATCGGGCAGTTCGAGCGAAGGAGATGATGGAAGCGCGAGTTGATGCTGTATTTAATTCTCTCCGTCAGGATTCATCGTTTCTCGCTCTCACAAGCGGTGCCGACGGCAAACTGCAAATGCCGATGAAAGACATGCGAGGTATGCCCAATCGCTAAGCAGAATTGCGAAATTGCGGAAATGCGAAATTGCGAATTTCGTATTTCCGCAACGAGCAGTAGTTTTCGTTTCACTAACGTTCGGACCCGCCACGAACTGAATTCAGAGAAATCGGTAAGACGAACAACTTGACCAGAGCCTCCTTCGCAGCGCACTTCATCCGGACCGCAAACTTTCTCGCCGAGTGATATCCGATAAACCTCAGTTTGTCGTAGACCTCTCTATCACGAACGATCGCAGATTCAGGAATAGTTAGTACCATCGAAGCCACAAACTAAAGGTTATCGAACACAAATGCTGGAACCTTACGCCCTTCCGATGCTATCTTGCGCGTCTTACCAGCATTGCTTTCAAACGCAAGCGCGCTTGTCAGTTCCGTTGAGAAAGACAAGCGTAATGCGGTTTTTGTTCTCCGAATCAAAAAGACGATGAACAATAAATTCATACGCTACACCGGCATCACCTTCTGCCTTATTTCTCTTCTTGCCCCTCAATTCACGCTGGCACAACAAGCGTCATCAACTCCGAAAAAGTTTGAGTTGACAATCGACAACATCATGCGCGGACCACGATTGGTTGGTTACGCTCCCTCCAGTGTCCACTGGTCACAGGACAGTCAGAAAGTTTATTTCCGCTGGAAGCAGGCTGATGAGCCACGCCTAAAAGAAATGAGTCTCTATGTCGTCAATCGTGACGGGACAGGCTTGCGGCGCCTGTCAGACGAAGAAGCTCGGCTGGCTCCGCCGGCCAATGGTGAATTATCACGCGACAAAACTAAGACTGTTTTCACTGAAGAAGGCAACATCTTTATCTACGATCACACGAAGGGCGAACGTCGTCAGGTAGTCCGGACTACTGATCCCGAGACAAATGCTCATTTCACGTTTGATCAAAAGCACATCTATTTCACTCGTCAGAATAATCTCTACCTGATATCGCTTGACGGTGGTTCGCTTGAGCAACTGACTGACATCAGAACCACCGGCACTGCTAGTGCCACCGCTGGTGGACCACAAAGACAAGGCGGCGCTAGTGAGACGCAACGCGGAACTGATAGTCAGGAGTATCTGAAGAAAGAGGAACGAACGCTGATCGAGGCGGTACGTGAACGTGCAGAACAGCGCGAGGAAAACGATAAAAAACGGAAGCAGCTCGAGCCACGTAAACCATTCAACCTGCCGGCCGGTCATACTGTGAGCAACTTAACCCCGTCTCCAGATGGGAAGCTTGTTATCGCGAGTATCAATGAACCGGCAACAGCAGCGAAAAACACAATCGTGCCGAATTATGTTACGGAGTCGAGCTACACAGAGGACATTTCCGGCAGGACGAAAGCAGGTGATCCTCAAGGACGCACGCGTCTGGCAATTATCGATGTAACAACTGGTGACGTGAAGAATGTGGATCACGGCCAACGACTACCGACAACTAAAGTCATTCAATCAACCGAACAAACGCAGCGAGAGCGGGCCGGCTCCGAGCAGGCACGAACGCAGAGTGAGCAGTCTACTCCTACACAACAAACAAGTGACCGGGACGTGCAATTGTTTCAGCTTCAGTGGTCCGAAGACGGTAAGAACGCGGTCCTGATGGCGCGATCCGTCGACAACAAAGACCGATGGATAATGCTTCTCGATGCAGCGACTGGTAAAACCAAAGTGCTGGCGAACATCCACGATGAGGCATGGGTCGGAGGCCCAGGTAGCTTCACACTAGGCTGGCTGCCAGACAATAGTCACGTCTACTTCGAATCAGAGCGTGATGGCTTCGCGCATCTCTACTCTGTTGCAATCGCGGGCGGACAACCATTGCAATTGACATCTGGACGGTTTGAAGTGTCAGACGTCAGTCTCTCGCAAGATAAATCAAAGTTCTATTTCACCTCCAGTGAAGCGAGTCCCTTCCAGCGACATTTGTACTCGATGCCGATCAATGGTGGTCCCCGGACGCGCATCACCACCTTATCCGGTAATAATCAAGTCGAGATCAGTCCGGATGAAACGATGCTTGCAGACATTCGTTCTTACAGCAACAAGCCGCCTGAACTTTATCTCCTTCTAAACAAACCAGGAGAAGGCATCACGACAGCGGAACCAAAATCTGTAACGACTTCGCCAATTCCAGAGTTTTTTACGCACGACTGGATTGATCCGCGCATAGTCAGTTTCAAAGCTCGCGACGGCGCAACAGTGTATGGACGGATGTATATGCCCTCGAACTGGAAGCGTGGCGGACCGGCAGTGCTTTTCGTTCACGGCGCAGGTTATCTGCAAAACGTTCATCGGTGGTGGAGTTACTACTACCGCGAATATATGTTTCATCACCTGCTAATGGAAACCGGCTACGTCGTGCTCGACATAGACTATCGCGGCAGCGCGGGTTATGGCCGAGACTGGCGCACCAGCATCTATCGTCACATGGGCGGGAAAGATCTTTCAGATCACGTCGACGCCGTAAGTTATCTCGTAAAGGAACACGGGGTGGATCCCAAACGGGTAGGTCTGTACGGCGGAAGCTACGGCGGATTCATCACGTTGATGGCCCTTTTCACCGAACCCGATGTCTTCGCAGCTGGTGCAGCGTTGCGTCCAGTGACCGATTGGGCTCACTACGCAAACCAGTACACGGCAAACATTCTCAATCTCCCGCAAAACGACGCGGAGGCGTATAGACGAAGCTCGCCGATATATTTTGCTGCAGGGTTAAAAGGGGCGCTTTTGCTCTGTCATGGAATGGTCGATACAAATGTGAACTTCCAGGACACGGTTCGCCTGGTTGAAAAACTGATTGAGCTTCGCAAAGAAAACTGGGAGGTAGCTCCATACCCAGCCGAAGATCATGCTTTCGAACGTGAGGCAAGTTGGGCCGACGAATACAAGCGCATCTTCAAGTTATTCAATGAAAATCTTCGCTCCGACAACGGCACGACGCGTCCACCGTCGAAAGCAAGCTCTCGCGCGAATGGA
Organism: Acidobacteriota bacterium; assembly: GCA_046725195.1. Classification (GTDB taxonomy): domain Bacteria; phylum Acidobacteriota; class Blastocatellia; order Pyrinomonadales; family Pyrinomonadaceae; genus PSRF01. The sequence continues at coordinate 2,359 of JBKOYD010000152.1, read as the reverse complement.
ACCGTGGGTACTGGGGACCGTCCTCATTGAGAGTCCGGGCGGCGAGTGTATTTAATGGGACCACACTCACTGGGACCGCAGGCGTCTCGCCTGCTAAGTCGTTACGCGTGAGACTTGTTTTTGTCATATCAGGCCTGTACCGCACTTGGCAGGCGAGACGCCTGCGGTCCCAGTGTGTTCGACCTTATGATTAACTTCTTTGTCCTTCTGAGTCTGGCGTTGATTGTGACGACCGCCGGCCCATCGACCAGCCTTTCCGTTTGGCTACAATCATCCTCAGCCAGTCCAATCTTGCGCGACCCACGTTATCCAGCACATTGGTGGGCACCCGTTTCCGAAGTTGGAAAACCTGATTGGGAAATACTTCCGCAGGAAGCTGGGCCTGGTGAGGTAATCCTCTCCAAGCGTAACGAACTGGGTTTGCTTTCAAACTTCGCTGCCACGCCTTTTACGTTTCGCGGCAAGCGCTACGCCAGCCTCGAAGGGTTCTGGCAAATGATGCTGTATCCCGAAGGACCAAATGACCCGCGCGCAAAGTCACCCGGTATTGCGTGGAGGTACACGCGCGAGCAGGTTTCACAAATGACAGCGTTCGAGGCCAAATCGGCCGGCACACTCGCTGAAGAAAACATGAAAGGAATGGGTATCACTTGGGTTACATTCGAAGGAAAGCGGTTTGAGTACCGGTCTCCAACTCACGGGAAACACTATCGACTAATAGTTGCCGCAACGTGGGAGCAGTTGAAGCAGAATCCGGAAGTGAAAAAGGTGTTGCTATCGACGGGCGATCTTATTCTAAAACCGGATCACCATGATGAAGCAAATGCACCACCGGAGTGGCGGTACTACGAGCTTTGGATGCAGATTCGAAAAGCACTGCAAAAGCGCAGCGGCGCGAATTGAATTCAGGAGAACCTCTTAACTTGACGCAAACCAAAACCGCCCTGTCGACCGACCAAATTCACACTTACAAGATCTGGCAAGTAATCACAGCATCAGCAGTCGGCACCATGATCGAATGGTACGACTTCTATATCTTCGGCAGTTTGGCGACGACAATTTCGCCTCTCTTTTACCCAAGCGGTAACGACACTCTTGCGCTCATTGCTTACCTATCGACGTTTGCGGTGGGATTCGTCGTTAGACCATTCGGCGCTCTTTTCTTTGGAAGGATTGGAGACCTGGTTGGACGGAAGTATGCGTTCCTCGTCACATTACTGATCATGGGTGGCGCAACTGCGGCAATCGGCTTCCTTCCGACGTATGCAACGATCGGAATTGCCGCACCGATAATTCTCCTGCTTATCCGAATCTTTCAGGGGCTCGCTTTGGGTGGCGAATATGGAGGCGCTGCTGTTTACGTTGCCGAGCATGTGCCCGATGAAAAGCGAGGCTTCTATACGAGCTTCATCCAAATAACGGCAACACTAGGACTGTTTGTGTCGTTGGTGGTGATTCTGCTGGTACAAAACGGAATGAGCCCAGCAACGTTTACGGCTTGGGGCTGGCGGATTCCGTTCATCATCTCAATCTTCCTGGTGGGCATTTCTCTTTATATCCGAATTCGAATGAAGGAGTCGCCCATCTTTCAACAGATAAAGAGTGCCGGTATGACGTCGGCCCAACCACTCAAAGAGGCATTCACGAAGTGGGATAACCTGAAACGAGTTTTAATTTCACTCTTCGGCGCCACGGCGGGCCAGGGAGTCGTTTGGTACACGGGCCAGTTCTATGCTTTGTTTTATCTGCAGACGATCTTGAAGGTAAACGCGCGCTCTGCAAATTATATCGTGGCAATTGCGCTTCTACTCGGGATGCCACTGTTCGTCTTTTTTGGAGCGCTATCGGATCGCGTCGGACGCAAGCGAATAATGATGTTCGGATGTCTGCTGGCGGCTATCTCATACATTCCCATTTATCACGCGATGCAGCGTGTCGCCGGTTCCGAAGTCGTAACTGCAATCTCACAAAGGAATCCAGTCACAGGTGCAATCAGCCTGACACCGCAAACCATGATGAACGGCACGAAACAGGCAGCAAAAGAGGTCTTATCGTATCCGGACTTCGGCTCATTCATCCATGACGCAGTAGCCTGGAAGCTCATTCTGCTTGTATTCATACAAGTGATCTTCGTGACCATGGTCTATGGCCCGATCGCCGCTTATTTGGTTGAGGCGTTTCCGGCGAAGATCAGATACACGGCGCTCTCGTTGCCATATCACATCGGTAACGGCGTCTTCGGAGGTTTGCTTCCGTTGATTGGCCTATCCGTGATCGCACAAACGGGCAATATCTATGCGGGTCTCTATTATCCGATAATTGTCGCGAGCCTGACGTTTATTGTGGGATCGCTGTTATT
>JBKOYD010000078.1:0-29879 GCA_046725195.1 Acidobacteriota bacterium | reverse complement strand
CTTGATGCAAAGCCTCCGCACAACTTCGCTACATACTTCAAACAGCCCATGAATCTTACTCGGGCCCACGGAAGATAATTCGTTCCTCCTGCCACTGCCATGTAAGTCTTGCCACCACCAATTATGTCTCGCGTCGCTTTGCCTCAAAAATCTGAAAGTTCCACCTCTCATTCACGCCGGGCTTCAGCCCGGTGATCCAGCCACCACAGATCCCTTCCTGCCGCTCATCACCGGGCTGAAGCCCGGTGTGAATGAGAGGTGCTTTAAGACTTTTGAGGCAAACCCGTCTCGCGTGGTACTAGTAAGCGCCTTTCCGAGGTACACATCCATCTTCATCTGGAAACTTGCCACTCGCGATTTCGTTTTCATCTCTGCAGACAGCGGCAAAGCTCCAAACATGAAAGGCATCCCCGATTCGAGAGTTCCCTTGTACGTAAGTTACAAAATCATCGAAGTCTTCAAAGACGAATCTATCTGGCGATCGGGATCCATAGTAGTGCCAGTGCTCGAGAATGATCGGCCCTTCGTCTTCAAGGGTCTTCCTAATAATGTCTAAATTGTCGGAAGATAGAATCTTTCTACCATCCGGTCTCCAATCATCTGCTTCAGGACGAATCTTCATGGTTTCACAGCGAAGAGACATAACGCTGATGGCTTCAGCGGCTCGCCCACGCAACTTACCAAGGAGGCCGCTGCCCGGCGAGTCCGCTGCAACCGCTTGTTCGGCGGTGCGATTCGAGGCAACCACGTTTTTGTAATTACGGGTTTGGTGCGCTGGAAGAGCTAGGTAAGCTGTAAATGACCTTACCCCCTTCGTCCAAGAACTCAAGTTTCGGCGTTCCGTCTGACGCGACTCGCATTCTGATGCGCGGTCTTCCCTTAACATCGGACATTAATAGTTCGTTTGAGTTGTCGCGCCGTTTACCGAGAAAAAGCCGGTTCGTGGCGAGTTCGTTGTTATCAATCATCGCCTGGATGGCGGCTTTGCGTTTAGCTTCATCTGTGATCTTATTGGCGGCTTCGTATTTGGCTAACATGACGTCAGACGGGATATTGGGTTGCTGCCACATCTCCAACCCGGACTGATAAGTTCCGTTGTCGCTCTCTAAGTACCTAAAGCCCATTGTTTGGTCGTTTCTGACTTTGTCCCATGTGAACGAGCCGAAATGTCCCTTGCCGCCGTTGTCGCCGAAAACTAGACCGCCCATTTCGTCGCCCAAATGATTGAAGAAAATGAATCCCGGTGGGCGCGGTCCTTTTCGCTCAATGATTTTTCCGTTAACAATGCCGGGGTGCTGACGCGCTTCGTTCGAAATCACCATTCTGAGCTTGCCATCCTTTTCCACGATGTTGATGCGTTCGACATCAATCTCCTCAAACTTCTGCTTCGGGCTTTGGTTGGCAAAGGCTGAAAGTAGAAACACTACGCAGAAAAGTGTGGCCGCAACCGCGTAGATTTTCAAGAAGCGTCCTTCTTTTTCAAGTTTTGTTTCCATTGTAGTCCTCTCCTGCGGAAGCCGCCGAACGCTGATGCGCTTCAGCGGCCGGGCGATCCCATGCTCTTTCATCTCAATTTACTACTAACCCATCCTCAACCAGAGTCCGCTGCAAGCGCTTGTTGATTCTCCTTTCACATTCCTCAATTGCGTAAACTATCTCGCAGTATCGGAGCAACTGGTTTCATTCCGATGTGTCGCTGCAGCCAATTCGCACGGTCAATGAGAGGGCGAACGTCATTTAATGCGTGTCCCGTGTCATACCATAGAACGAGTTTGGGTTCGCTTGCCGCTCGCGCATACTGCTGCATCGCCGCTTCATTGAAGTATTGCTCAAATCGCGCGAACTGAAACAGCAAAGGCGTTGGTCTGGAATAAGGCACATAATTGATTGCGTCGAGCGGACTAACGATTCTGAAGTAATTATCTAGCTGTTCTTTCGGTGTGGATTGACGAAAGCCTATATTTAAGAGCGGAATCCCTGAGCCGATCAGCACCGGGTTCACCTTCAGGATCAACTCGTCAATCTCCGGTGAAGAGTCGTGTCGCCAACTCGCCGCCGCAGAGCCAGATGTCCTTGCCGGCCTCCCGCTTCAACTCCTTGACCATCGCCACAGCGTCGTAATCTTATTCCATCCAACGGGCTTGGCCAGGTAACGATCAAGCCGACTAAATCTGTAATTGGGAATAGTCTGCAGAAATTCACCACCGACGGAGGCGTTGCAACAGGTGGTGAGATAAGGGCACACTACACGCTCTTTGGCTTTCTTCAAACTCCCGGCTTCACTTGCATATGCTTTATCGCGAGATTCAACCCCGACCGCCGCTTAACGGGTTCGTAGAATGTTTCTGGACGCTTGAAGGTGACTCGGCACCAGTACAGACGGAACGTATTCTTCCTGATGGTTGCGTCGAGTTGATCTTGAACTTTGGCGCCCAATTCTGCCAACACAATCCCAACGGTCACAAGAACCTGCAGCCTCGTCAGTTCGTCGTCGGTCAGATGACAGGACCGATACTGATCTCTCCCACCGGTCGCGTCGAGTTGTTAGGTATACGTTTCCATCCTGGCGGGACCTTTGCTTTTCTGCGCGTGCCGATGCACGAAGTCACGGATCAAGTAATCGAGCTCGGAAGCTTGTCCTGCAGTCTCAAGCGCGATCTAACAGCCGTCAGCGCAGATCTACCGTCACTGCTGCTTCGTGTAACGGCTATCGAGAAGCTACTCATAAGACGCGTACTTCATTACTCGCAGGACTGGGTGATGGAACTGGCTGCCAGGATTATCGACAGCGGTGGGCTTGTATCTGTCGACCAACTTTCTGACGATGCAGGCATTAGTAGCCGGCAGCTGTAACGCCGTTTCCTACGCGAAGTGGGCGTTGGACCTAAACTGCTGTGTCGCATACTCCGGTTTCAACAGGTCTTCAAGGCCGTCGAGCGAAACGACGCTGCATGGGCGTCGATAGCACTTGAATGCGGCTACTATGATCAAGCCCACCTGATTCGTGATTTCAACCAGTTTGCGCAGCAGACACCCGCGGTCCTGTTTGCCGAGCAGAGCCCTTTAACGGAGTCTTTTACCCGCAAAACAAGGACGTCGAATTTTTCCAATACGTCAACATAGGCTTCTTATATAGTTGCGCCGGAGACAAAAAACCTAACCACGAAGACACAAAGACACGAAAACAGAGATCGAGACGATGGTCTTAAACTTTGTCTTTTTGGTTCTAGTGACTTTGTGCCTTAGTGGTTGAAGGAGGCTGCTTCATAAATCCACTTTTACCAACTTATTCAGGAGACCAGGAATGACACGAAGACGATTAACTCGAGCGACTACGGCATGCTTGCTCGGAATGATCTTAGTACTCGGTTCAAGTTTGAGAGCCTCCGGTCAGGGCACTGTTGCGGGCTCAACGTCTCTTTCCGATCTATCGTGGATAGCTGGCGACTGGCAAACTGCACCTGGCGGAAGAGCACAGATCGAGGAACACTGGACGCAGGTTGCGGGCAGTTCAATGATGGGAATGAGTCGCACAGTCGCGGGTGATAAGACAGTCGAGTTCGAATATCTTCGTATCGAGCAACGGGCGGATGGCATCTACTACGTCGCGCATCCGAAAGCGAGATGCCCAGGCACGGATTTCAAACTGACGCGGTCGTCGGCAACACAGGCGGTGTTTGAGAATCCGGAACACGATTTTCCAAAGCGGATTATCTATCGGAAAACCGCTGACGACTCACTCACAGCCAGCATCGACGCCGGTGAAGGCAGCAAGGCGATGTCATTTGCCTTTCGCCGCATGAGGTGAAGCGTTTGCAGTAATGCTTATCTTTCGCACTTGGACAGTCCATGATTCGCCGAAACTACCACATCAAGTACTTCACAAGAATAGGACAGTCGGGAAGGGGGCAAGCGGACCACACAGGGACCTCTCCTTTCAAGATCTGAGCGCGCCCCCGCTAGTTCCATTACCATGCCCTCATTAATTGACAATGGTCCAACCTCAAATTGATGCTCGTACAGGGAAACCGGCGGGGGCGCGCTCGGTGCCTTTGTCGAGAAGTACTTGAGACTGCCGCTTGCCCCCTTCCCAACTGTCCTATCCTGGTGAGGTACCTGGTATCGCTAGTTGCCCTTTTCCAACTGTCCTATTGGTCACATTAGACGCCCAGGATTGCTTTGGCGATTGAGAAGTAGATGATCAGCCCCGTGGCATCCACCAGCGTCGTAATCAAGGGCGCAGAAAGAACGGCAGGGTCCACCCCAAAACGTTGAGCAAGAATTGGTATCAGTGAGCCTACCGTTGTGGACCAGACGCATATCGCAAACATCGTTACTGAAACCGTGAGAGCCAGTTCAAGCGGCGCCTTCCATAGTAGTGCCTGACCAAAAGCTATTGGTGCCACCATTAAACCTACCAACATTCCTGTCATCGCTTCACGCATTACGACACGCCACGCGTGCCTGACACCGACTTCTCCAAGAGCGAGGCTGCGTATGACTGTCATCACAGTCTGCGCGCCCGCGTTGCCACCGGTGCCAATCAACAGCGGGATGAAGAAGGCGAGCGCAACTACCGCTGCCAGTTCGCTTTCGAAGCGATGAAGTACCGCACTCGTAAACGTGCCGGCAACGAACAAAAGTAGCAGCCAACCAATGCGTTTACGCACCACACGCAAAATGGGGTTGTCGAAGTACGGTTTGTCCATAGCTCCCGGCTCGACGGCTGCCATACGCAGGATGTCTTCAGTCTGCTCTTCGATTAAGACGTCGATCACGTCGTCCACTGTCACGAAACCAACAACGCTGCCGTCCTTTTCAACGACCGGCACGGCAAGCAGGTTGTACTTACCGATCTTCTGCGCCACTGCTTCCTGATCGTCATCAGCGTTCACGACGACCGGTTTGCGGCGCATCACTTCGCGAATGGGGCAGTCGAGCTCAGCCATCACGAGGTCTCTAAGCGATACAGCGCCCAGCAATCGATCCGTATCAGGCTCCATTACGTAACATGCATAAATTGACTCTTTCTCGCGCGCTACCGAGCGTATGTGCTTGAGTGCTTCGGCTACGGTCATCACTGGATCGAGTCGAACGAACTCAGTCGTCATGATTCCACCGGCAGTGTGATCGGGGTATTGCAAGAGATCCTCTAGCTCCGCCCGTAGCTCGGCGCTGAGTTGGGCCAGGATCTTATGTCTTTCGTGCAGACCCATTTTCTGAATGATATCGGTGCGTTCGTCCGCCGAAAGTCCTTCGAGAATTGCGGCAACGCGAGTAGGTTCCAGTTGCTCGAGAATCGCGGCGCGGCGACGCATGGTGGGCTGGTCGCAAAGTTCAATGCAGCGCGCCAAAGGCAACATTGAAACGACGGTAGCTGCTTCGACCACAGTAAGTTGGTTCAAAAGCTCAGCCAGGTCGGCGGGTGGCAGATCAGCAACTTCAGACCCGATTCCCACGAAGCTTTCATCGAGTCTGAGATGGATTCGCTCGAGTAGAGTGTGTAGGTCTTTTGACGTGGACATTGGCGCGCGCTCCTTGGGCCTAGGTAACCGGTGGCGTCAGATGGATTGAGACTATTAAAAACTCGAACAAGTTGGAAAGGAAAAGTGGGGAAGGGGGCAAGCGGCGCATAAGGGATCTCACGATTGAAAATTCTGAGCGCGCCCCCGCGGTTTCAGGCACCAGGCATCAATTTGAGATTGGACCTTTTTTGCTGCGGAGGGCGTGGTAGTGGATCAGGCGGCGGCGCGCTCAGAATTTCTATTGCATGATCCTTTGATGCGCCGCTTGCCCCCTTCCCAACTGTCCTATTGCTGTAAGGTGCTTGTAATGCTGCGCCTTTCTCAAACTGTTCTATTTGCGGAGGGCGTGGTAGCGGATCGAGCGGGGGCGCGCTCAGAATTTTCTATTGCATGATCCCTGATGACCGCTTGCCCCCTTCCCAACTGTCCTATTGCTGAGGAGGTTCTTGTAATGCTGCGCTGTTCAGCTGCGCTTGTGCTGCTGCTAGCCGCGCAACCGGAACACGAAACGGAGAACAACTTACGTAATCGAGTCCTATCTCATTACAGAACGCGATCGACTGTGGGTCACCTCCATGTTCGCCGCAGATGCCAACTTTAAGTTTTGCCTTCACGCTGCGACCGCGTTCGGTCCCAAGTCTAACCAGCTCCCCCACGCCGTCACGATCGAGGACCTGAAAAGGATCGTCCGGCACAATCTTTCGCTCGATATAGTTTGGCAGGAAGCGACTCGAATCGTCTCGACTGAGTCCAAAGGTGGTTTGCGTGAGGTCGTTTGTACCGAAAGAGAAGAAGTCGGCGTGCTCAGCGATCCGGTCTGCCGTCAGCGCAGCGCGCGGTAATTCGATCATCGTGCCAACGTGATATTCGATAGTCATACCGTGCTCGCCCATCACCTGGCGAGCGACTTCGTGGATAAGTTCCGCTTGCTGCCGCAACTCTTCACTGAGCGACACGAGCGGTACCATGATCTCGAGCTCAACCTTCTTGCGTTCACCTTGTACCTGACAGGCCGCTTCGAAGATGGCGCGACATTGCATCCTCGTTACTTCCGGGAAGAGTAGGCCGAGGCGACAGCCTCGGAAACCCAGCATCGGATTCGCTTCCCGGATACGGTTTACCTGTCGAAGCAATGCTCGCTTGTGGTCAATGTCGTCGAGCAGATGGTCCATGTCGTTCAGAGAGCCCGCGGCTTTTAGTGCCATCTTCAACTCTGCGAGCTCACTCGTTAACTCCTCCGCATTTGGCAGAAACTCGTGAAGCGGTGGATCCAACAAACGAATAGTCACAGGCAGTCCTGACATCTCACGGAAAATGCCTATAAAGTCACCACGCTGCAGGGGCAACAATTTTTCGAGCGCCTTCTCACGTGCACCCGCACCCTCCGACAGGATCATCTCGCGCATTGCCGCCAAACGTTGATCACCGAAGAACATGTGCTCAGTGCGACATAGACCGATGCCTTCGGCGCCAAACTGCCGCGCTGTCTTAGCATCCAGCGGAGTATCGGCATTTGCCCTCACGCGGAGGCGACGAAACTGATCGGCCCAGGTCATTAGTTTGTAAAAGTCGTTTTCGAGCGTCGGTTGTATGGTAGGTACTTGCCCAAGAAAGACGCGCCCGGTTGAACCGTCAACAGTGATCCATTCACCTTTCGTCACCACCGTGCTGTCGACAGTGAACTGTTGTTGACTGTAGTCAATATTCAACGCATTTGCGCCGCTCACGCAGGTCTTGCCCATACCGCGAGCAACAACCGCAGCGTGGCTCGTCATACCGCCGCGAGCAGTGACGATCGCCTGCGCTGCAACCATGCCGTGGAAATCATCAGGACTCGTTTCCAAACGAACGAGAATAACTTTCGCACCTTCCCGCGCCATCTCCTCAGCCTCGTCGGGACTGAACACAACCTGACCCTGTGCGGCTCCGGGGCTCGCTGGAAGGCCGGTAGCAAGAACTGTAGCGTTCGTCTTTGGGTCGACCGTCGGGTGCAGCAATTGATCGAGCTGCTCGGGTGTCACGCGCTGAACGGCCTGAGCTTTGTCAATAAGTTTTTCGTAAACCATTTCAACGGCGATACGAACTGCAGCAGCTCCGCTACGTTTTCCCGTACGAGTCTGTAACATCCACAGCTTGCCCCGTTCGATCGTAAACTCGCAGTCCTGCATGTCGTGATAATGCTGTTCGAGTAGACCGGCAATCGTGGCGAACTGATCGTAGACTTCGGGCAGTTCCTTCTTAAGTTGGCTTATCGGATTAGGAGTGCGGATGCCTGCTACAACGTCTTCGCCTTGTGCGTTAAGCAAGTATTCGCCGTAAAGCTCTTTCTTACCTGTTGAAGGATTGCGGGTAAACGCGACACCTGTGCCACTTCCCGCGCCCATGTTGCCGAAGACCATGGCTTGAACGTTGACAGCAGTGCCCAGCGAATCGGGAATGCGATTAACTCGTCGATAGTCGATCGCGCGACGACCCATCCAAGAATTGAACACCGCAGCAATTGCCACGCGTAATTGTTCGTACGGATCCTCTGGAATGGCGTGTTGCTCGGTAAGAATGATCTGTTTTTCGGCGGCAATAATCTCCCGCAAGTGGTCGGCTTTTAGATCCGTGTCGCGTCCTCCCTGCGTCTGCGCTTTGAAACGATCCAAAACTCTCTCAAATTTTTCGTGGGCAACTCCCATTACAATTTCACCAAACAGCGACGCGAAGCGACGGTAGGCGTCGAGCGCGAAACGAAGGTCACCAGTTTGTTCAGCAAGGCCCTGCACGGTCTCTTCATTTAGACCAAGATTCAGGACCGTATCCATCATTCCCGGCATTGAGAACGCTGCGCCTGATCTGACAGACACGAGCAAAGGATTCTTCGGATCACCAAAACGCTTGCCAACCTTCTCCTCGATCTTCTTCAATCCCTCCTTAACCTGTTCCCACATGCCGTCTGGAAAGGCCTTTTCGTTGTCAAAGAACGCGTTGCACGCTTCGGTGGTGACGATCAATCCAGGCGGCACAGGCAACCCGGCGCGCGTCATCTCGCAAAGCCCTGCACCTTTGCCGCCCAGCAGTGCCTTGTCATCGCCAGGACCTTCTTCGAAAAGGTAGACCCATTTCTGGGTAGTGGTCTCGGTTACTTCCGAGGCTTCTTCAGTCGCAGTACTCATCGCAAAAAGACTCTCTTCGTTGAATTGTTTGGTTGATAAGAACCCAGCACGCACTTCCCATGCGCCAGCAGAAAGGAACTTGAAGGAAGGGGCCCATGCCTTTGCAAATTATCGCATTTGTGGGTTTTAGGGAAGTGTGGTCAGCCAGTTGCGGTTGTCGTTTAGCCTGCGTTTTCTCCTTTTACGCTGCGTCGCGAGTCACCTTGCACCGAAAGACAGTTCTATCAAACTCCGGGACACCAGCGAGCTTTAGGCCGTGTGGAGGTTCAGCTTCTGCCTTTGAATGGAGCGAAGGTAGAAATTGAAATACCACGCGGCATAAAGCCGGTGGTGTCCCTCTTGGAAGTTTGATGGCGTGCGTCTAGGTCAAAATTGAAGTACTACGCGGCATAAAGCCGGTGGTGTCCGCTAGATCGAGATCTGGATCTTGGTCTTGGCAGAACGTTGGTACTGACCCGCCTCCCAGTACTACAATCTTCTCAATCTAAATCCAAAATCGAGGATGCTGTCATGCCCAACGTCACCGCACTCAACGTGAACGGCAAAAAACTGCCAGTCAACGTGGATTCTCAAACCATGCTGCTCAGCGTTCTGCGCAACTACTTAAACTTGACCGGTACAAAGTATGGCTGTGGCGAAGCGCAATGCGGCGCGTGCACTGTCCTGGTAGACGGTGAACCGACCCGTTCATGCACGATGCAGGTTGGTCGAGTCAGTGGAAAACAGATAACTACGATTGAGGGTTTGGAGAAGGACGGAAAGCTACATCCGTTACAGGAAGCTTTTCTAATAGCCGACGCTATGCAGTGTGGCTACTGTACGTCCGGCATGATCATGGCGGGCGCGGGTTTACTCTCCAAAAATGCAAAGCCATCGAAGGAAGAGATCATTAAGCACATGGATGGCAACATTTGTCGTTGCGGCACATATCAACGAATTGTGAACGCTATCGAGATTGCTTCGGGCACTGCAAAGGAGGTTCGGAAATGAAGGACCATTTTGAAGTTGAACGATACGAACTCTTTGCGGAACCAACTTACAATTTCGGATTTGATCGACGTCAGTTCATCAAGGCTTTTGGCGGCGGCATCGCTCTGATCGTGCCGATGACGAATCTATTTGCACAAACAGCGCAGCAGGAACAAGGCGAATCGGGTCGAGGTCGATCAGGTCAACCTATTCCAAACGAAATCGGAGCATGGATTCATATTGATGAAGCCGGCATGGTGTCAGTGTTCACGGGGAAAGTGGAGTTGGGCCAGAACATCCGGACGTCGCTAACACAGGCAGTTGCTGAAGAGTTGCATGTCCCGGTGGGCAACATCCGGTTGGTAATGGCTGACACAGATGTAGTTCCATTCGATGCCGGTACATTTGGCAGCCGCACTGTACCGTTTATGGCGCCACAGTTGCGGAAAGCTGCAGCTGCCGCACGAGAAACTTTAATAGCTCTTGCGGCTGAACAGTGGAAAGTAGCGCCTCAAGACGTACGAATCGTTGACGCGAGTTTTGTGAATCATGACGGTACAAAGTCTCTTACGTTTGCCGATGTGGCAAAGGGTCAGAAACTGGTGAAGGCGATCCAGGCTGATGTCGCAATTACCCAGGTGAAGGATTGGACCATCGCTGGTACGTCGGTGCCAAAAGTTGGCGGAAGGGATTTTGTAACCGGTAAACATCAATACACGTCCGACGTCAAACGTGAAGGCATGCTGTTTGGGCGAATTGTGCGCCCTTCAGGTTTCAATTCAACTCTCTTGTCAGCAGACACGAAAGGCGCAGAGGCAATGCCCGGTGTAGTGGTTGTACGCGACGGTGACTTCATCGGAGTAGCGGCGCCAAATCCGGAGACAGCCGCACGGGCGGAGAAAGTTATAGCTGTGCATTGGAAGACTCCTGGCCAACCCGGCAACGCTGAGTTGTTTGACTATCTGAAGAAGAATCCTTCGACCGGTCGAGGTGAGAGCGGCGGGCGTCCAGTTGGGTCGATCACTGATGGCATGGCTGCAGCCGACAAGAAGCTATCACAGACGTATACAGTTGATTACATAGCGCACGCACCGCTCGAACCACGAGCGGCCGTCGCTGAGTGGAAAGACGACAAACTGACTGTTTGGACGGGAACTCAGAGACCGTTTGGTGTGCGAAGTGAGTTAGCGGAGGCTTTCCATATTCCCGAAGACAAAGTACGTGTGATTGTTCCTGACACTGGCTCAGGGTACGGTGGTAAACATACAGGTGAATGTGCCGTGGAAGCTGCGCGCCTGGCACGAGGTAGCGGCAAACCAGTGAAACTCGTGTGGACACGCGAGGAAGAATTTACCTGGGGCTACTTCCGTCCCGCAGGAGTCATTGAAATCAACAGCGGCGTTAAGAACGAAGGTACGGTAACGGCCTGGGAGTTTCACAACTATAACTCCGGCGGAGCCGGCATTCAGGTCAAGTACGACTTCGCAAATCAGAATATTCAATTCCATGGTACGAAGTCACCCTTGCGGCAAGGCTCTTATAGAGGACTCGCTGCGACCGCGAACCACTTTTCACGCGAAGTTCACATGGATGAGTTGGCGCATTTGCTAAACATGGATGCGGTGGAATTTCGCCTTAAGAACATTAAAGATGTACGGCTGAAAGCGGTCCTGGAAGCAGCGGCAAACTCTTTTGGCTGGGGTAAGAAGAAAGCGAGCGGAGGAGTCGGTATAGCTTGTGGTTTTGAGAAAGGCAGCTACGTTGCCACTGCTGCTGAAGTGTCAATCGATTCTAAAACTGGGAAAGTAAGGATCGAACGAGTTGTTGAAAGCTTTGAATGTGGTGCCATAGTCAATCCTGTACATTTGCACAATCAGGTTGAAGGCGCGATTGTGCAAGCAATTGGCGGCACGTTGTTCGAACAGATTCAATTTGAGAACGGACAAATTCTCAACGCTCGCTTCTCACGGTATCAAGTGCCGAGATTCAGCGACATGCCGTCAATTGAAGTTGTGTTGTTGGATCGCAAGGACCTGCCATCTGCCGGCGCCGGGGAAACTCCAATCGTCGGACTTGCGCCGGCGGTCGGAAATGCAATCTTCAATGCGACTGGAACGAGGCTTCGCTCTCTGCCGCTGGTACCCAAGGCACTTTCTTTGAAGACGCCCACGGCTGAGTAGGGCGAAGGAAATCATTTTCCATATGACATTTGAAATTTTTCATTTGTCATTTTTGCGAAGCCGTCTTTGGTCTTCGGCCTTGAAATGAAAAACCAAAGTCCTAAGACCCAAGACCGCTTTCCTAAATAACAAATGAAAAATTTCAAATGTCATATGGAAAATGATTCTGTTCTGTTACCTCACATTCGTGTGAGTTTACAAAACGCTTCTCTAATCATCGTCGAAGCACTTCCTGCGGCCGCTGCGTAACGACGAAAGTCAAAAGTTGTAACAGGTGAAACGCCCAGACCGGACGACGTCAGAAAAATCTCATCCGCATCCGTCAGATCCGACATTTCATAAATTCCCTCTACCAATGGAATGAAGTGTTTACTTGCAATGTCGATTACACATTCACGCGTGATACCCGCCAAAGCTCCAGTACTCAGCGTTGGCGTGTGAACAGTGCCGTTCTTTGCCCAAAAAATGTTGGCTGTAGTTGCGGATACAATCTCACCACGCTCGTTCAAAACTACAGCCTCATCAAAGTCGCGGCTTTGAGCCTCTTCGCGTGAAAGGACGCGATCCAGATAGTTCAGGCTCTTGATTCCTGATAACGGCGAGAACGTGTTTACCCGGTAAGGTGATACTGCCAACGATAGTCCATCCGCCGAAACCTTTTGGACATCGCCGGTCATGATTAATAGGTCCGTTTTCTTCGTACCCGCCATTCTTGCTTTCCAATTGTCGCGTCCACTCCGAGCAAGGAAGATAATTCTCGCTCGACCATCTCTCACTCGATTGAAAGCAATCAGTTTCTTCAGGGCATCACCGACGCTCTCCTCGGTACAGCCAGCCAAATCGACATCGATTTTGGCGGCATGTGCACCAAGGCGCTGCCAATGTCTGGACCAAAGGAAGGGTTTTGTGTCGTAGATTGCGAGCGTGGTGAAGACGCCGCGGCCGTACAGCATGGCGGAAGAGACTGGCGCTACACGCGCCTTGCTGGCTTCCACCATCGTCTTGTTCAGATAGATGACCTCGTGCACTGAAATGTCCGACGAACTTTAGTTTGTCGATCGTTTCGGACGCGGACTGTTAGAACTAAAAATGCATGCACCTCCGTGACGACAAGACAGAAGCATTTCGGACGTTAGCCGGCAACCATTGCTTCAGCCTGAAGCTTCCGCGAAAGTGCGCCACGCCATGTGTCTTCCAAACCTGAAACATTCTCGTCAACGGCATCCTTACCGTTAACGGCTACTCGAAGCCGGTATCCACCTACCCGGCCGATGATTGCAACAGGCGCCTGATGGCGTTTCGCTATTTCCTGCACGACCGCTGCATCCGACGGTTCAAAGCTGATTACTATGCGCGAGGGCGTCTCACTGAAAAGCATCGACGTAACGCTAAGCGCTCCTTCCAAATTTACTTTCGCACCGATCGCATCACGACCAAGGGAAGAGAAACACAATTCAGCCAGCGCAACCGCCAAACCACCGTCGGAGCAGTCGTGGGCCGACCGAAGCAGACCAGCTTCAGCGGCTTCCAGACAAGCTTGTTGGACCGCTCTTTCGCGATCCATGTCCAGTTGAGGGACGACCCCCCAGGATGTGATCTCGGCGGTAGTTGTACCTCCGACTGTCACTGCGTACTCGCTCGACACGATGTCATCAGCCGTGATGCCAAGCAATGCGATCAGATCGCCTTCCTTTTTGAATCCCGGCTGAACCGTACGCCGCACATCCTCAATTAACCCCACCATCCCAATCACCGGCGTCGGCAGAACCCCTCGGCCTTCGGTCTCATTGTAGAAAGAGACGTTTCCTGAAACGACGGGAGTTTCAAAGACCCGGCACGCTTCGGCCATTCCGTCGATTACTTCAGAGAAGGACCACATCACTTCCGCCCGTTCTGGTGATGCGAAGTTGAGACAATTCGTAACCGCAACAGGTCGCGCGCCAACGCAGACGACGTTGCGTGCAGCCTCAGCTACAACGAGCTTGGCTCCTTCGCGAGGATTCGCGGCGCAATACCTTCCGTTTCCATCAAGCGTTATTGCCAATGCTCGACGAGTCTCTTTAATTCTGACAACTGCAGCATCAGCACCAGGCAAGATCGCCGTATTAGTACGAACCATGTGATCGTACTGCCGATAGACCCACTGCTTGGAGGCGATGTTACCGGAAGACAGTAGTGTTAGTAGATCGGCACTGTGGTCTTGAGCTTTGAGCTTTGTGCTTTGGTCTTCGGGCTTTGGACTTGGGACTTTGGACTTGGGACCGGGCGCCGCCATTGGCCGTTCATATCGCGGCGCTTCATCCGTCAAAGCTTCGACTGGAATGTCTGCGACAGTCTCACCATTGTGAATCACTTGCATGCGCCTTGTGTCGCGCACTCGACCAATAACTACGGCATCCAAATCCCACTTGCGAAAGATGTCCATTACCTCACGTTCACGTCCTGCGTGAGCAACGATCAGCATTCGCTCCTGCGATTCTGAGAGAAGCATCTCGTAAGCCGTCATGTTCTGCTCTCGTTGTGGCACCAGGGAGAGATCCAGCTCGATTCCTGTTCCGGCTCGCGCGGCCATTTCACACGACGACGACGTTAAGCCTGCAGCGCCCATATCCTGAATGCCGGCGACGGCTCCACTCTTCATTGCTTCAAGACACGCCTCCAGTAACAGCTTCTCCAGGAATGGATCGCCAACTTGAACAGTTGGTCGTTTCTCGAGTGCCTCTTCGTCAAACTCGGCTGAAGCCATAGTCGCGCCATGGATTCCGTCGCGACCGGTCTTAGCGCCAACGTACAAAACCGGATTGCCGATGCCCGTGGCTTTGCCAAAAAAGATCTGATCGTGCCGCACCAGTCCAAGAGCAAATGCATTAACTAGCGGATTGAGAGCATATGCATCGTCGAAGGCGACTTCTCCTCCGACAGTTGCGACGCCAAACGCATTACCATAATGCGCGATGCCTGCTACAACGCCTGCCAGCAAAGATCGATTACGTCGTCCGTGTTGGGGATGATCCAATGAACCAAAACGCAAACTGTTAAGCGACGCCACCGGCCGCGCACCCATCGTAAAAATGTCGCGCAGAATCCCGCCCACTCCGGTTGCAGCTCCCTGAAACGGCTCTATAAAAGATGGGTGATTGTGGGATTCAATCTTGAAGGCAGCACACCAACCGTCGCCCAAGTCAACGACGCCGGCGTTCTCCCCTGGGGGCACAATCACACGTTCACCAGTCGTCGGCAGTCGTTTTAAATGGACTCGAGACGACTTGTATGAACAGTGTTCCGACCACATGACCGAGAAGATGCCGAGTTCGGCAAAACTCGGTTCGCGGCCAAGTAGTTTTTTTATTCGCTCAAATTCTTCCTGAGTAAGGTTATGTGCTGAGATAACTTCGGGAGTGATCATTGGAAAGACTGATGTATCAGCAGGTCTTGGGAATTAGGTATTTGGGCTTGGGCCTTGTCATTATTTGAGCGTGGAGTTGAATGGTACGTTCGAGCAAGATGAGGGTCAAAGACCTAAGGCCAAAGACCCAAAACCATTGTCACTCACTCCGTCTTTTTGATCAGTTTTTCGATTGCGATGCGTAACTCCGACACATCAACTCGACCAAAATGCTTGTAAACGACCTCGCCTTTGGCGTTGTAGAGGAATGTTGCCGGTAGATCACCTTGCCACTTTGGATCTACCGCGTTGATAGCCGGTTCGGGATCTGAAACGTTCAGCAGGTAGGCCGGCATAGTAGCTTTCATGGACCCAAGGAACTTGGGCACTTCAGTCTTGATGTCGCTGAAGTCATCAAGCGAGATCGTAACAAAATCGAGAGCGTGTGGCCGGTATTCGGTGTCGATCTTAACAAGCTCGGGAAATTCATCGCGGCATGGATCACACCACGTGGCCCAGAAGTTTACGAGCAGCGGACGTTGCCTCGTTTCAGCCAGCAGGCTTTTGAGCGCCTCTGTGTCGATAGCTGCCACAACAGGTTTTGGCGTAGAGCTTCCGATAGCGGGTTTCGCGGCTCGGCTGCTTTTTTTCTGAGCCGGCGCCGCGAAACTCACTAACAAGAGGGACAAGCCAACTGGGATTAGAACTCGAGATAAGGGCATTGGTTAAGCACGTTTGATACTACAGCCGAACGCTTTGGCTTCCGTCTTTTCAACCGGCTTGCCAGCTAACGAAGCGTCGATTGCATTGCGCAGGTCGTTGGATTCGATTTGTGCTGCATTTCTACTGTTGTCGATGCGTCCGTGATAGAGGAGCTTGTTGTTGGCGTCGAGGAAGTATGCTTCCGGAGTGAAAGCGGCACCGAGCTTGTCGGCAATCTTGTTGCCCGGATCCTTCAGGATTGTGAAGGTAAGATGCTTGTCGGCAGCATGAGATTTAACTGCCGCCACATCTTCCGAAACGTTGGAGTTAATTCCAACCACCGCAACGCCCTTAGCATTATAGTCTTGAGCGAGCTTTTCCATACGCTCATTGTAGGCATTGGAAACCGGACACTGGACCGCGATAAAGATGAGCACTGTTCCGTTCTTGCCGGCGAGCGACTTAAGTGTTCGGTCCTGACCGTTGACATCGGGAAGGGTAAACTCTTCGATGGTCGCACCAATCGGGGGCGCGGCCGGAACTTCGCCTTCAAATGTGCGGGCACTGCCGCCTATCACGGCGACAGCAAGCACGAACAACGAAGCCAAGAGGATTGATAGATTTCTCTTCTTCATTACTGATCTCCTTTACGGCAACGGTAGTAGGTCAGTTTGAATACCACCAACCGCAGTTGGTGGATTGTTGACACCCAGACTACAAAAAATTAAACCAATGAGACCCGTCAATCCCACCGACCGCAGTCGGTGGATGGTTCATACCCAACCTAAAAAGAAACGTCCACCTCAACGATTCCAGCAACCTGATCGTAGGCTGGATATGAACGAATCCACCGACTGCGGTCGGTGGGATTCAGCCCCAGCTACGCTCCTCTTTGGTGTAGGTTGGGTCTGAATAATCCACCAACTGCGGTTGGTGGTATTTTCAAACTGACCCACTACCTAAGGCAACTAGGTGTTTGAAATCGAAGATTAACAGCCGTATGTGAGCAAAGCAAGCGTGGTGAAGATTGACGTACTCTCATCCAGCTCGCGTCCAAAGTGCTCGCGCAAGAGCACGCTAATTGGCAATTTCAACGCCGCCTCGCAAGCTTGAATTGACATCGGCCGGACATTTCCACCATCTTTGTCAGCCATGCCCGAAGCCGCCACAACTGATTCGACCGGCTCAATACAGACGAAAGACGATTCCTTGCTTTGCGAGGTGTGTCGTCGTTCGAGTGGATCGCTGGTTCCCTTAGCCGAACTACCGCAAGCGATTAAAGAGATCATCCAGGCTAATGTGGCCTCCACTGAGCTGGTTTCTCGAGTTTGTTCGCGTTGTGTCGAACTTTTCGTGCGCGCCCACGAGCAATTGAAGTCACGTGCCAAGTTGTTCACTGAGGCGGATCATGCATTGCCCACACCACTCCGAATGGACGCAGACGAGCGGTTTACTGGACGCGGCGTCACGATCGCATTTCTGGATTCGGGTTTTTATGCGCACAAGGATCTGACGGAGCCTGTCAACCGGATCGTCGCTTATCACAACATCTTCACGACCGAAGATAATTCTGCTTTGTTAGAAACTTCCGACGCCGCTAGTTGGCATGGAATGATGACCTCTGTCGTCGCAGCAGGGAATGGCTACCTCTCGGACGGCTTCTATCGAGGCATCGCTCCAGAAGCCAGAGTGGTGCTCGTCAAGATCGGCAAGACCGGACGCATTCCTGAAGTCAACATCGAAAGTGGCATGCGGTGGGTACTCGCGAACAAGGAAAAATATGGAATCCGGATTGTCAATATTTCCGCCGGCGGAGATTTCGAGCAGTCGTACCTTCACAATTCACTTTCTCGAGTCGTTGAAGAAGCAGTAAGCGCCGGTCTAACAGTTGTCTGCGCGGTGGGTAATGCCGGGCTGGCTCCTGGACATCCAGTATTACCTCCAGCAAGTTGTCCGGGAACTATTGCAGTTGGTGGCCTGGACGATCAGAACTCGCTGAATCGAGCGCGACGAGGAATGTATCGTTCTTCCTATGGACCCACGATTGACGGGTTACAAAAACCGGAAGTGATAGCACCCGGCATATGGGTCGCAGCACCAATCTTGCCGCACACTCCGACCGCCATCGAAGCGCAACTGTACGCCACTCTCGATACAGCTGCTGATGAGGATCTGCGAGACATCATCACATCACAAGCAGGAATCGATAGGGACCTTGATGAAGCTAAGGACCTCCCCGTGCCGCTTCTGCGTCAATTGATTACGATCAAATTGCACGAAGGCAACGTCATTAACCAGCATTACAAGTTTGTTGACGGAACCTCCTTCGCCTCACCGATCGTTGCCTCGATAGTTGCGTGCATACTTGAAGCAAATCCTGTATTGACCCCACAACAGGTCAAGCGAATCTTGATAGATACTGCTGAACGAGTGGTCGGCGTTGATATAGAACGACAAGGCTGGGGTGTGGTTGTACCACGGAAGGCAGTAGAGATGGCGCTCCAGGGGAGGAAGTAAACCGAATCATTTTCCATATGACATTTGACATTTGATATTTTTCATTTTGGTAGGCTGGACAGGCATTATGCGCGTATGCAACAATTCGCCGCACCCAAAACACAGCAAGATTTTGAGAGGAGAGTTTTTGAGTTTGTATGTCTGAAAATGAAGCAGCAATAAGCGAAGGCGCTGCCGCACAATCTACCGAGCCAGCGCCTGAAGCTAGCGCCGAAGAGATTACTTATCACGCCGTCGAAAAGGATGGAGTGGTGACGGCTATCTGGGAAATGCAAGGTCGCAAACACTTGCGAACCATCGACCCCCGCTCACGACAGGGACAAGACATTCTTCGCCTTTACACGACGGAGCATCACGACGAAGTCGCTGGCGAGGCCGCAGCTTCATGACGCAAGCTTAGACCCTTGGGGTCTTAGTAATTTCGTTTCAGAAGCTCACCCCATCGCCGCAGCGCCTCAAGACCAAAGGCCTAAATAACAAGGTTCTTCGGCTCGCCTCTCACGAAAGCTTCCAGGTTATCGACGACTTGTTCTGCCAGAGTTTGCATTGCTTGTCTGCTGGCCCAGGCGTTGTGTGGGGTCACGATGAGGTTTGATAGATCAGCCTCAAGCAAGACGTTTCCGCCCCGCGGTGGCTCGACGCGCAGTACATCGATCCCTGCACCACCTAACCTGCCCTCTTTAAGAGCAACCAGTAACGCTTCGTCGTCGAGCAGTCCTCCTCGCGCGGTATTGATAAGGATCGCATCCGGCTTCATCTGACTTAGCTCTTCAGGTCCAATCAGATTTGTTGTCTCTTCAGTTAACGGGCAATGAAGCGACAGAACATCACTTAGTCGCAGCACATCCGCGAACGCGGTGCGACCATCACGAACGGTCGTCGCGTTCTTACGTTCGGCGATCAGAACTCGCATGCCGATCGCTTCCCCGAGTTCAGCCAGCGCTTTTCCTAACATCCCATAACCAACAACTCCCAGAGTCGATCCTTTTAGATTCGCAATCGAATGGCCTAACAGACAGAACTGCCGCGCGTCCTGCCAAGTCCCATTCACTGCTTCACGACGATAGGCAATCAGATTTCGCCGCAGTGCAAGCATCAACATGAGTGCGTGTTCCGGCAGAGAATCAACCGCATAACCACGTGTGTTGCAGACCGCAATGTTGTGCGAACGACAATAGCCGAGGTCGATATTATCCACTCCCGTTGCAGCTACGACGATGAGTTTTAGTTCAGGTAGTTGAGAAAGGACATTCTCACGGAGCGGAAGCTTGTTACAGATCACGATTGTTGCATGGCGCAGTCGATCGACGAGCTGATCAACAGATATTTCCTCATACTCAATCCACTGGTGATCGAAACGAGGTTTACGGAAGCTGATGTTGAATGTGTTTCGTTCAACAAAGACAATTGACTCAAAATTTCGTTTCTTGTCTCCAATATTTTGGTTCAAGTGGAGTGCGCCCTCTCTTCCAGCGGTTTGGATGAATTCCGAAGATTTGAAAAATACGCGTGCAGTTTTCGGTATTTGCGATTCATAGCAATGTAGGGTTCTGTGCTAAGTATGCCTGCATAGAGACTTAGTGTTTTGTCACTAATTCCACGAACGAATTGGAATGTCTGTTGCCTAACAATAGCTGCAAGTCGCCCCAGACTTGAATCGACACTAAATTTCCGTCGAATTCGGATCACACCAAACGCAGTTTTCCCAACTCCGTGCTCAAAGGAGGCAACTGATGAATAAGGTTACTAGACTAACTCTCCTATTCGTAGCGTTACTTGCGCTGCTGGCCTCTCCCGTTCTAGCCCAGACCACCGGCTCGATTTCCGGTGAGGTAAAAGACGAGAAGGGCGCCGTAGTCACCAACGCCACAGTAGCCGTGCGCAACGTAAAGACTAACGAAAGCCGCACTACGCACACCGATGGTGAAGGGCGGTATCGTTTCCTTGGCATGCCTGTTGGCGATTACGAAATAACGGTTGAGTCCACAGGCTTTGCCAAATACGTTCAGTCGGGCATCACGCTCGTGCTAAACCAACCTGCAACGGTAGACGTAACGCTAAAGGCGGGTGGCGTCACTGAGATTGTTAACGTCGTGGAAAATGCCTCCATGCTGAACACAACAACTCCTGAGGTGGGCACACGCTTTGACGAGCGACGCCTGTCAGAGCTCCCTCTTGCTACGACTCGCAGCGTTTACAGTGTTGCGCTCTCAGCCGCGGGCGTTAGCCAACTCAATTCAGGCCAGACTGCATTCGCCGGCGGCACTAACTTTTCATCCAATGGCGGCCGGGTGCGGTCCAATAACTTTATGATCGATGGACAGGATAACAACAACTTTGGTGTCGCGGGCTCGACGATACCTTTGAACAATCCTGACCTGATTCAGGAAGTACGGCTTGTAACCAACCAGTTCAGCGCTGAATACGGTCGTAACTCCAGTGCCGTCTTCAACGCGATTACCAGAAGCGGTTCAAATAATGTTCATGGCTCAGGCTTTTGGTTTCACAACGACAACGCGTTGAATGCCTGCAGCAACACCCAGAAAGCCGGCGGCTTCTGCAACCCTAATTCGCTTCTTGAATTTCGCCAACACGCTCCGTTTCGAATTGAAAACCAACTGGGTGGAACAATAGGCGGTCCACTTCCACTGCCTCGGTTTGGCGAAGGTGGACCAAGCTACATTAGCGGAAAAGACCGAACATTTTTCTTCTTTGCAATTCAACGCTGGTGGGATCGTCAGCTGGGTGTCGGAACTACTCTGAACGGTGCCCCGACGGCTGCAGGTAAGGAGATTATTCGACAAGCTGCCGGCGATCTGCCTCAGGTTCGCGCTTTGCTCGATTTTCTCCCGGCCGCTGCAACACCGCTTAATCAAACAGTCAGGTTTGTCCGCAACGGTCAAACCTTCGTGGTGCCGGTCGGCTCATTAACAGGTTCGCAGGCATCTACATACGATGACTGGCAGACCTCGATCCGTCTCGATCATCGGATCAGCGATAAGCACAATATCAATGGTAGGTACCTTTATCAGGATTCGGGAGCGCTAGGTAGCATTCCTGGCGTGGCTGCTTCCCAGATCACGCCGCCTGGCTTTTCATCGATAGTGCCTGCGAGAACGCAAGGAATAAATTTGCAACTCACCAGCGTTCTTACGCCGAAGTGGCTAAATGAAGTTCGTGGTGCGTTTCTGCGGAGTGCCAACTCAAATCAGCCGTTAGACCCTCGTTCCGCGTTAATTCCTTCAATCGAAATCCCGGAACTTGGTATGCGCGGTTTTAACGCTGACCCGACGCGCACGGCGATCGGATTGGGAGTGAACCTGCCGCAATCGCAGGTCAGAAACACTTATCAGCTGCAAGACAACGTTTCTTATACCAGTGGGAATCACGCTTGGAAGTTTGGCGTCGATATCCGACGGAATCAGTTGCATCAACTCTTTAAACCAACTACGCGAGGGTTGCTGGAGTACGCAACGCTCGACTTCCTCGTGAAGGACTTCGCAACGAGAGCCAACATCAATAAGGACCTGCCTGGTACGGCCCGCGTTCTTCACAACGATTGGCACGATTTCTTCTTTTATGGGCAGGACGAGTGGAAGATCCGTCCGAACTTTACCCTCACACTGGGACTTCGATATGAGAACGCAGGACAACCGATCCAGGATCTGGTCGACTTTAATAAGCCAGTTCTGGCCGCTGCCAACAATGACCCGCGTTTCCTGGTTCAACCGATTCCGGGCCGTGATAACGACAACTTCCAGCCACGGTTCGGCTTTAACTGGAATCCGCACACACGCAGCGACGGTGCGCTAGGGTGGCTAACCGGAGGCGACAAGTTGGTTTTGCGTGGTGGTTACACGCGTACACACGACTACGCATTCACCAACATTGCCCTGAACATCTGGAGCTCGTTCCCATTCGTTGCCGCTGTTTCATCGTTCCCGACCATTACAACCACCAACGCGGCCGGCGATACTGTCACTGTCACGCCCAATGCTTTTACGATCTTGCAAAACCCGCCGTTCAATCCCGATACGGTGAATCGCACAATTGTGGATAAGGAGTTTCATATGCCAGTGTACGATTCGCTTAGCTTCGAGGTGCAGCGGGAGTTTACTCGCGACCTCGTCTTGCGCGTTGGATATGTTGGGACAAAGGGGACTGGCTTGTTTGAATCGGTGGATGCTAATCCGACTCGTATCGGCTGCGTTACAGCAAACGCTGCTAACGGTTTCTGCCGTACGTTCCCGAATCAGGGTCCAACACGCTTACGGACCAATTCGGGCTCCTCAATCTATCATTCGCTTCAGACCAGCCTGGAGAAACGGTTGAGCCAGGGATTCAGTGCCGGGTTGCATTACACATACAGCACCTTCATCGATACCATGTCAGAAATTTTCAATGTATCGAGAGGAGAAATCGCGGTGGCCCAGGACTCCTACAATCGCCGAGCGGATCGGGCACGGTCGAGTTTTGATCGACCTCACCGAATCGCAGGTAACTTTGTTTATGAGTTACCGTACTTCCGCGATCAGAATGGTTTCGCAGGGCACGTTCTTGGTGGATGGCAGTTGAACTCGCAGTTCTCGCTCCAGAGCGGATCTCCTTTTACACCGCTCAATGGTTCAGATCCCGCAGCTGCATTAGCGAGCATTTCCTCGCTTGTGGGCAACGCGATTAGACCAAACGTTAATACGTCACTCGATATCTCGAACATGTCGGTTGAAGAATTGGTGAGAGCTGGTGGCGGTTCCCTCTTTAGGACCATCACGGCCGCGCAGAGAGTCGGTAACGCAGGACGCAACATCCTTCGCTCTGACGGCATAAACAACATTGACTTCGGTATATTGAAGAATACGCGGATAGGCGAGAATCAGAGACTCCAAATCAGAGCTGATTTCTTCAATTTCACCAACTCCCGTGACTTTGGTATTCCCGATTCGACAGTAACGTCCACAAACTTCCTGAACCAGTGGGCCACTGATGGTGGGAACCGTCGCATCATTGTTGGCCTCCGATACGTGTTCTAAACCCAAAGTGGGCTACGCTAAATGAGGTAGCCACAAACAACTAACCGAGCCGAGGAGTATCAGAACTCCTCGGCTCACCTTATTTCACGAGTCTCGCCGGAACTAACTGGGACCGCGGGCGTCTCGCCCGCCTGGTCGAGTCGGACGCGGCTACAGCATTAAAGGGCGGCCCCCAAAGTTTTGATCGTACTTCTTGTATCGGGTTGGCGGGCGAGACGCCCGCGGTCCGACAACGTGGCGTCTGATAGCCTCCTTCAACTTTCGGATTCTCATGCAGGAGTGTTGGACGCTTTAACTTTTTGCGGCCGCCTAGGAGTAGTATCATTAGACCCACCTCGATGTTTCAAAGGAGTAGCTGCAATGAAACACCTTTGCTTCGCTCTCTTGTTCGCATCAACCGCAACAGTTTCTTTCGCTCAGTCAACAGCTGCACCCGCAGATCAGTCAGCTGTTGAGGTCGTCCGATTCAGTTGGAGCAAAGAACGAATCGGATGGCAAAACGACCCTTTCCGCGGCCCGATAGAGAACTTCGATGAGATGCGGGCGCGTACACGCACTGAGAGGCGGATCGCGGATGCCAAGCGCGGCTCCGCCGACGCAGATCGAATCAGGCGCGACGCCAGGGCGGACGAAGCCATCATCGCCACACAACACAAAACTACGCCTTTACGTTATGTGTTTATGTATAAAGCAACAGTGAGAAATCTCAGTAACAAGGCGATCGCCTCTATTGACTGGGATTACATCTTTCTGGATCCCGCCACCGAAACGGAGCTTGGTCGTCAACAGTTTACGAGTGAAGAAAAGATCGGTGCGGGAAAGTCAAAAGAATTGATTGTTACGATCACGAAGCCGCCAACGCATACGATTAGCTTGACTGCTCTCAATGACAAAGAACGGGATAGCTTGCGCGGACGCGTGATTATTCTTCGTGTTAACTATACCGACGGCACTAGCTGGCAACTACCCGAGCCCAAGTAACCCCAAAGCTTCATGATACGACCTGCATCCGCCGAAGAGGCTGCATCCCGCGAACGCCGTGCGACCATCACGAACTCTCGTCGCGTTCTTACGTTCGGCGATCACGACTCACATGCCGATCGCTCGCGCTAGTCCAGTCATCGCTTTTCCTAACATCCCATAACCAACAACTCCCAAAGTCGATCTTACAGAGTTATGTATGAGTGACTGAACATTAATACAAAAACCTGTGTCCAATAATTTGAAGAAGAACCGAATTTTTGGCGAAAGAGACGCTCCTAAATTCAGTTTCTCCCGCCTGTTCTGTCTGGCTAAGTTCACTACAGTTCATCGCTTAGGTCCGCTGGCCCGCGATCGGCTCGCGGTGGAATAACCATTGCATCAATCGAGGAGTCTATTCTCCGTCCACGGACCCAGATGGCCGTTGTTCGAAGCCAACCAAAGTAAAACTATTGAAACGCACGCCAAGTTAAGGGAGGAGTCCGATAATGAAAAGCGCACTACGCTTGTTCGCAAGGGGAGCGATCTTGAGCCTTCTATGTGCTGGACTTGCTTATTCTCAGGCCAGCCAGACGGGCGGGCTTACTGGAGTTGTATCTGATCAAAGTGGTGCCTTGGTAAAAGGGGCCACAGTCGACATTATCAGCGAAAGCAGCGGGAAAACAGTGCGCACGGTAACAACAGAAGAGGATGGTCGCTATGCCACCACTCTGTTACCGCCGGGTGAATATAAACTGGAGATCACGGCTACAAGTTTCAAGAAGGCGATAATTGCCGCCGTCGCAGTCAGGATCACTGAGACCACGCGACAAGATGTAACGCTTGAAGCCGGTCGCATTGAGGAGACTGTTAACGTGGAGGCTACGGCCTCGTTGATTAATCCCGAGAACGCAACAACCGGCCAACCGCTGGGAGCTGAGACTATCAGGGCTCTTCCTTTGGCTTCGCCCAATTTCCTCTTCCTCCTGAACCTCTCAACCGGTGTGACAGGAGAACCGACTGATGTACGCAGTGCGGGAAGAGGCACGGCAGATGTAACAGTGAACGGCCAGCGCACAAGCAACAACAGCGTGTCGCTTCAGGGCATAAACGTGAACGATTTTAATCTTGCTCACTTTGACACGGTCCCTTTACCCAATCCAAGTGTGCTGCAGGAAATGAAGGTAGCCACGTCACTCTATGACGCTTCTCAGGGAAGCAAAGGCGGAGGTGCACTTGGCTTGGTGATCAAAACCGGTGAAAAGGAGTTTCACTGGGAGGCGTATTGGTCACACCGAAACGACGCGCTCAACGCCAATGAGTGGTTTTTCAATCATGACGGCAGAGATAGAGGCCGTTTACTTCAGAACGTGTTTGGCGGCACCATCAGTGGACCAGTGCCGAAGCTCGGCGGATTCTGGCTATTTAATTACCAGGGCGTACGCGCAAGAAATGGTATCGATCCCAACGGTTCTTCCCTGCGACCGACTATTCCCGTGTTCCCAATGAATCCCGATGGCACAACGTCGGCTGCATTACTCGCCAATGGTTTCGGTTTAACACCGGCACAGATTGATCCCATCGCAGTTAACATCCTGAACCTGAGGAGCAACATCTTTGGTGGTCAATTTGCTATCCCCAGACCGGGACAAAGTGGATGCACGACTCCGTCAGGTGTAACCTTCAACTGCACAATCAGTGGGATCGCACCTATCGGTGACAATCAGTACACAATTAGTTATGACCGCACTATGCGCGGCGGCAAAGACAGCATTTCAGGGCGCTGGTTCTGGGACGAAGGTGATGTCGTAAAGCCTTTCGGAACCGCAACAGGTAACCCGGGATCACTGTCGTTCCCGAGAACGGACACACAATGGAACCGTTTCCTGGCTATCACCGAAACTCACACTTTCAGCTCTACAAAACTCAACGAACTGCGCTTGGGTTACAGTCGGTTTCTGTTTGCTAATATTCCGACAGACCTAATCAATCTATCTGACATTGGCGCCATTCGAGGCAATAGTTCGCAGTTCCCTGGTATGTACCAGGTTGCAGTCACTGGCCTGTTCACCCTGGGCACAGGAGTAAACGATGAGAGAGGGACTGTGTCGAACACATATAACATCGTGGATACCTTTTCGTGGATTCGAGGCAAGCACAGCCTCAGAATCGGCGGAGAAGCGGCCCAGTATCAGTTGAACCGGTTCAATAATTTCGCCGTTCGCGGTGCGCTAACGATGGGTGCAACCTCTGGTGCAGGGAATACTTTTTCTGCCTTTCAGAATTTCCTCCAGGGTCGAGCCACAGCCATTCAACAGGCCTTCGGCGATCCTGCACGTAACTTTGTGGCCACTGACTATGCGGCCTTTATTCAGGACGACTACAGATGGTCACCCGGGTTGACCTTTAACTTCGGACTTCGCTGGGAAGGAATGAGCTTTGGTCACGACAAGCTATTCCGAGCTGGCATCTTCGATCCTGCCCTCGCGGCTCAAGGTAAAAATCCGTTCTTGATTCCTGAAAAAGTTAACCTGGCCGGTTTTGTGGGAACCCCTGGTGTCTCAGACTGCGCACTGCAGAGCTGTTTCGACGGAAACAACTTCGCACCGCGGATCGGTATGGCCTGGGACATTAAAGGCGACCAGAAAACAATCTTGCGCGCCGGCTACGGTATTTACTTCCAGCGGTTGTCGAACCAGAATATCCTGCAAAACTCGTTGGCGGCGCCCTTCACGGTACAGCCCCTGTCGAACACAACGACTCCAGCGTCGTTTCAATTGCGGGATCCTTTTGCGGGCATACCGCCACCATCGATCGTAGCCACGCAGTATATTCCTACAGCTACATTCTTCGCCGGCCTGTTCAATGCGACGACTGGCGCAATCTCCACCAATCCTGCGGATGTAAACAACCCAGCATTTAGTCCGATTTTCGTCAACGCGGCCGGGCAGCGTTGCTTGAACTATGCCGATCCTAACCCGAACATCGGCGCCACTAATTGTTCGATAAACCTCGCGTCGTTCACGAGCGCGCCGTTGAATCCCTACACACCTTACACTCAACAGTGGAACCTGACGTTGCAGCGCGACGTGTGGAAGGGTTGGATCGCGGAAATAGGTTACGTGGGCTCGCACTACGTCGGCGGCCTGGGGATTTGGGATCCGTTCCTTGCAAGTGTTGCTACGCCTTCAAGTCCCGTTACTGTTAGGGACATCAACGGCGTCACTTACAACATCACCACAAGCACCACGAACAATGAGGAACTACGGCACCAGATTGTGGGTCTGTCGCGCAAGCGCAGCTCTCGTTACTCCGGAAATATCGGCTTCGCGACATACAACTCGTTCCAGGCTACTGTGGCACGCCGGTTGAGCCGTGGCCTCTATTTCCAAGGGGCTTATACCTGGTCCAAGACCATTGATAATGTCAGTGGCTCTTTGAGCACCGACGAGCTGAACATCACACGTGTCGGCCAGGGCGGCGCCAATATTCTCAACGCCCAAAACAACCCGCAACAAAACAAAGCTGTGGGCGATTTTGATCGTCCGCATCGGTTGGTCGTGAGCTATGCATACGATCTCCCGGTGCCGAACGGCGAGTTCTGGAATAACCAGTTCTTCAAGGGATGGGCCATTAGCGGGATCGTCACTTACCAGAGTGGACTGCCATTTTCCGTAACCGATAGCACCAGCGGCGGCGCGTTCGGGCAAACGGGCGGTGGCACGGCGACCCTTTCGGGCTTCTGTGCCGGCAATGGGTACTATACTCAGGGTTCGGTCCAGGCACGGCTGGACCACTATCTCAATCCCGCTTGCTTTAGAACGGCGGCGCTCGTTCCCAATGGGGCTCCAGGAGCTACAGGATTCGGAAACGCTCCACGCAATGCTTTCCGGGGCCCATACCAACAGAACTGGGATGTGTCGGTTCAGAAGAGGTTCACCGTCAAAGAAAGTCACCAGTTCCTTTTCCGGACAGATGTGTTCAACCTGTGGAACCATCCCATCTTTGGGTTCCCTTCCACTGTCAACATTGGAACGCCGGCGACCTTTGGCCAGATCACAAGCACGGTGGTTCCCGCTCGCTTGATCCAATTTGGCTTGAGCTATAGACACTGACAGTTTCCCTGAAGATCCAATTACGGTCGGGCGGTTGAAAAACCGCCCGATTGCCTCTTTTGACAGTTCCGGAAACAACTTGTTTCCCATCTCATAAAGTAGGATTATTCCGATAACCCTAGAGCCTTGGCCGAGGTGAGCGGGATGTCCAGGCTAATACTTCGTTACCTCCTAATCGCAGCTTCAGTACTGCTGGCAACGCCTATCTTTGCCCAGCGAGAACGTGATACTTACACAAGCGGAGTTCAAAGTTCCGAAGTAAGCGGTGAAGTGCGTCTCAGGGAGACGGGCACCACAGCCCAGAGTATTCCCGTGCGCCTTGAAAGGTTCAGCGGGGGAATTATCGATCAGATTATGACCGACAATCGCGGGCGCTTTCGATTTCCGAATTTGCAAAGAGGCTATTACAAAATAGTGGTAAATATGCCCGGGTATCGTCCAACCCAACAGGACGCTGACCTACAAGTGATCTCCAGGGTATATCTGATTCTCGAGATCACTTCCGACACTTCAAAAACCCC
Organism: Acidobacteriota bacterium; assembly: GCA_046725195.1. GTDB lineage: Bacteria > Acidobacteriota > Blastocatellia > Pyrinomonadales > Pyrinomonadaceae > PSRF01. Next base: position 814 of record JBKOYD010000078.1, on the reverse strand, counting down.
GGCGCTGCTCACCGATGTGGTAGATGCTCGTGTTCCTGAAATTGCTCGTAATGAGTTTAATAACGCCCGGGCAGCATTAACGAAAAAAAGTTATCAGGAAGCGGTTGCTCATCTCGAGAGGGCCATCTTTGCGTACTCTAGTTTCTTTGAAGCGCAGCTTCTGCTTGGCACAACTTTCATGGACCTCCGAGAATGGGACAAAGCCGAAAAGGCATTGCTGCGTGCCTTGGAAATAAAGCCACAGAATGCTCACGCCTTGATTTCGCTTGGCGAGGTCTACTGGCGACAAAAACGGTATCCGGATGCGGAACAGACTTTAAAAGATGGATTGAAACTGGACGGAAAAGCCTGGCATGGCCACTTCACGCTGGGACGTCTCTACTGGGACATGGGCGAAGTGGCAAAGGCCGGCGCTCCCATTGGCATGACGCTTCAACTGAAACCAGAACTCGCTGAAGCCCACCTTCTTGCAGGCAATATTCTGCTGCGCGTTAGCCAGAAGGAGCGTGCGCTGATTGAGTACCGGGAGTATCTGCGGCTCGCGCCGAAAGGCGAGTTTGCCCCTCAAGTGCAGGACCTGGTGCGGAAGGTCGAGAGAGCTCTAGCCGAGAAGAAGTAAGACTAACCGAAAAGTTCATGATACGACCTGCATCCGCCGAAGAGGCTGCGACACTCACCCAAATCGCCCTCGATGCCAAACGTTACTGGGGCTACCCTGAACATTGGATTAAGCATTGGGAGTCAGACCTTACGATCTCAAGTGACTTCATTACCCACAATCACGTGTATGTTGCTGAAGGTGACGGCGAGATAC
>JBKOYD010000168.1:0-17061 GCA_046725195.1 Acidobacteriota bacterium | reverse complement strand
GCTAGATACAGGTCCCTGGACATGCACACAAGTCGACTCGCTAGCGCTTGGACCGCGATTTTGTTTCTTGCGTTTGGAGGTTCAGGTTTCTCGCAGCCCTCGCCGCAAACAGCTCAGATAGACATTTTCTTCACAATAGCCATGCCACGTCCCCATACGCATATTCTTGAAATCGATATGGCTGTCAAACGTGGTCCAACCGTCAATGCGCCGGATGAAGAGCTACTTGTCATGCCCGTTTGGACGCCAGGTTCTTATCTCATTCGCGAGTTTGAACGAAATCTCCAGGACTTTTCAGCGAGAGATGCTACCGGCCGGGCGTTGATTTGGGAGAAAGTCAATAAGAATTCGTGGCGTGTAAAGACAAACGGAGCTCGAGAGTGGCACGCAACCTATAAAATCTACGCCAATGAATTCTCAGCGCGGACGAGCGAGTTAAATTCCGACCACGCCTTCTGGAGTAATGCCAATCTGTTGCTGTATCTCGATGGATTTTTAAAGAGCCCGGCTACAATCCGCGTGCTTGCACCAGACGTCTGGAAAGTTGCTACCGGACTTCCTGCGGTTCTTGGTCAGAAGAATACTTTTCGCGCCGAGAACTTCGACGTGCTTTACGATTCGCCCTTCGAGGTGAGCGACTTTAGGACTCTTGTCTTTAATGTGAAAAGTGTGGCGCACCGCATCGTCATTCATGGTGAAGGAAACTATGATCCGGAACGAATGCGTCGCGACGTGCAGAAGATCGTCGAAACTGAGGTTGAATTGATGGGCGGCGAGATTCCTTATCGCGATTACACGTTCATCCTTCATTTGCGACCGAATGCCGGAGATGGACTGGAGCACGCGAATTCCAGCTCGTTGGCCTATTCTCGCTTCGGTTTTAAGACTCAAACGGGCGAACGTTCTACGTCCTCTGCGCCCATCAGCACTTCACAGTCGGAACGTGACTACCGCGGATTCCTGTCACTGGTGTCACACGAATTCTTCCACCTCTGGAACGTGAAGCGGATTCGCCCCGATGCGCTTGGCCCTTTTGATTACACCAAAGAGAATCACACCAAACTTCTGTGGGTAGCGGAGGGAATCACAGACTACTACGCTGATGTGGTATTGCGACGAGCAGGTTTTATCTCTGAAAATGAATTCCTGGCGGCAGCGGCCAGGTTAGTTCAGAGGTTGCAGAATACCCCCGGTCGCACGGTCCAAAGCGTCGAAGAGGCTAGCTTTGACGCGTGGATAAAGTTTTACCGTCCGGATGAGAATTCAGTAAACTCACAAATCTCGTATTATGACAAGGGCGCAATTCTGGGACTACTACTCGACTTAGAAATTCGAAAACGAAGTAACGGTACTAAGTCGCTCGATGACGTCATGCGTTACCTTTACGTCGAGTTTTACAAAAAGGACCGAAACTATGCGCCCCAAGACTTTCAAAACGTTTGCCAGCTCATGGCGGGCTCCAGCCTGGAAGATTTCTTCTCGAGGTATGTTCGTGGAAAAGAGGAGCTGGAATACAATTCGGCCCTTGCAGCTGCGGGACTTCGCCTTGAAACCACAGCCATTGCCGAGGGAGGTAAGCCGGTCGAGAAGGCCTATTTAGGGGCTGAGGTTGCGCAGGATGGAGATCGACTGATCGTTAGACGCGTTTACGCAGGTTCGCCCGCTTATAATCAGGGTTTGAATACCGGAGATCAGATTATTGCCCTAAACAACATGCGAGTTACGAAAGACTTTTTCGATGCGCGTATGGCTGAGAAGCGACCAGGCGACCGACTTAATCTGACAATCTTCCGGTTAGATGATCTAAGTACCCTGGTCATTGAGCTAGGCGGACGTGCGGATGGACCATACAGGATTGTACCGCTCGCAAATCAGACAGCGGAGCAGAATAAAGTGTATAGATCGTGGCTCGGTATAACTGTCGCACAATAAGAGTTGGCTCTTGGGGCCTTGTGAACCTGTCCACGTCGTCCAAAGTCCAAAGACCTAAAACCAAAGACCAAAATCTCCATGCCATCCACCTACCAGAACATTCGCTTCAAAATAGATGATCGCGTCGCGCGGATTACCTTTGCACGTCCGCCGTTGAACGTTCTGAATATCGCAATGATGCGGGAGATCGCCTCGGCGCTGGCGGAGTGTTCCAAACAGGATCTCGTGGCGATTGTGTTTGATGGAGACGTCGAGTCTCGGGCTTTCAGCGCGGGTGTGGCGGTCGAGGAACACGTGGATGAAACGATCTATCAGATGCTGGATGCATTTCACTCAATCTTTCGTTCCCTGGAGCAGTTAGCTAAACCAACAATCTCGGTGGTCGATGGGGTCGCGCTAGGCGGCGGGTGTGAGATCGTTGCTGCAAGTGACATAGTGATCTCCAGCGATCGAGCGAGATTTGGTCAGCCAGAGATAAAACTAGGAGTGTTTCCGCCCGTAGCTGCGATTCTTTTGCCGCGCGTGATCGGGGAAAAACGTGCGCGCGAGCTCATGCTAACCGGTGACATAATCGATGCGGTCGAAGCGGGTCGGTTGGGGTTGTGTAACCATGTAGTCCCCCCAAACCATCTTGAACAAAAGTTGCTCGAAGTGCTCGTGAAGTTGCGAGATCTCTCGGGCGTGGTTCTGGAATTTACCAGGCGCGCCATGGATCTTGGCTGCGGACGAACGCTCGACGCGGCCTTAATAGATCAGGAAAACCTCTATCTGCATGAACTGATGAAATCCGCCGATGCAAGCGAGGGAGTGAAAGCCTTTCTGGAAAAACGTCGGCCTGTTTGGCGCAATCGTTAAGTTCCCATGATTAGTTGCAGTTTCAATTTTGCTTTACGGACGCTTCTATTGAGTCGTTCTTTCTTACTTGTTTGCATTTCAGTATTGCTCTTAAGTCCGGCGACTGCGTTCGGGCAGCGCAAGGCTAACAAGACTGGATCACATTCGAGCCGCGTTCGCTCTACGATGTCTCCTGAAGCGAAGGCGCTAATAGAAGAAGCGATCTCGGTAATTTGTATGCAAGCGAAATTAGATCCAAAAAGTAGTCTGCCAATCGACGACATGCAGGCGCGTCCTTCTCTGCCAGTGCAAAGTCCTGAGGCTCGCGATGGCGCCCAACGCGCACAGAAATTATTGCCGACAGCGAAGAATCTGGTGGTCTCCTCACTTCAACAACTCGTCATTCAATACAATTTTCAAAAATCTCCACGTCTAAAAGCCAGAGTTGACCGTGCGATAGCGAGAGTGCTCGCCGTCACACGAGTGAGACCCGACATGGAATCACGCGACAATGCTTCGGTCTTCCTGAGTAAACCTCGCACAATAACCTTTGGAACGATCTTCCTTGCAGGTTTACGGTCGGAGGAAGGAATGATTAGTGTTTTGGCGCACGAACTGATGCATATCGGCGATGGCGATAGTGATAGTTTGCGTCCTCTCGTTGAAGCGGTCGCAGGAAAAGCTTCTGAACTCACTGGGTTGGACATTCGTGGGCAACGCGGAGAGGAGCTTATGTGCGACTTAATCGGAGCAATGGCCGTTCGGGCCTATGTTGCTGACACTCCCGGTTACGAGTCACTTACAACACGGCTGGCGCGTTCGGTGCAACACAACTGCGTTGATTTAGATGAAGGCGACGAAGATCACCTTTCTCCACGTAATACAATTCGAGCGCTTCTCGCGTTAGACCCAGTCCTGGTTCGTGAATTGATTAACGATCAGGAGGAGCAAGTTCCGGTTCGTCCGCCACGCCTGACTAAACTGCACAACAACTAGTTTTTGAAATGTCGGACGACGCAGAAATATGAACCTGCACCGCGTTGACAAGCTGCTTTTCGCCTTCCTATCATCCAACCGACATGGGGACGGACCGTACTTTTTATTCCGAAACAGCAGAATAATTACGTCCTTCATTCTCACAATCCTGGCAACTTTGTTTTTGGCCGTAGGGTGTAAATCTGTCGTGGAAAGACAGGATGTGCGGCCACGTGTGTTGCGTGATGTGCCGGCACAGAACCTTGCCTATCGATTGCAACCTGATATTTCTCCGCCGGCAGATCTCAAGCTCGATGACTTGCCCGACAAGTTCGCACCAATAGCAAACGAATTTGCGAGCAAACGAAAGGACGACGCACTCTTGCGCACAGTACTTTCGCCAGACGGTCGACGTGTGCTTGCTCTGTATGGGACCGAGGCCGAACCCGCTTCGGCGTTTCGCATCGATCTCTACAATTCAGAGGGTCAGTTTCTTCGTAATCTGATACCACCCGATATTTCTTGTGTGTTTCCCGAAACAGTTGCGTGGTCGCCGGACGGAAATTTCATCAACTTTGTCGCCCACAGGAGAGTGATGCCGAGTCCGACTCCCACACCTTTCGCCGAAGCGGAGGCCTCTCCAATTCCATCGCCTTCAATTGCGCCGGCATTCGCCCCGGTCGCGAGCTTCAATACCGAACAGATCTACATTTGCAATCGCGATGGTTATGACCTCAAACCACTAACTGCACGTGAAGGCCTCATCTATTTCTATTTCGTTTGGGCTCCGGACGGACACGCACTTGCTGCGTTGGCCTGTAAAGAGGATGAATGGAATGCGCGTGAGAAACAGTTTAAATTGCCCGCGGGTCGGCCTCGTTTAATTGCACCAGATGGGAATGAGCGATTGCTTGATGACGCGTTGACGGAGGCGTTGCCGGTCTGGTCGCCAGACGCCTCGAAGGTTGCGACTGCGTTTGATTCTGATGTCGCAATCTACGATGCAGCTTCAAACAAACCGACTCAAGCGCGATTGCCACTCGGCGATCACCTCATCAATGCTTCAATCAGCTATGAACAGAAGACCGGCGCAAAGAAAACCGAGCCCCCGAAAAATGGAAACGCGAACTCTAATAAGGCTGCCTCCCCAACACCAGTACCCACCTCAGCGAAACCGACTGTGCCCGCGTCGTTCAATCCGATCGTTCGTTTGGAATGGCCCTCACCAGAACGACTCTATTTCCAAACAGCATTTGTGCGGTTGATGCCAAACGAAGCTATTAACACTTTCCAACGCTGGCACCTGCTTAACCTGACCGCGCAAGCCGCGATTTTGAAGTAAATATATCCTCGCACCAGAATGATCCCCCTTCCTGACCTGACAAGTAGGCAAGTGGGATCACTCTAGTGCAACAGCAGGAGCAGCCAACATTGTTGGAGTTTTGGAGGAGAGTTTGCAGCATCTGGGCGTTTGCGTTATACAGATTCTAAACGCAGCACCTTTTAGATTTAGTGACAGACACCAAGAAGAAAAGAATAGAACTCTCCTCTGATACCGCGACGCGACTCCAGCGAGCCAGCGATTGGATTAAGTCTCAGGGGCCTGCCACCGAAATTCTCATTGTTGCGCACAGTGTCGAAGCCGCCGTCGATTGTTGCCTCGCCGCCGCTAACCCAAAAGGCGCCCTCTTCGGGACGCGTAGATTTACTCTAAACGGACTCGCGTTACGATTATCACAACACCGTTTCGCTTGCGGTGGAGTTGCTCCAGCAAGTTCACTCTTGTTCCGCGGTATAGTCGCGCGAGCGGTCCACTTGCTCAATTCCGATAGCAAACTTAACTACTTTGGTCCCGTTGCTACCAAGCCGGGTTTCCCCGCAGCAGTGGCAAGGACACTTGAAGAGCTAAGAATGAATGAACTTGGCCCTGACCTTCTTGATGGGTTGGCTCGCGGTGGAAAAGATCTTGCTGCAATAGGACGATTAGTTGCGCAGGAACTCGAAAGTTCCCGCCTTGCAGATCGCGCCGCAATATTTAGGACTGCGATCGATGCGATTGCCACCAAAGAAAACTCCGATTGTGTTTCTCAACCACTGCTCGTATTGGATGTTCCTGTTCGCTCGGTATTGGAGTGTGAACTGCTGCGTGCATTATCAGCTCAGGCACCAGATATCCTGGTAACGGCAGCCTCGGGAGACGAACAGACAGTCGAGTTAATAGAAAAGGCCTTAGCGTGCAAAGCGAAGAGTATTGAAGAAGTTGCGACCTCGACTTCACTTTCACTTCTCAAGCGACATCTCTTTCATAACTCGGCACCAATCGAAACTGTTCTCGACGACACTTTGCATCTTCAAAGTTGGCCCGGAGAACCACGCGAATGCATCGAAATTGTCCGTGGCATTCAAACTGAAGCGGCGCGTGGCGTTCCTTTCGATCAAATCGCGGTGTTCCTGAGTTCGTCCGGCGAGTACCGCTCTCATCTGGAAGAGGCGTTCAGTAGAGCCAACATCCCTGCTTACTTTGCGAAGGGCTCAACTGCTCCGGATCCGGCGGGTCGCGCGTTGCTCGCACTTTTGTCATGCGCGGCTGACGGCCTATCAGCGAGTCGGTTTGCAGAGTATTTGTCGCTCGGTCAGGTACCGGAGGCGGCAGCCGACAAAGACCCTGACTCACATTGGGTCGCTCCGCGAGATGAATTGGTCGTTGCGGCGCCTGATACCGGCAACCAGCCTTCGCTTTTTCCTGTGAGCGAGCCTGATCCATCGCCTTTATTGAATCGACCAGAAGAGAGTGCGGTCATTGAAGGTGCTTTGCGAACGCCCGCGCGATGGGAGCAGCTGCTGGTTGATTCCGCAGTTATCGGCGGAAAGGAACGCTGGGCGCGACGCCTGCAAGGACTCGAAAACGAGTTGCGCATGAGGCTCGCAGAGATCGAACCCGAAGAGGAAGCGCGCGTCGAATCCATCAAAAGACAAATGAGCGATCTGAAGAGTCTCCGGGAATACGCGCTTCCGCTGATTGACCGACTTTCTCAGTTTCCGCAAAAGGCGAACTGGGGTGAATGGCTTCAGCGGCTGAGAGAGTTGGCGGTAAACGCATTGCGACAACCCGATGGCGTGCTGGCTACATTGACGGAACTCGAGCCGATGAGTCCCGTTGGTCCAGTTGATCTTTATGAAGTTCAGCTGGTTCTCGGTCCGAAACTTCGAGAACTCGCCGTACAACCACGCCGGCGCCGTTACGGTTCGGTCTTTGTCGGTTCCGTTGATATGGCGCGCGGACTCTCGTTCCAGGTTGTCTTTGTCCCCGGTCTGGCTGAGAGGATGTTTCCGCGAAAGATAGTGGAGGATCCGATACTGCCGGATGACGAGAGGAGGAAAACCGGGTCGCAAACTCTGGCGCTTCGTCGCGATCGGTTGGAGTTGGAGAGACTCGCCTTGCGGTTAGCGGTGGGTTCTGTGACTCACCGTGCCTATCTTTCGTACCCTCGGATCGACGTGCAGCAGTCACGTCCTCGCGTGCCGTCGTTTTATGCGTTGGAAGCTTTGCGTGCAGCTGAAGGCGTGTTGCCGAGCTTGGACCAAATAGCTGCTCGCGCCGAGTCGAAGACACGAGCGCGACTTGGGTGGCCCGCTCCTGAACGCCCGGAGGATTCGATTGACGAAGCTGAATATGACCTGGCATTGCTCTCGCGGTTACTTGAACAGACTCAGGATGAGGCCACCGGAAGCGCACATTATCTTTTGACAGCAAATGAACATCTTGCGCGAGCATTGCGAGCGCGTAGTCGTCGCTGGCTTCGCCGGTGGACTCCAAACGATGGGCTAGTCGACGGTGATGAACTCTCGCGCGAGAGTATGGCTAGTCAGCAATTCTCGGCTCGGTCGTTTTCAGCGACTGCGTTGCAGAACTATGCCAGTTGTCCATACCGGTTCTTCCTCAGTGCCATACTTCGTCTCGAACTCCGACAGGAACCCGCGGCAATTGAGGTGATAGATCCGTTGACGCGCGGTTCTTTGTTCCATGAAACCCAATTCGAAGTGCTCACAAGTTTGAAAGCAAAAGGTCTCTTGCCATTGACTAAGGAGCATCTCACCGATGCTTTCAAACTGGTAGATGTTTCGCTGGACAGGTTGGCAACCGAACTCCAGGACAAACTCGCGCCGGCGATTCCTCGTGTTTGGCAGGACGGTATCAATTCAATCCGCGCGGACTTGCGTGAATGGCTGCGTCGCTCAGTCGATTCGCAGGACGGATGGGTTCCCGAAAAGTTCGAACTATCCTTCGGCTTGACCGATCGAGGGCCGCGCAACTCCGATCCAGACAGTGCAAGAGACCCGGTTGAAGTAATCGGGGATCTAAAGCTACGAGGTTCTATTGACCTCGTGGAACGTCACGCGAATGGCAACTTCCGCGTGACTGATCACAAGACTGGGAAGGCACGCGCGGCCAGGGGAACTGTCGTTGGCGGCGGGAAGTATCTGCAGCCTTTGCTTTACGCGCTTGCTTGCGACAAGTTGCTGAGCGTCCGAGTCGAAGCTGGTCGTCTGTACTACTGCACGGCGGATGGCGGATATGAGCAACGAGTCGTTCCGCTCAATCCCGACAACATACAGATTGTTACAACCGTATTGATTGCGATTCGTCAGGCTCTCACGGAAGGGTTCTTGCCCGCCGCTCCTGAGGACGGAGCTTGTTCGTGGTGTGACTTTCTCGCCGTGTGTGGTGCGCAGGAAGAAGTGCGCACGAGCCGAAAACCGAGCGACCGGTTGGTCCAACTGAAAGTAATTAGAGGTTTGCCGTGACGGAACAGGTCAGAAAATCTGTAATGCCACTCGCCGATCAGTCCGCGCGGGATCTAATCTGCAACGACCTGGATAAGTCGTTGGTGGTGGAAGCGGCGGCGGGTACCGGCAAGACCAGCGCACTCATTGGACGCATTCTGGCCGGCGTAAGCTCCGGGCGAGTTAGGCTCGCTCGCATGGTTGCTGTCACCTTCACAGAGTTTGCAGCCGGCGAGCTAAAGCTGCGACTACGGTCCGCACTTGAGCGCGACGCAAGAGATCCCGATTGTTCGGCGGACGCCGCACAGTTCCTGAGACAGGCTGTGGAAGAGCTCGAGGAAGCTCGCATTGGCACCATTCACTCCTTCTGTGCCGACTTACTGCGTGAACATCCAGTCGAAGCGGGGATCGATCCGCTGTTCGAGGTAGCACCTGATGACCGGGCTATTCCACTCTTCGACCGCGCATTTGAACGCTGGTTCGAGGAACAGCTCCAGGAGCCGAGTGAAGGAGTGCGTCGCATCTTAAGACGACTTCCTAGAAAGGAGTGGAGTGGAAAGCGAAGCGGCACTCTCACTCGACGTCAGCGCGACAATGGACCAAAGCGCCTCCTGCGTGCAGCAGCCTGGAGTCTGGCCTGCGAACGCGATTTTTCGACACCCTGGAAACGCTCTGAGGGATTCGATAGGAAAGCGGAAATTGATTCGCTCCTACTCGAGATGAAAGAACTGGGGGAATGGTCAGATAAAGGTGATCGTGAACAATGGTTCACCAGGTCAATCGCGTTTCTAAAACAGTTTGCTACCGAGATTACGCGTCTCGAGTCGCTTGGACACTCGCGCGATTACGACGGCATTGAAGGACGTTTGTTTGGGCTTCTCCCGTCGTGGAAGTCAAAGAACTACCGCGCGTATTTCGTTAGAGATGATTTTCCGAAAGAAGATCTGTTGTTGCGGCGGGATGCCTTAAAGGCAAGGGTTGAGGATTTTGTGAATCGCGCCGGCGCTGAACTTGCGCCTCTGCTGCGCGAGGAACTCTGGTCCGTCGTCGAGGAATTCGAACGACTAAAAGAACGCGCCGGCTACGTGGATTTTCTGGATCTGCTTCTGCGCGCCAGAAATCTAATCCGCGACGACAAGCGCGTTCGTACCGAACTCCAGGAACGCTTCACGCATATTTTTGTAGATGAATTTCAGGACACTGATCCCTTGCAGGCGGAGATTCTGATGTTGCTGGCGGCGGATGATCCCGACGAACGTGTATGGCGTCACGCGCGACCGACGCCGGGAAAACTGTTCATAGTGGGAGATCCGAAGCAGTCGATTTATAGATTCAGACGTGCCGATGTCGCCTTGTACCAGGAGGTAAAGCGACAGGTGGTGCATTCCGAAGGCGCATTGGTTGAATTGAATGTAAGTTTTCGCTCGGCTCCCGAAATTCAGGAAGCCGTCAACGCGGCGTTTGCTCCGGTCATGTCTGACGAATCTTCAACACAAGCGCACTACGTTCCGCTGGCGCCATTCAAGGGGACGGTAGCAAGTCAACCCGCGATTGTTGCGCTTCCAGTTTCACAACCATATGGAGACTTCGGAAGAACTGTCGATTGGAAGATTGAGAAATCATCGCCCGAGGATGTAGCTGCATTCATAGATTGGTTGGTACACGAGAGTGGCTGGACCGTGACAGAGCGAGAGCGACCTGAGGAGCGCATGCCGGTCGAGCCTCGACATGTCTGTCTGCTGTTTCGCCGTTTGCGTCATTACACCACCGACGTGACTCGACCTTACGTACAGGCATTGGAAGCTCATCGCATCCCGCACTTGCTTGTCGGAGGTAGTTCGTTCCACTCGCGAGAGGAGATTGAAGCGGTTCGCAACGCGTTGACCGCAGTTGAGTGGCCCGATGACGAGCTCGCGGTCTTTGCAACGCTTCGCGGGCCTCTCTTCGCGTTTACAGATGCGCAGTTGCTCGCTTACAGAACTCGCTGCTTGAGCCTGCATCCGTTTAAAAAGCCTCCGGACGATTTACCTGAAACACTCTCGGACGTTGTAAAAGTGCTCGGAGTTTTGCGAGATCTTCATCGCGACCGAAATCGCCGTCCCGTTGCAGAGACAATCTCAACGTTGTTAGCCGTTACTCGTGCGCATGCCGGATTTGCGAACTGGCCCACGGGCGAACAGGCGCTCGCAAACATCATGCGGCTGACCGATATGGCACGAAGAGCTGAGCGCAATGGCCTGATATCTTTTCGCGCGTTTGTCGAGTGGATGGATGAACAGGCTGAGACGGGAGACACCGGCGACGCACCGATTATGGAAGAAGGAGTTGACGGAGTCCGGATCATGACGGTGCATAAGGCCAAGGGATTGGAGTTCCCGGTGGTCCTGTTAGTTGACTTGACTGCGAACGACACGCGTGAACCAACGAAATGGGTGGACCAATCGCGTGGCCTCAGCGCGATGAGGCTAGCAGGCTGCACCCCATTAGAAGTTCAGGAACACGCAGACGAAGAGCTCAGAATCGAAAAAGAGGAGGCCGCCAGAATTCTTTACGTCGCTGCTACACGGGCTCGCGATTTGCTCGTGGTGTGTGGAGTTGGCGACGCACCATACGAGGGTTGGCTGGCCACGCTCAATCCCGTCATCTATCCAATAGAGGGAAGCAACTTCAATCCGCTGACAACTCAACCGGCTGGATGTCCTTCCTTCGGCAACGACAATGTAGTTGACCGTCCGAAAAACGCGATCCGCCCACAGGGTTCGGTCCGCCCGGGTCTACACGTACCACAAGCGGGCAAACATCGCGTCGTCTGGTGGGATCCCGCCGTGCTTGGACCTGCCACGCGCGTTGAGACCGGTTCTACGCTGACGGACTTTCTCAAAGAAGATGAGCGAAAGATCAAATCAGAAGCAGGAATTGTCGCTCACCAGGAGTGGCAAAGACGTCGTGAAAACGTTCGGACGACTGCGGAAATACCCGAATGGGACGTAGTGACTGCAACTGCACAGGCGATGGCGATGAGTGATGTTGGAGTAGCACCGCCTGACGTTGCCGTTGAGTCGATTCAAATAGATTTCACGCGACCGCATGGGAAACGGTTCGGCACTTTGGTACATACGGTGATGTCCCTGGTCGCCCTCGACTCAAACCGCGCCGGCGTCGAAGCAGTAGCACGTGTGCAAGGACGGGTTTTCGGCGCAACAGACGAAGAGGTTGCCGCTGCGATTGAAATCGTTACGGGAGCCCTTAGTCACCCGTTGCTGCGGAAAGCCGCCGCCGCAGGCTCCTGTCGACGCGAGGTGCCAATCATCATACGACTCGACAGTGGCGTTGTAGTTGAAGGTTTGGTCGATCTGGCGTTTCAGGATAATGAGAACAATGGAACGTGGACGGTGGTTGACTACAAAACCGATTTTGAACTTAGCGGTCGAATCGATGAGTATCGCCGCCAGGTCGGTTTTTACGCTGATGCAATTTCGCGCTCCACGGGACAACCTGCGCAAGGAGTGTTGTTGCGACTTTGAATGATTTAAGAGAGCGTCTGTTTCGCTAGGCGAATCCCCAACGAAAGAGACTGCGTGAGAATCGAGACACCACGGCTTTAGCCGTGTGGTGCCTCAATTTCAGCCTAGAACCGTACCAGGACATTCGATCAGACACCACCGACTTCAGTCCCGTGGAGTTTCAGTTTCTGCCTAGGACCAAGAGACTCGATCAGATACCACCGGCTTTAAGAGGTGTGTGAAAACTCAGTCAAACCATTCGGCAATTGTTCTCGACGCGTTAGCGTCGGCCTGAATTTAGCCGGGCTTTTTAAAGCCCGGTGAAGGTACCGAAAGATTCTCCGTCGCATTAGCGACGCTTGAAAGGAACAGATTTCAGCCGTCGCTGACGCGACGAGGCCACAAGGCTTTCGATCCCGGCGTTGAAACGCCGGGCTAAATTCAAGCTGACGCTGCGCGTCAAAATCCTCTGCGATCTCGGCATCTCTCCGCGCTGCACTTACTGTTACGAACAAATCCACCGCAAGACGCCGAGATCGCAGAGGGGGCGCAGAGAAATTCTTCGGATCAGGACGCTACCGGTTGAGACGTCCATTTGCAGCGTCCAAAGCCTTGCATGTTACACTCCATGCGCCACAGGTTCTTACGAGGTTCGGTTAGATCCGCCGCATAAACTTCACTATCCAGCGGCGTCTGCCAGACAAATGTGCCCCTGTAGCTCAACGGTTAGAGCAGCAGACTCATAATCTGTTGGTTCGGGGTTCGAATCCCTGCGGGGGCACCAAGTAAGTCAAAACTTCGCAACTCGCAGACGAGCAAGCTCGAAACTCAAACTTAACTGTTTCGTCCCTCGATTCCGGACACAGCCAGCGTTAGAAAACATGTTTGTGTGTTGGAAGACATCTGTTGACAGTGCCCATATCTTGAGATAGAAGGAGTCCCTCAATAACCCTCAGACAAGTCGTCACAGCCAAGGAGGTCAACTATGAAATTCGATCGTTCTCTCTTCCGCGGCGTCCTTTGTCAACGAGCCGGATCTTCAGTCGATTTTAACCAGCCGATCAAAACCTTGTGCAACCGCTCAATCGATCAGAGGTTCTATGTATGACGTTGCCATTGTAGGCGCCCGATGTGCTGGTTCGCCGACCGCGATGCTCCTCGCTCGAAAGGGATACCGAGTGCTGCTCGTGGATAAGGCCGCGTTCCCGAGCGACACGATGTCGACGCATTTCATTCACGCACCCGGTGTCGCCCGACTCCAGCGCTGGGGAGTCCTCGACAAAGTCGTTGCCTCCAACTGTCCGCCCGTGCGCAGCTATAGTCTAGACCTGGGCCCGTTCTCACTCACGGGTTGTCCTCCGCCGATGGACGGTATGGCTACAGGCTATGCTCCTCGGCGGACCGTGCTCGACAAGATTCTCGTTGACGCGGCTGTGGAAGCAGGCGCCGAGCTACGGGAGAGATTCCCGATTGAAGAAGTTTGCTTTGAGGGTGACCGCGTCATTGGTGTTCGTGGGCGGACCACGAACGGTACAAAAGTAACTGAAAAAGCCCGGCTCATCATCGGAGCCGATGGTTTGCGATCACTAGTCGCCCGCACGGTCGGAGCTCCCATCACCTACGAGAAGCCGACTGTCGCGTGCGTGTATTACACGTACTGGAGCGGTGTTAAAGTCGACCGCGTCGAACTCTACCCGCGTGAAAACCGATTCGCCGTCGCTTTTCCGACGAATGATGACCTGGTTTGTACGTTCATGGCGTTCCCAAGAGAAGCGTTTCAAGACGTCCGAAAAGACATCGAAGGTCACTACCTCAAGACGCTCGAACGGATGCCTCGACTTGGCGAGCGCATACTCAGTGGTAAACGCGCTGGACGCTACATCGGGACAGCCGATTTGCCGAATTTTTTTCGCAAGCCATATGGGCCAGGATGGGCATTAGTCGGGGACGCTGGCTATCATAAGGACCCCAATGGTGCACACGGAATCAGTGATGCATTTCGCGATGCGGAGCTTCTCTCAGATGCTGTAGATATAGGTTTCAGTGGACGCGAGCCATTGGAGGACGCACTCGCAAACTATGAGCGCCAGCGCAACGAATCTGCGATGCCATCGTTCGAACTCAATTTCCAGTTCGCTACTCTGCAACCGCCTCCACCTGAGGTACAGAGCCTATTCGGCGCGCTCCGTGGCAATCAACCGGCAACGGATCGCTTCATTGGCGCGATGATTGGTACCGTACCGATTCCGGAGTTTTTTGCCCCAGCGAATATCGAACGTGTTCTGAGCGCAGGAGCTGGAAATCAGTAGGGTGCTAATCTCGTCATCATCGTCGTACAGTTCCCTAATTGATGGCTTGATTATGGCGCGATGGCGTGAGGACGTAGCAGGATGTAACTTACTATGACGGCTGCGGATTCGGTAAATACTGCTGCATCTTGCTTGGTCCAACTTCATCAGTGCAGCTCAACAGGTCTCATAATCTGTTGGTTCGGGGTTCGAATCCCAGCGGGGGCACCGCTACTCTGCAAGTCTCCTGGATCAGCTTCCGCAGCCTCACCGCAACTTCTCAGAAGTCTAGTCCCCCGAATCGAATGGGGATAGAATGTAGCCCGTCTCATAAGCCCACTCGGAAATCCCCCGACAACAGGCTCTATGCCTATCGCCAAAAGCACGCGACTTGGTCCCTACGAAGTCATCTCCGCGTTGGGCTCCGGCGGCATGGGAGAAATCTATCTGGCGGAAGACACCAGGCTGCGTCGCAAGGTTGCTTTAAAGATCCTGCCTGCCGATCTCGCCTCTGATCGCAGTCGCATGCATCGCTTTCACCAGGAATCGATGGCTGCTGCTGCGCTGAATCATCCCCACATTGCACACATCTACGAGATTGGCGAGGCCGCGGGCGTGCACTTCATTGCCATGGAATACATCGACGGCGACACCCTCCGGCATCGGATCAATCAGGGAATGAAACTACTTGAGATCCTCGAGATAGGTTGTCAGACGTCGAGCGCGCTGGTAGCTGCGCACGGAGCAGGCATCATTCATCGGGACATCAAACCTGAAAACATAATGGTCAGGCGCGATGGCTACATTAAGCTGCTCGATTTCGGCCTTGCGAAACTGAGCGAGCCGGAGGGGAAGACGACCGACAGCGACGCGCCGACTAAAGCGATGGTCAACACCGGCGCGGGCACGGTTATGGGGACGGCGAATTACATGTCGCCGGAGCAAGCTAAGGGAATACACATAGATGGACGAACCGACTTGTGGAGTCTCGGTGTCGTGCTCTACGAGATGGTGACAGGCCATGTGCCGTTTCGCGGCGAGACTGCTGCTGAAAGCATTTCGCTAATTCTGCAAAAAGAGCCAGCACCTCTGACTCGCTTTGCGCGCGACGTACCGGCTGAACTGGAACGGATCATCACGAAGGCCCTGACAAAAGATCGTGAAGAACGCTACCAAACAGCGAAGGATCTGCTGATTGATCTGCGCAACCTAAAGCGCAAAGTTGAAGTTGATGCCGAGATTGAACGTACCCTTGCGCCAGAGCTTCGGCACTCTCCGTCAATGAGCATCGGACAGAGCGCGCCGAGGACTGCTTCTGACGCCGTCGCCGCAACCCTGCCGGCCAGCGCCGCGCCTGCTTCATCCAGCGCCGAATACATCGTCTCGAGGATCCAGCAACACAAGCTCTTCGCCAGCATTACCCTTGTCGCGCTTGTTATTGGCATCGTCGGGCTTAGCCTTTATCTGCACGCTAGAAATACGGAAGTTACATTTGAATCAATTGCCGTCTTACCCTTCGTCAACCAGAACAACGATCCGAACACTGAATACGTCTCAGACGGAATTCCAGAAAGCATCATCAACAGTCTGTCACAGTTGCCGAATCTCAAAGTGATGTCGCGCAACTCAGTATTCCATTACAAGGGAAAGGATATGGATGCGCAGACGGTAGCAAAAGAGTTGAAAGTGCAGGCGGTCCTCACGGGTCGGGTGACACAACGTGGTGATGGTCTTTCGATCAGCGTAGAACTTATCAACGCGCAAGACAATAGTCAGATTTGGGGTCAGCAATACAATCGTAAACTCGCCGATGTGTTTGCGGTCCAGGAAGAGATGGCAAAAGAGATTTCCGAGAAACTGCGCGTGAAGCTAAGTGGCGCAGAGCGACAGCAGTTGGCGAAGCACCCGACGGAGAATCTTAAAGCTTTCCAATATTACATGCAGGGACGATCATACGCGCAACGGCGGACCCGCGAGGATATAAACACGGCCATTCGGTATTGTGAGAAGGCACTGCAAGAAGATCCAAATTATGCCCTTGCCTACGCCGGTTTGGGTGACTCCTATTCCCAGCTTGGAGTGCGCAGCTATATTGCTCCGATTGAAGGTCGGCAGAAAGCAGAAGAAGCAGCACGCAAAGCACTCATGCTCGATGAAAACCTGGCTGAAGCTCACGCCTCACTTGGTTTTGCCTTTGTCGCTTTCGCGCCGTCGAACTTCTGGCTTGGCGATCGTGAACTGCAGCTGGCAATCGAACTCAGCCCGAGCTTGGCGATGGCCCATCAATATTTAGGAATTTCGCTTGCCCGGCAGGGTCGTTTCGATGAAAGCTTAGAGGAGCTTCTAAAAGCTCGTGAGCTCGACCCGCTCTCCTCAATCATCGCGCGGCAAGTGGCTACTCCTTACTATTTCAAGCGAGATTATGTGAGAGCGCTTGAGCTGGTGCAGCAGGCCAATGAGTTAGGCCCGGCTTTTACAACCGCCTTTGAAATAGGAGTGTACATTCAAAACCGGAAATTCGATGAAGCACTCGCGGAGTTGGACAGGGCAAAACGAAACAGGCCGAATGATCCGATTTTGATTTACGATACAGGAATGATCTATGCAGCACAGGGCAAGCGTGCCGAAGCGCTCCAGATCATCAAAGAGCTGGAAGCGATGTCAGGCCCGAACCTGGCCCAGGCGCACTTGATTGCCAAAATATGCGCGACCTTGAACGAGAAGGAGCAGGCTTTCACGTGGCT
>JBKOYD010000162.1:0-6441 GCA_046725195.1 Acidobacteriota bacterium | reverse complement strand
GTTGAGGCTTCAAGAACGATGCCCTCAGCGATCGCCAGGCTGGCGGAGTTGGAAGCTTCGACGGAATACAGGTTCAGCGCCAACCGGTGCGCGACTTTGGTTCAGTGCGCCCGCCACGTAATCCAAGGTTTGGCTCGCGCGATTCACATTCTTCGATTTTTGCGAAGAGGTTATTCAGTTTCCCCGAATTCAGTAATCTACTGCAAGCCCGATCTTGCGCGACACTCTGTCGAGATCGAGCTTCATGTTTCTTCCTGTTACAATCGTTCAGGTTCATTTTGTCTGTCCTGACGACGCCGCCGTCGTAACACCAATCAGTCTGCTTATCTGTCTGAGTCAGTCACCGGTTAGGTCCTTCGTTTCAAAACGGGAGGCGCTCCGATATTCGACCTTCGCGAGAAGTATTGCCGTCGGTGCGTGAGAAGTCCGTTGCCACAAACACCGGCTGTGAACGGAAACATCAACGCCTCGCACGTAAAGCCTAACTCAGCTACAATTTGCCCTCCATGGGCCGTCGAGATACAGCTTCTTTCCAGACAGACGGCCAGCATCTCTGAATAGTCTGCAAGTGAGTATGCCGATTTCGGCTGGTGTGCGTCTCGGTCGCTACGAAATCCGCTCGCAGCTTGGCGCGGGCGGGATGGGTGAAGTGTATTTGGCGCTGGATACCGAGCTGGATCGAACGGTAGCGATCAAAATCCTTCCGGAAGCTTTAGCCTCGGACCCGCAGCGATTGCAGCGCTTCATTCAAGAAGCAAAAGCAGCTTCAGCTTTGAATCATCCCCACATCCTCACAATCTACGAGATCGGCGACACGGGTGCTTCGCGTTTCATCGCGACTGAGTTTATCGATGGAGAGACACTGCGCCAGCGCATCAGCGCGGGGATAAGACTGGTAGAGATTCTCGAGATCTCGATTCAGGCCGGTAGCGCGCTCGCAGCCGCTCATGCCGCGGGCATCGTGCATCGAGACATCAAACCCGAGAACATCATGGTCAGGCCCGACGGCTACATCAAGCTGCTCGATTTTGGCCTCGCCAAGCTGACCGAGCCACAAGATTCTATTACCGACACCGAGGCTCCGACTAGAGCCAGGGTCAACACCAGCGCCGGTACAGTGATGGGCACCACGAATTACATGTCACCGGAGCAGGCAAAGGGAACAAACGTCGATGCGCGCACAGACCTATGGAGCTTGGGAGCCGTCCTCTACGAAATGGTCTCCGGACACGTGCCCTTCCGGGGCGAGACTCCAAACGAAACTGTTTCTCTAATTCTTCAGAGAGAGCCTCCGCCTCTGACGCGCTATACGCAGGAGGTGCCCGCTGAGTTGGAGCGCATAATCACCAAGGCACTCACAAGAGATCGTGAGGAGCGCTATCAGACCGCGAAGGATCTGCTGATCGATCTGCGTAACTTGAAGCGCAAGCTGGAAGTTGACGCGGAAATCGATCGCACAGTGGCGCCGGAGTTTCGCGGCACCGGGTCAACAAGGTCAACGAGCAGCGGCCAGAGCACGCAGGCGACTGCTTCTGCTGCAGTGGCAGGTACAGTACCTCCAAGCATTGAACATGCCGCTTCGAGAGCTGAGTATCTCCTCTCCGGAATCAAACAGCACAAACTCGCCTCGGCCATTGCCCTTCTCGTGCTTATTACTGGCGCCATCGGTCTCAGCGTTTACCTGCACGCGCGTAACTCGGAAGTCGCAATTGAGTCCATTGCTGTACTCCCGTTCGTCAACGCGAGCGGCGACGCGAACATAGAGTATCTCTCGGATGGCATCTCTGAAACTCTGATTAACAGCTTGTCGCGAGTCCAACAGTTACGCGTCGTCGCGCGCAGTACTGCTTTCCGCTACAAGGGCAAAGAGATCGACCCACAAGACGTAGGCCGCGACTTGAACGTGCGCGCGGTATTGACGGGGCGAGTGCGTCAGACCGGAGACACGCTGAACATTCAGGTGGATCTAGTTAATACCAGGACGGGCGCGCAGCTGTGGGGTGAGGAATATGACCGCAAGGTTTCCGATGTGCTCGCTGTCAAGCAGGACATTGCGCGAGAAGTAACAGAGAAGCTTCGGCTGAGGTTGACAGGTGAACAGCAGAAGCAAATGACCAGCAGGGACGCAACTAACACAGAAGCATACCAGTTCTATTTGAAAGGTCGTTATTACTGGAACAAGAGAACTGCGGAAGGAATCAAGAAAGCGATAGAACAGTTCCAGCGGGCGGTAGATGAAGACCCGAATTATGCTCTCGCTTACGTCGGACTCGCCGATTGCTACTTGATACTGGAACAATATGTCGGCGCTCCAGCAAGCGAATTGTACCCGAAAGCAAAAGCTTACGTGCAACGTGCGCTTGTGCTTGACAGTAGGTTAGCCGAGGCGCATGCCTCGCTGGGATTGATTAACGACTCCTTATGGCTCTGGGACGAGGCTGAGAGGGAATACAAGCGCGCGATTGAGCTAAATCCGTATTATCCGACGGCCCATCAGTGGTACAGCATTCATTTTGAGTACCTGGGACGTTTCGACGAGCAGATGGTTGAGATCAAACGCGCGCAGGAGCTGGATCCGCTCTCGCTGATCATCAGCACCGATCTGGAAGAGCTTTATCTGACTCTCGGCGATCTCAATTCTGCGCTCGAACAGTGCCAGAAGACTATCCAACTTGATCCATATTATCCGTCGGGTCATGCGGACTTGGGCTCGGTATATCTAAAGCAAGGTCGCGAGGCAGAAGCCATTGCGGAATTTCAAAAGGCAGTTGAGTTGTCGGGAAGGAGTAGCGACATGCTCAGCAGCCTTGGCGCGGGTTACGCGATAGCCGGCAGGCATGCCAAAGCGTTGGCGATCGTTAAGGAGCTCGAGGAAAAATATGCTAAGCACGAGGCCATCGGACAAAACCTTGCTCGCGTGTATGCAAATCTTGGAGACAAGGATCAAGCTTTCACCTGGCTCGAGAAAGACTTTCAGGCTCGCAGCGGTGTGTTGGGAAGAATTAGGGCTTTGACGGAACTCGAGCCTCTCCGCAGCGACCCGCGCTTTGCAGATCTGCGGCGGCGCACGGGCCTCGAGCCGTAAAGCGTATGGGACCTCAATTTGTCATAGCTTGAGTAGGGTTGGGAGCTTCCTGGGATTCACTCTGACTGGAACAATTACCCTTGGACAGCACCTCTTTTATGATCGGTAAGATCTTGTGGGTATGTTGAGGCGGCGGTATGCCTTTCGGTTGCAGTTCCATGGGCTCAACCGGTTTCGGTTTCTGTTTATGTGCCGGTTGAAGTTGGGATGCGAGCACGATGCCGCTCTCTGCGAGATCGTGCAGTAACCGAGCGCACCGATTCAGCGAGCGAATGATCCCCTTTCGCGCAAGCTGTTGCTGAAGAGAAGAGGCGCAGTGAGGCTTGCGTCGCAAAGCTTTCAACGCTTCGCCCTGCCACGGTGGTAGAAGCCACCAACTTGTATTCACGAAATCAACCACGAGTAGACGACCGTTCACATGCCAGTCTCCGCGCCGGGATACTATGTACGGAGCGATTTGATACAGTGCGTTTTGTGAGCCCTTTCGGCTATAACCTCCCTCGATCAGTGTAGGAACGCGTGTTGGACCAAGCGAATGCGAGGATTCGATCTGCTTTAACAGTCTCCGCAGACCGGGAGCTGTTAAAAGGTTTACCGATCCGTTTCCAGAAGACTTTGCCGCGAGTTGTTCTTGCTCGTCCTGCCTCACAAGCAGCGCGTATATCCAAGCGGCCGGTCCTTTAAGTCTCGCAAGGAACCAGCCTCCGGTCAGATGCTCGAAATCGAATTCCGAGTGATTGAGCGGTTCTGCTACCTTATAGATGAAAGGATCTGTTTTCGTAGGTTCATCGGACTCTATTGCTTCTGCAATGTGCAACCTTCCCATTCGCTCAATGCCTTGATTGGCGCCCTTGACCGTACAGAATAAGGAAGCAGTGACGTCTCTATATCTGGGAGCAATGTCGAGGACTTCGTCGTCCCACGGCACACCACACAAGCCTATCTCACCTAAACGCGAGAAGAGGGGTTGCCCCGGCGATACAATAAAGGGTTCGACATTAACTCGAAGCCGCCCTCGGAATTCGTGCTGAAGGGCACGAAGTTGATCTGTTGTGTGAATAAACGCTTCTCTACTATCACCGGGAAACCCGGGTATGACTCCCGCAACGACGTAAATTCCCGCACCCAAGAATGCGCGCAGAGCCTTTATGTTATGCAACTCCGTCCGCCGCTTGTTCATAAGTGCGAGAGTCTCGTCCGACATCGACTCAACGCCGACGAATACTACATCGCAGCCCGATCTGCGGAGCAGGGTTGCAGTCTCCGGGTCCATCTCTGCACGCATGAATCCGCCCCATGCGATCCGCCGTCTGAGCCGCATCATCCCTTCGGCAAGCTGTCTCAGTCTTCCGGGATGACCATTGATCAAAGAATCCGTGAACGAGAGATACTCGGCACCATACCTTTGTTGCAGTTCACGAATCCCCGATATGGTTCGCCCCGCATCGCCTGGCCGGAACCGTCGCCAAAACACCCACTCGCTGCAAAAAGTGCACTTATCGGTACACCCGCGAGACAGGTGATACGGCAGCGTTCGCAGGGAGCCGACTTCCTGGTAAGAAAGGAGCGGCATTTGATCGAAGGCTGGCACGGGAATCTCACCTTGCGATAAGAGCGGTCGTTCGGTCCCGCGCTGCACTTCATCTCGCTCGTTGAGCGCCAGCGTTCCAGCCACGACAGCTGTGCGTGTGCTGCTCGCGGCCCCACGTGAATATAGGTCAAGGAGGGATGCCTCTCCCTCCCCAGTAACCACGTAATCAAACAACCGACTTCGAAGTGCAATGGCGGCACTTGAGTGGCTTTCCGTGAATTGTGGCCCACCACCGACGATGATGGGCGGCTGCTGAAGGCGTTTGAGGTGAGCCGCAAAGAGCAGCGTAGTTAAAAAGTTCGATGTCCAAACAGAGCAACCAACGAAGCGAACCCCGGTGAGCGCCCCAGTAACGGCTGAGAAGTACTTATCGAGTGAGACAAGATACTGTCGTAAGTATGACGCTGAGATTCCACGTTCTCTACAGTACTTCTCGATTACGGAAGGAAAACCAGACGCGGGTTCTTTCCCAGAATCAAATGCTTGCACCAACGAAAGGACCAAAGGAAGATCTGGCACGTCCATCACATAAGAGTCACCAAAAACACCAGTATGCGCATAGGTCGGTGCGTATGCGTCAGGAACTCCGAGGCGAAGATCGAGGAAGCCAAAGTCGTAACAGCCCTGCTGATCCGCATAGGCTAGCAGATAGGCAATACCAGCGGGCGGCCCAAGCGAATAGGGAGGCACAACGCAGAGCAATGCTGGCTTAGATACTTTTTGTCGCCGTTGCACCACGTGATCGAACCTCGACGGTTGCTCAGGGTATGATCTATTTCGGCTTTTGGCTCGGCCAATGCTCGCCGAGCCTTGTTTACCTGGAGGCTTGGCGGTCTTTGAGAAAGAATCTTATGTGGGAACGGTCAGGCCGCAAACGTAGAGAAAACTTCGGGCTTGACGCTTAAGCTATGCCAGTCAGCCAGCTTCAGCCGAAGATCTCAAATGAGCGAAGTGGCGCTTGCTGAGTGAGGCCATGCTCACAGCTTGAGTGACCCTCAGAGAGGACGCGTCGTGAACGGGAATCTGAGAACTTGGACACTCACTGACGACGTACCAAGTTCCGGCACGTCTTCTAATTTAATACCGTCTTCAACAAGCGCCACATTTTGCTATTTCTTCGTCGCGATTCTTGTCGTTTTCCTCGTTGCTTTTCTTGCAGTTTTTTTTGCCGGTTTTCTTGCCGTTTTTCTCGCCGGTTTTCTTGGAGCCTTCTTAGTTGATTTGGTTGCCAATTCGCCTTCCTTTCCATTGGGTAGAACTGTGGTTTTGTCTAACGAACCAAAGAAAGAAACTCCCTGACCTGATCATCAAACATGGGGACCAGGTTTCACGCGCTTGAACAACGACTCGTAACGATGCTAACTAACTCTAACGAGTTTCAAACGCTTGCATCGGTATCGAATTCTAAAAAACCGCCGCAACATAGTACCGATGAAGAAGCATGTCAACATAAATCATTGATTGTAGTCATCAGATGATGTGTCCGCCTGTGTATCAAAGGCGAAGCGAAGAGAACCGCCGTCAGATTTCGGCGTCATCGCACGCAGTTCGTCCTTTAAGGCCCACTCTGAAATACTAGCACCGGTTTACTTTCGAAATCAGTTCGTATTCGAAGACGTTGAACGGTTTAGGATTGCGACGGTATGTGCGACGGTTACTCCCGCACGACGTGCGGGTGAGTCTCATACCGACGAGACACAAATCGTGCTGGAACTATTCGATCCTTGCCAAACGATTTCTCTTGAAACTGAAGTAGACTGAAGTG
>JBKOYD010000137.1:0-3593 GCA_046725195.1 Acidobacteriota bacterium | reverse complement strand
CGCATCGCGAGGCTGCCAATGCGACGATGATCGATTCAGACAACGTACTGCTACTGCGACCCGCCCATCCAGGTTCAGAATTTCAGATCAGAAGTGATCGTCCGCCAGTTGGGACCAAAGGCACTGGCAAAGGCCTTATCGTCGCCACCATCTATTATTTTGACGCGCCGGTTACTGACGACTTTGTCGGATTTTTCGAGAACGCGATGAAGCCGGCGTTGAGCGAGTCAGGTGCTTCAGTCCTGGCATGCTTCGTGACCGAACATACCAAGAACAATTTTCCACGTCTGCCGGTGAGAGAAGGAGAAAATGTCTTTGTCTGGTTCTCAAGTTTTCGAGACGTGACAGCCTACGCCGAGTACATGGTTGCGCTCTCAAGAGCACAACGATGGCTTGGCGAGGTAACGCAAAAGTTGGCGCAATGGTTAAAGAGAAACCCAGAGGTATTGAAGCTATCACCAACGGAACGGTCGCGGTTACGAAGAAGTGGATGAGGCGGTGAAAATTGCTTTCTTGCGCCCGACGAAAAGAACAACACCTGTGGGTAGGAGAGAAATACGTGGCGACAATTCGCAAGGAAATTGGGATTGCCCGAAGTGGAGAGTTTGTTTGGGACGCGATCCGCGACGTGGGCAACATTCATAAGCGCTTGGTGCCGGGCTTCGTAGTCGATTGCAAACTTGAGGGCGACTGGCGAACGGTTACGTTCGGAAACGGAATGGTCGTGCGTGAACTTATCGTTAGCGTGGATGACCAGACCCGCCGCCACTCCTGGGCGGCTCAGGGCGAGCCGCTAACTCACTACAGCGCCTCCGTGCAGGTGTTTTCGGATGGCGAAGACAAATGTCGAGTTGTTTGGATAGCCGATATGATGCCCAACGAAGCCGCCGAACCAATTGGGCAAATGATTCAACAGGGCCTGGAAACGATGAAGCGAACGCTGGAAAGTACGACCTAAAGACTGGCCCTCGATAGCAAATCATGGATCGTTCTTAGTGTACTCATCCGCGACTTCAAGGAGTTTACTGGCAAAACTCCCGGCGAATTTGCTCTCGAAATGCAGGCCTGGCAGACGATCCTTCATGATCGAGAAAATGTCGTGTTTCTACAATTCCCGTCGCCTGAATCTCCTTAGAATCGCTGCAAGTTCGAAAATCAAAAGGAGACCAATGATGAATAAGCTAAATCTAATCAGCCTGATCGTTAAGGATTACGATGCAGCGGTTGAATTCTACACAAAGAAGCTCGGCTTCGAGGTCGCCGAGGATGCAGCTTTTGGCGACAAACGATGGATTACTCTGAAGCTCGCCAACACCCCTGAGTCAGCCGTCAACCTGGAGCTTGCCACGTCGAAGGATGACGAGGCGTTGGTCGGGAAGCAAGGCGGCAGTTTTCCATTGTTAGGGCTGGGCACTAACGATTGTTTTCGCGACTACCGGCGAATGAAGGAGCTGGGAGTGACATTCCACAGTGAGCCGACAACTGGTCCGTGGGGGACCGGCGTGCTGCTCGAGGATCTCTATGGGAACAAGATCTTCATGAGCCAGGAGCCGTAAACGGATCACATACCCATCGACATAGGAACAAAGAAATGGGCGAGAAATTCCCGGACCATTTGCTCAACATTGAAAGAAAGCTCTGGACCAATGACGCAGTCTTCTATAGGGACCACCTTACGAAAGACTGCCTGCTGGTCTTTCCGGAGACTGGCGTCATCAGCAGAGACGTCGCTGTCGACGCGATCCACAAGGAGAATGAAGAGGGTCGCCGATGGGCTGAGGTTCAATTTGATGAGGTTCGTAGCCTGCGCCTCGGCGAGGGTGTCGCGCTGTTGACTTATCGAGCCATCGCCAGGTGGGAGCATGAGAAGTCCGCGATTACGGCGCTAGCGAGCAGCTTATACGTCAAACGTGATGGGGTGTGGAAGCTTGCCTTCCATCAGCAGACGCCAATCACCGGATAGCACTAACTCTGGCGGTTTTCAACCGCGCCGGTAGCAGAAGCAGGAGACACGCCATGTCAGACAGACTCTCGCTCGAACAGAGCCGCGTTGCGACCCGGCTACCGGTTCAGGATCTTGAGCGAGCAAGGTTGTTCTACGCAGAAAAACTGGGCCTTGAACCCGTTGAAGAAAGGCCTGGGGGACTTCTATACGGCTGCGGGAGCGGGTACTTCGCCCTATTCATCTCCAGCGGGGCATCCTCTGGTGACTTCACACAGATGGCATTTGAAGTCACAGACCTAAAGGCGACGCTCGCAGCCCTGCGAGCCCGCGGCGTGATATTCGAAGAATACGATCTTCCGGGGCTCAGAACGGTGGGCGGCATCGCCAAAGTCGAAGGGAATTATCCAAGCAAGGGCGGTGTCGGTGAGCTGGCCGCCTGGTTCAAGGACAGCGAAGGGAACCTGTTGGGAATCGGTCAACCGATACCCTGAAAGGGGGTTGGGCTGTTTCGCGATTGACCAGATGCCGATTCGCAATTGGTTAAATGATGAACAGAAGACAACTCATAGCAATAGGATCGGCTGCACGACTCATGAACCTGAGTAATCTTGAGAAGCTGCACGCCGCCGTGGAATCGCTTATGCGGCAGGAATCCTTTTCGAGGACCGTCGAGCGCTTGAGGTTGGAACTCAGCGGTTCGCAAGAACCGTTCGTTTGGTCCACTGTCGCTTTGGACAACATCGGCGTCTCGTTGCCCGCACAGATCAAGTCGTGCTGGATTTTTCTCTTGAAACGCGACGTGCCGTCCGGATGTCATTACCATCCGAATAGCGTTCAGCACATGGTCGCGCTCAACGGACACGGCCGATCGAAGGTCGGTAGCGTTGAGCGCAGGATGATTCGATTCGCGTCGCCTGGCCACTCGATCGAAGAACAGTGGTATGTCATAGGCGAACGTGTTTCACATGAATTCTTTCCTGAAGGCGAGCACATGACGGTCGTGTCGTTTCACACCTGTGAAGCCGCCGAACTGAGGAAATCGCGTGTGGGAGTGGATCAAGCCGATATATGAACGATCAGATGTGTGACCAGGCCTTGCAACCCCGTTTCTGCCTCTGTTGCGCCAGGCAGAAACGCACCTTTCTAAGCTCGGCATGTTTGCTTTTGATCGGTCGAGCGCGCGAAATCTTCGCGAGCTCTGAGTCGAAGGCCAGGTTTTTTGCAAGTCATCGCAACATCACGCGTTCATAGAGAAAATGAGTGAGGGGTAATCATGAACCGATTCATGTCAGTCGCTCTGCTTTTCGTTCTATTGGTCGCTCCATCAATGGCCATGGACGACCATAATATTCGCGGCAAAATTACCAAAATTCAGCCGGCCCGAACCGAAGATAAAGGACGGATGATCGGTATGGTGATGGTGGAGTCCGACGAGAAGGAGGCCAACGTAGACAAGGCGAACCTGATTGTTACAAGCAAGACACGCATTTTCAAGATGCGCGGTGAAGAGCGTGTTCAAGTAACGTTTGAGGATCTTAAAATCGGAACGACTGTTGCGGCTCGATTCGTCGAAGGCCCAACTATCATGATTTATCCTTTACAGGTTGCCGCCTCAGAGATCCTGATTATGGACAGCGAAGAACCTAAA
>JBKOYD010000139.1:0-10359 GCA_046725195.1 Acidobacteriota bacterium | reverse complement strand
ATGCTTGCGCTTAACAAACTCAATGATAGCGTCGTCCATCGCGTCGCCGGCAACACGGATGGCCCGCGAGTAGACGATCCCGGCCATGCTCATGACAGCGATATCGGTGGTGCCGCCACCAATATCGACGACAATGTTTCCTCGCGGCTCGGTTATGGGAAGTCCGGCGCCGATGGCAGCCGCCACAGCTTCTTCGACCAGAAAGACCTCGGACGCTTTCGCGCGGTACGCCGAGTCCTCGACAGCCCGGCGTTCCACCTGAGTAATACCGGTGGGAATGCCGATGATGACGCGAGGGCTCACAAAACTCCTTCCGTTTTGTGCCTTGCGGACGAAATGCTGAAGCATCTTCTCGGCGACTTCGAAATTCGCGATCACACCGTCTTTCATCGGGCGGATGGCCACAATATTGGTCGGTGTGCGACCGAGCATCACTTTTGCGTCTGTGCCGACAGCCTCGACGTTATTGGTTACCTTATTTAAAGCGACAATCGAGGGTTCATCAATGACGACACCACGGGACTTGGCGAATACGAGCGTGTTCGCGGTTCCGAGATCAATGGCCAAATCGCTGGAACGGAAAGACATAGCGCACCTCACTGACTACACGGGGATAACTTGAACTTTTCGGCTATGACAATGAGGTCAGGGCAAATGTGCTCTTATAGGAACAACAGCGGCAAACAATATTTAAAATTATTGGAGTGTAAGTGTCAAGGGGAGTAATTCTTAAAGGACTGGGTTCAATTTGAGATGAACCGAGAGGAAATACGCCGAAGGCGTTGGCTAATTTGAGCTCACGCGGCCAGCCCGCCGTGGAAAAGCCAGAGGCCATCCGCATGGGAGGGCGGCAAACCCGCATTCGGATGTCTCTTCCAAGTGGCGCAGCCGTGGCGTGAGGTCATCGGCGTTTGGTTTGGGCCCTCTGGCTCGCAAGGCGAGATAGCTTCTTCCATTTCTTCTTTTCGACGATCTCGGCTCGGATGTCCTGCTTGCGCGACAGGTAATTTAATTCCTTTTGTAACTTCTCATAGCTGAGATACCTCTCCGCATCAATCATCCCCTTGGCCAAAGCCTCGCGAACCGCGCAACATGGCTCAGCTTGATGCCGGCAATCGCTGAAATAGCAACAGCCGGCCAAGGCTTCGATGTCGTCAAAGGCGAGCTGCAAGCCGCCCTCTCCGTCCCAGAGCTGCAACTCACGCAACCCAGGAGTGTCGAGCACAAGTCCTCCACACGGCAGGAGAATCAACTCGCGATGTGTCGTCGTGTGGAGACCGCGACCGTCATGCTCGCGCACTTCCTGTACTCTTAGATGATCACAGCCAATCAGGTGGTTAAT
Source organism: Acidobacteriota bacterium (assembly GCA_046725195.1). Classification (GTDB taxonomy): domain Bacteria; phylum Acidobacteriota; class Blastocatellia; order Pyrinomonadales; family Pyrinomonadaceae; genus PSRF01. Next base: position 9,017 of record JBKOYD010000139.1, on the reverse strand, counting down.
GAGAGTTGATTTTCCGACTCCAGATGAACCTAGGAGCGCCACGGTCTGACCATGCCGGAAATATCGCGTCAACTCCTTCAGTCCCTCCTGGTTGACGATACTGACGGCGTGGATCGGCACACCGCCAGCTAACTCTCGAGTTTCTGTTATTCGGTCTTCAATCGCATCGCAAAGGTCCGATTTGCTCAGGATGATTACGGGAATGGCGCCGCTCTCCCAAGCGACAATCAGGTAGCGCTCGATGCGGCGTAGGTTGAAGTCTTGATTCAGCGAGGTGACCAGGAAGACAGTGTCGATGTTGGCCCCGACAATCTGTTCCTCGGTGCGTGACCCTGCAACCTTGCGAGTGAATTTGCTCCGCCGCGGCATGACGGCGTGTATTGTCACTTTGTCACCTTCCGGCCGTGGCCGGATCGCGACCCAGTCTCCGACTGCGGGCAGGTCTGCTCGATTCACGGCCTCGTGCCTGAGCTTGCCCGCAATTTCGGCGAGTACCTCGCCCCGCTCCGTGTAGAGCCGGTAGAAGTGTTTGTATTCCAGTGCGACTCGACCTGACGCGTAGTTACTTGCAGCGTAAGGTTGGAAATGGTGCTCAAAGAATTCATTCCAGCCGAAGGCTGACAGTTGATGAGCGTGAGAATTCATATGGTTTCTCCAAAGAAGGCTGATCGGCCTCGGTGCACACGCCACGAGACTCGGAATATGGGTTATGTGGTTTTTAAGATTTAGAGCGGAGATGAGTTGCTGGACACTACCGAGGGAACGTAGACCCTTTGCTGCGCGAAAAGAAACCAACCGGGAAACTCCAGTCGGTTTAGTCCGCCGCGTGCGAGCAACTCACTTTTAGAGGACGATCATAGGCGCTGGACCAAGGATTAACTTCAATACTTCTGAATCGAACGAACCGGATCGTACATGTGGGAGCTTAGAAAAAGCAACTTCTTCGAAGAAAAAGGGTTCGTTCAGCAGGATACAACCGATGTAAGGATCTTCGGCGATAGCTACTGGTTGCTTTCTGTATTTCCTGATCCTAAGCCGAACCTCTTCAAGTGATCTGGCTCCATTGGCCAATTAGGACTAGACTGCACAAGGTAGACCGATTCGGATATGATTCGCCTCACTCGCTGGAGATGACCGATGAACCTTGCCAAATGGTCACGCAAGAAGATCCCGGTCTACGACCTCTTCGTTCGGCAGGCAATTCTTTTGGTACTGCTTTTCTTAGCCAACACACTGCATACACAGCGATTCGCAATGGCGCACCACTCCGAATACTCATCATCGGAGGCGCAGTCGGAATCGCAAACTGATTCAGTTCAGAGAACTGCCACCGGTGTGATCACTGGTAAGGTCACAATCAAAGGTAAGGGAGCGTCGGACATTACCGTGGTTCTGCGCGCTGATGATTTCAACAGCAATGAGCCAGCGTCCCGTAAGGTCACGACAGATCAGGAGGGAAACTATCAAATCACAAATGTTGCTCCCGGTGCTTATCAGGTGGCGCCCATAGCCCCGGCTTCTGTGATTTCCGGCCCAACAAGTTCGATCGGTTCGCGTGGATTTCCTGGGCCAGGTAAGTCTCTGATAATCGCAGAAGGTGAAACTATTCAAAACGTTAACTTCGCGCTAATTAGTGGTGGCGTCATCACTGGAAAAGTCACCGACTCCGAAGGGCAACCTCTCATTGAGCAAAACATCAACCTTACGCCGGTTGGCAAGAACGATCAGGTTCTACCGGTCTACCCCGGCCAGCTGCAAAATGTTCTGACGGATGATCGCGGTATCTATAGAGTCTTTGGTTTGCCTAAAGGTAGGTATCGGGTATCAGCCGGGCAAAGTCAAGAAGGGCCCTTCGGAAGAGGTCCTAGCCGTTCGCGCTATAGAGAGACCTTTTATCCTGCCGGCAACGACGCCTCTAAGGCCACGATAATAGAAGTGTCGGAGGGAAGCGAAGCGACTAATATTGACATAACTGTCAGTACCGGTCTTACAAACGACGCGCACGATGTTAGCGGTCGCATTGTTGACGGCGCTACTGGAAAACCGGTCCCGAATGTAATGCTCGGTCTGCAAATGAGCGACGGTAACCAGTCATCTTCCATTTCGACATCGGGCTGGACTTCCAACCAACTTGGAGAGTTCAAATTCCAGAACCTGACTCCGGGAAAGTATTCGATTTATCTCGAGCAGCAGATGAATAGTGATTTCCGTGCAGACCCGATCCCGATAGAGGTAATTGATCAGGACGTAACAGGTTTAGTGATCAAGACATTGCGTGGCGCGACTGTGTCAGGCCTGATTGTGTTTGAGCATGGCGACTCCAAGTCTGACGTTGTCAAGCCTAGTCAATTGCTTCTAGAGATGTTCGTCCAGAGGGAGGGTCAAGATGGTGGCATTGGTCGGTCAGTGAGCGTGAAACCGGACGGAAGTTTTCGGATTGGTGGACTGCAGGCTGGTACTGCGAACTTCATGGTCACTTCAAATGTCAATCAGCGTATGGGATTTAGAATCATGCGGGTTGAGCGTGACGGAGTGGTCCAACTTCGTGGCATTGAGATTAAGGATGAGGAGGAAGTCACGGGCGTACGGCTCGTAGTAAGGTTTGGCAACGGAACCGTTCGAGGAACTGTAAGAGCCGAGAACGGCGAACTGCCGCCGCCTCCGCGGCTCGCAGTTTGGCTCACCATTCCGGGAGAGGATGCAGCAAATTCGCTACCAACGTTCATGTCGCAGCCGCAAGTTGATTCGCGCGGCCGTTTTCTGTTTGAGAATCTGCCTGCCGGCGCTTACGAAGTAAACGCGAGTGTGTTCACCTCGCGGGGGAGGGTTTCAACAAAACAGCAAGTGAACGTAGCTGACGGTGTTGTAACAGAAGTGACTCTTACGTTGAATCTCAAACCTAATTCCGGTGCAGAGATTAAGTAGTTTGTGGCAGCTCATTTTGTTCGATACAGTTAAGACTCGGAAGGCTCCACATGAGGGGCAAAATTGGCAAAATGTGTCTGGCGTTGCTTATTGGAAGTAGCACTTAGCTTTTCGGTCTACCTAGTTCTTAAGATCTTATTTTTCTGAGAAATTCTAGTAAGGGCTCTGCCGCGTACTGGTTCAGTTTGAATTCAATCTCATTCTCACCGTGGCTTTAGCCCGGTGACTTAAGGAGCCCAGCATGTCTCTCGCCTGCCACCGGGCTAAAGCCGCGGTGAGAATGAGATTGATCAGGTTCAATCTCTCGCTCTCGGGAAACTGCGAATGCCCTGAATTCAGGGCCATTAGCCTTCATGTTTAGCTCTCTTGCGTGCAGTCGCTTCGCTCCCGGTTCTGTAGCGGGTTGCAGTTCTCTGAAAACATTTCTTAAACCGATAAGTTTTCACACCGTTTCTTGCCGGAAAGTGGTACGACTCCATTGCCACGATGTTTGGTGATGCGTGACCCAATTTTGCCCCCGCTGTGTAATCTGTGAAACAAACGAGCAACTTCTTGTTTGCTTGGCAAGAAATTGTCCGGAGCCGCGAAGCGGCGAAATAAGGTAGCCAGGGGCAAGCGCGAAGCGCGCCGCCCCTGGATCAGGTTTGTTAATTAAGGTTCAGCCCTGAAAGGGCGACATAAAAATGGGACTCTATGTCGCCCCTTCAGGGCTCGAACCTCGTGCTTCTCGATCCAGGGGCGGCGCGCTTCGCGCTTGCCCCTGGCTACCTTATTGCGCACCTTCGGTGCTTATATTTTTGGTTGTGGCTAACCGCGCTGTGTAATCTGTAGGTGAATTGTTGACCGCGGACTCATCAACCGAAGAGGGGATCTATGAATGAAAACTACAGATGGGCAGTTATATTGTCTTTGCTGCTCGCTCCAATCAGCATCAACGCTCAAGTTGGCTTTTCGCCGTTTCGACAAGACTTTCCACCGGAAGAGTTTGCCGCGCGACGCGCGAAGGTTTTCGAATCAATCGGCGCCTCTTCAATAGCGCTCGTTCAAGGAGCACCGAGTCCTCCAGGTTACACACGCTTTCGACAATCTAACGAGTTTTACTACCTGTGTGGTATCGAGGTTCCGCATGCCTACTTATTGATCGATGGTGCCACTAAACGCACGCTGCTTTATCTTCCGCATCGCAACGTAGGACGCGAACGAGGTGAGGGCAAGCTGCTTTCAGCGGAAGATGCTGACGAGGTGAAGAGATCAAGCGGAGTGGATGATGTCTTCGGCACAGATTTGCTGGGCGAACATCTCGCACGTTATGCGCGCGGTGGTTTCATACGCACGATATTTACTCCGTTCAGTCCTGCGGAGGGAACTGCGATGTCGCGTGACCTTGCGGTCCGTGTGATTGGTGATTACGCAGCCGATCCTTTCGATGGACGAGGCTCGCGTGAAGGAGAGTTCATTCAGTTGCTCCGGATGCGCTTTCCGCAGTTTGCCATCAACGATCTTACGCCGACGCTTGATCAATTACGTCTCATCAAAAGTCCGCGAGAGATCACGATGATCGAAAAGGCGACGCGACTTTCCGGTCTGGCGCTCATGGAAGCAATGCGTTCGACAACCCCAGAAATTTACGAATACGAATTAGACGCGGTCGCGAAATACGTTTTCTATCGCGACGGTGCACAGGGTGATGCTTACTACTCGCTTATCGGCAGCGGACAGAATGCTTACTGGCCACATTACAACGCTGGCCAGCGCAAAATGTTAGACGGCGATTTTCTCCTGATGGATTACGCGCCTGACGTCGGTTATTACATGGCAGACGTGACACGTATGTGGCCGGTGAACGGGAAATTTAGTCCCTGGCAACGCGAGTTATATGGTTTTTACCTGACGTGTTACAGCGCGATTTTGAAGCACATCCGACCGGGAGTTACCGCGCAAGTGATCAAACAGGAAGCGGTTCGCGACATGGAGAGTGCGCTCGCGACGACGAAGTTTTCGAAGGCTGAGTACGAGCGTGCAGCGCGCGACTTTGTGAGTAGCTATAAACAATCGGCAGCGAACCCGCGAAGTGGCCTGGGCCATTGGGTTGGTATGGCCACGCACGATGTTGGTACGGATTCAGGTCCATTACGTACCGGGATGGTGTTTACGATAGAGCCGGCGTTGGTAGTTCCGGAGGAGAAGATCTACGTTCGGCTCGAAGACATGATTGTGATCACGGACACTGGTGCGCGCGTGATCTCGGATTTCGTCCCGATGGACATTGCAGGGATCGAGAGAGTCATGCAGGAAGAGGGAATGCTTCAGCGTTATCCACGTATGAAATCCAGCAGTGAGTAGTGAATGTCTGTTGTCATTTGGAATAGCAGAACGTTGGGCGGCGAAGCCGCTAGTATCAGTCGGCGCGACCAGTACGGAAGGGCAAAGCCGCATCCTCACATCAGGCGGCGGAGCCGTTCGAGGCCAAGCTCTTGGTTGGGCAACCTGTGTTCCTGTGTAGCAAGTTCTTAATTTCTTGGTTTTCTGACAATCTCTTAAGGGATGGCTCGACAATAACGAGCAATACTCTTACTCCGTAGGAGTCACATGTTTATAGTCCGCCGTGGCCTTTACCTCCGAACGGCGCCGGAGGGAGACATTGCCGCAAGCTATAAACATGCGCACCCCTGACGGGGTGGAGACCCTGCCCCCCAAAGCCTAATTCCAATGCTGTCTAATTTAGGGCCGGCCCTCCCTGGCCGCCCTTGTCCACGCGACCGTCTTCACAGCGGGCGGCCACGGAGGGCCGCCCCTACAAATTGGACACTACGCTAATTCCATTCACCTTGCATTACGAAACCGGCCCAGTAGTACGGCGACTGCCACTGCTTCTGCCGCCACATCTCAATCTGTGCTGCACGTAAAGAGGCCGCCGGTGTCTTATTGGTCTTCAAGATTCCCGCATAAACACGTTGCATTAATGACGCGGTGGCTTTGTCGTTTACATTCCACAAACTGACAATCACTCGACGTGCACCCGCGTACATGAAGCCGCGCGTCAACCCAACGAGCCCTTCGCCACGGACGTCTTTGCCCAACCCGGTTTCGCATGCACTCAAGACGATCAGTTCAGCCGGCAACTTCAGGTTGAAAACGTCATGTGAACGCAAGAACCCATCCTGCGGATTGCCTTGCCGGTCCACTAACGAAAGAACAATTGCCGACAAATCGGGCCGAGCACTATCGAGATAACCATGCGTGGCAAAATGTACGTACCTGAATTTACTTAACTCGTCGCTCATGGCAAGAGATCGATTGGCGCGGAAATCGACGGCCCTCAAATTAGTCACCGCAGGCGCTACGGCGAGTATCTGATCTGCTTCCTGGCGCGTAAATGGCAAACGCCGGATTGAAAGTTGGCCCATTGGCTCGGTTGGGTGCTCGATTCTTCTTGTATTGGCCGCCGCGCCGGCACCGTCCTGGCGAACTGGCGACGTCGTTTTCGCCAGTCGGGGATCATTCGTCGTAAACACTGGGTCAGCCAGGACCGCGAGCATTTGGGGCGCCGGTTTACGACGAGCAAGGTTTCTTCGCTGAATCGCCAGGCTCGAAGCGGACGGCAAGGTGATGAGTTCATGCTGAACAACGAGTGGCTCCGCGACTGCCGATTTAGGATTCGTCAAAGCGGCAAATGGAATGTACTGCAGAACTCCATCAGCAACGATGACGATACGCTTCTTCCCCAGCGCGGTTGCTGTTGGCCCAAGAATCATGTTGCTCAACTGCGTCGCCGACTCTCGAAACTGTTCATCTGCTTGGGCTATTCGCTGCTGACGCTGCATCGGAGTCTCAATTGACATCGAACAACTCCGAGCTGTGAGCGAGTCGTAAACCTGCTTCGCTACGCTTTGTATCTCAGCTCGTTTCGGCAGCTGGTAGGTTTTCAATGAATCTTTTGATACCGCCCATAGATAACTTCGCTCATCTCCGAGAGAGTATTCGAGTAGAAGCGTGTTCGGATCCAGCTGCTGTTGAATCTCTTTAAGCTCCAAAGGCTGAGGTTGAGTGAGTGCGGCATACGCAGGGCTCGCCTTTCGAATTGCTGCTTGCACTTGCTGGTATTCGTCTTCCAGCGCGCTGATTTCTTTGCGAAGAGTATCAATCTCTTGCTGATTACTTTTTCGCGCAGTTAACTGAATCTCGCGCTGCGCTTTTGCATTCAATAGTTGGCTCAGTTCTCGCTCACGTTTTATCAAGTCCGCGTTAACACCTTCGCGAATATCGACGTGCGCTTCGTTGAGCAACTCCATGAAGCTGCGTGCACGACCACGTTCACTGGCCTTCAGTGCTTCGGCTGCGTAGCCTTTGCCGGCGTCCTTGGCATCCAGCTGCATTAGTAAATCAACGTAGAATTCGTAAGCCTTTTCGCGCGAGGCCAGGTAGGAGGCACGAAGTTGTTGACTGCCGGAATGTGCCCTTACAGTCTCGATCAACGACAGCGACTCCTCAATACTCTTTCTTGAGGCGACGAGATCTCCAAGCCGCTGTTCAGCGCGCGCTCGTCCTTCCAGAGCACGCGCCGCACTATTCAAATCACCAATGCTGCGCAGAATAGAAAGCGACTGCTCAAACTGCTCCAGGGCTTTTTGAGATTGTTCTAATAAATCGTAAACATAGCCCAGGTTTGTCAGCGAAATTGCTTCACGGCGGATATTTTGATTGGCCCGCTGAATCTCGAGTGCCTGCTGATGGAGTGCGAGCGCTTTTTCGGGTTGGCCCATCTGAGAATAGACTGCTCCGGTGAGGTCCAAAGTTTCGGCTTCCTGCGCGCGATTACCAGTCTTTTGTTGAATCGCCCGTGCCTGCTCAAAGTAGTTCAGAGCTTCCTGGTAGTTTTCCAGACCTTTGTAAGCATGACCAATATTACTCAGTGTGTAGGATTCAGCATTTTTGTCGTTGCCGGCACGTAATATCGTAACCGCTTGCTGCAGGTAATCGATGGCTTTCTCAAATTCTCCAAGACCGGAATAGGACACCCCGATATTGTTGAGCGTGATGGCCCGTTGATTGGGCCGATCAAACAGCGGCAGCGATTGCAGGTAATAATCGAGTGCTCTCTGGAAATCACCCGAGTCGTTGTAAAGCTTGCCAATATTGTTCAGAGCTGAAGCTTCAGCTGGGGGGTTGTTGTATGTGCGGGCAAGTGTGATTGCTCGCTCATAATGTTCGCGAGATTCTCCTATATTCCCCAGCACGTCATGCACGCCTCCAATCACCGTCTCAATCGATGCTTCGAGGCGTCCGTCCTTAAAAGTCCTCGCGAGTGAAACTGCCTCGCTAAGGTATGGGAGGGCGGTGCGAAACTCATTCAGCTGTAGATGCATGAGTCCCATCATGTGCAAAACGAGAGCTTGCCGATAAGAGTCGCCCGCCGCTTTAAAAAGCGGTAGCGCTTCTGTGTATTTAGCTATCGCAGTGCGTTTTTCAGTCGTAGTAGGCTGAGTGCGGAGCTTTTGAGCTTCTTCGAATAATCTTTGCGCGGCTACGTGTTGCTTGTCCGTAGGAGTCGCTTCCCGCAAAGCCTGTATTCGGATTTGGTAGTTTCCAGCTTCGGCCTGGGCAGTCGGAGATTTAATTCCAACCCGATATTCTCCAGATGTTGTTGCTATTAAGAGGATCGGTTCCGAGCCCCAGCGACCGTTCGGGCTATCAGCCAGACCTAATTGTGAACCATCTGGATTTGACAATTCGATCACAAGGTCGATTCCTTGCTGTTCTACGACTGCAAAGAGAAACTGGCCGGCGGTGAGCGTAACTCGGTAAGAATGGGCTTCACCACCTTTCAACCGGTGCCGTCCATCGGAAAGAATGGGAACTTGCGGTGAGCTCTCCTGTTCGACAGTAACGACTGCATCTCTGCAAATGCGGCAAATGCTTTCGCTAGCTGCATAATCTGGGTAGGCAATACCGGCCAACGCGAGCGTGAGAGAGAAGGTCTGCAGCCGGAACAAAAAGCCAGGGCTTATTTTACAGAGCAACCACATCATAAGATTTTTGCAGAAATGTAAAAACTCGACACTAGGAGAAAGCGCGGGAAGCGCTCTCGCGCC
>JBKOYD010000098.1:0-15916 GCA_046725195.1 Acidobacteriota bacterium | reverse complement strand
ATGCTGCGCGCTGAATGGTTGAAGTCACACCCAAACGGATAGTGGCTATGTTGAATCAAGCATTACATAAAGAATCTGAGGAAAAGAAAATGCGGATTAGGTCGTTCGGAAAAATCGTTGTCAGAACCACAGCGATACTCTTTTTTGTAACTTCGCTTTGTATGCCGGTCAATGTTCAAGCGCAGCGACGAGCCAAACGAAAACAGCCTGAGGTCCAAAAGGTCACACATTGCTCACGAACTGTTGTATTCGTAAAGACCTTCGCTATCGGGCGGAGCTTGAAATACATTAGGTGACAAACGCCTTTCTCTACTGAATTAGCCGCTCCGCGCATAAAAGGAATAGAATTATTCAAACAAAAAAGCACGAGGAGGCGGAGCAATTGAAAATCAGCGCCAGAAACATCTTGAAGGGCACGGTTAAGAGTGTAGACCACGGTGCAGTCAACAGCGAAGTGATAATCCAGTTGCCTGGAGGACTGGAGATTGTTTCCATCATTACGAAAGAATCTGCTGAGCGGTTAGAACTCTCAACAGACAAGCAGTGCTACGCGATCATCAAAGCGACTGACGTTATGATTGGAACGGATTAAACTCCGAAATCTAAATCTCCATGCTTGTGCGTGTTACTTCGGCGATGGACCTGTACATGTTCGTAGACCGTTGCTGGCGGCTTGGGCCAAGTTTTCAGTCGGATATTCTTCGATCGAGCCGATCACCACGTTACCTCGAATACATTTTCCTACGGCGTCATTCTTGCCCCATAGAAATTCCCAGCCGGATGGACCATTCTTCCGCTCAACCCGTCTCAAGTGGCCACGTTGATGGCGTGTCGGCATAACTGTCCTCCTGTCGAAATGATCTGCATCGAATACGTGGTTTGATCCGGAAACAATGATACGTACTCGAGAACGGCAGAGCCTGGGAATAATCTCGGTATTGGGGTTCCGGTAGCGGCGAATAATCTCGTCTGATGAGTCAGGAAATTATCACACTAACACAGATTGAAAGGGTCGGGCCTGGTTAAGCGGGGCCGTGTCTCGAATACTTCACAATTGGCTACAACAGTCTTGAAGGCCCGATAGCTGTTGGCGCTGTTTTAGTGGCCGGCAGCATAGCGCTAGTCGGCTTTGGATTCGACAGCATGATCGAGGGGACCTCTGGGGTTTTGAGAGGGGCCGTATCATTTAAAGTTTGAAGATTTTTCTCTATCAGCTATAGCGGATTGAAATTTCTTTACCGCCAGTATTTACTTATGCTCCCTCAAAATCGTCCGACGCACTACTCTCAACTCACGCACGTCAACAGAAGGTAGATACTTACATGAAAAAGTGGATTGCTTTCTCTACTGCCGCAGTTTTGACTCTCGGAATTACTCTCACCTTCACGAAAGCGAAAGCCGTTACCGCATTAGCGGGGCAAACCTGATCTTATTGTGGACCAAAAGCGGCTTTTGCAGAACTGGGTGGTGCGCGTCGAAAACCTGCCAGCAAGTTTTTGTAGCGTTGAAGAGGGAAACATCACTCCAGGTGAGCGGGTACTTCTACGCTTACCGTCTCTACACCAAACATAGGGACTGCCGACCTAGCTTTGGGGGATCTAAATGCACACGTAGATGCTGGCGATGGACTATACGAATACGCAACGTGTCATCGGCATTTCCACTTTCGCCATTATACTCTCTATGAGTTGATCGATCCGGCAACTGGTTACACGTGGCGGGCTGCAAAGCGCGGCTTTTGCATAATTGATGTAGAGAAATTCCAGGACTATCCGGGACCTGCAAGTAATGATCGCAACTACCTTTCATGTGGCGCGCCCGCCACAGCCACTGAACCGGCTATAACGGGCAACCAAGGCATCAGTGTCGGTTGGGCAGATACTTACGTGTGGAAACTGGGGGGTCAGTATTTCGTGCTAGACGGAGGAGATGGACAGCCGTCCGTTCCCCCAGGTACCTATATTCTGCGCATCACGGTTAATCCACCATTCCTGGCGGATAAGGACAAGGAAATGTGTTACATGGCGACGCATCCCATGGTCATGGATAGGTCAGACACAACTTCGATTTTTTCGAGTAACTGTACACTCCCTCAGATGCTATTCTCTTAGCCTTGCCCTCGACGATCCCTCTTCGCGTTGCGGAAGCTGCGCGGCACGATTGAGAATTCTTCATAGTGATACGGCAGATGATCTGCCTCTTCGCCAAGGTTGCGTGGTTCATGGTGGGCTCGGACAACCAACCAAAACACGATGTCACTGCCATTGACCGTATCCAACGGACCCACCGCATAATTGTTTGCAAGCTCGACATCGGTGCACTGAAGCCCGACGTTCTCGCCTTGCTGAAACCCATCCCCACGATAAACGGTTACCCAAACATCGCCAGTTGAATACTGATCGCGACCGGCTAGGCGCGGCAACTCCACCTCGTATCCTTTGAACTGACCCGTGTCGTTTTTTGCGACCGTATTCCGCACTCTCCACTTCCGTGCTTTGTCGGGATCGTGTAGAAGCTTACCTTGCGCATTTAGCGTGTCCCACTTGTCGCCTCCCGGTTGAGCGAAGCTATTGTGATTAAATACTTCGAAAACGTCGCGAGGAAATAGCCCGTCGATATCGAGATCGAGGCGGAAGTACATATGGTGCACGTGAGCCACGTCGGGCTTACCAGGATGCACGTGACCACCCATGGCCACGTGTGGAGTAATCACTCCATCGCTATTGAATTCCCAGCTGTGCACATATTGGTACCAACCGCATTGGAACTTTGCGGAGATGATGAGCCTCGCCGGATTGAAATCATCGGCCGGCTCGGTGGTCGCAACAACGGCATCGGTATCAACCGCAGCAACAAATGGCCCAGGATTCTGCCAGGGTGCCATGCTGTTTGGCGCGGTATGCTTTAAAGCGGTGAAGGGAGCTCCTCCGCAGTGGGAGTCCAAGCCATCTTTGAAAGTGGGAGAACCACCGTGGTAGGGAACCAGAGCAAACGGCTGGCTTCCTCTCCAAAGGACACGATGGCCCTGAAAGTCGGCCCACCAGATCTCGAGACCGCCCGCCGAAGCAACTGGAATCTTCCAATAGACTGACCATCCCGCGCCAATTACATTGTGGTAGTTTCCAAAGGCAGCCATGACTAGTTTTCCTCCTCGCCTGTATCTTCAAAGTGCACCAATTTCTGTTCGGAGAGATCGACGATAGCCTCGCCCAGTAACCGAGCATTCTGCTTGCGGTCGACTGTTGCATAACGCAGTCCTATCAGCCGGGCGCCGGGTTTTCCGTAGGAGTGTGGACCAAAAGCGCTGGCGAATGCGCCGCGTACTTTGTTTACCCGGGCCACGCGCTCATCCTCCTCTGCAATCCTGCGAGCGTCCTGAATCTCTTTAGCAAGAAATACCGGCTGGAATCCCGTGAGCTCCGTCTTCTGGACCAGCTTCCCCAACGTATCTACCAGGACTTCCAAAGTGCGCCTCTTTTCATAATCCAAGATCAGCACGGCTATCATTCGTTTCGAAGCGGAATTCGGTCTTGGCGGTTTGGGAATTCGCAGTTCGGCAGGAAAAACCTGGTAGCGTTCGGAAAGCTCTTCAGTCAAGTGCTTCACGGCCGCCGCGGTCGCAGTGTGTTCCTCTTTCGCGCTTAAAGGCTTAATAACCTTTAACAATGCCTTCGTGGCTTTCGACATTTCAGCGTGGGTCCGAGCCATAGCTTAATTTCTCCATTTGATAAACGAGTCAATGTTTCCAAGTCAGCACATCACGTAATATGTGCGCATGTCCAGGTGGCGTATTGGTTCTGGCGCGCGGATAAAATGTCTTATTCAGTGCAAGAATCGCATCACGTAAACGATCGGCCCATCTTTACTTACTGTTTCAAGATTGCGGCGAATGCCATCACCTAAGGCCATGAGAACTCCTCCTTTTTATGTCGACGTGATTCCCTTGCGTTTTTGCTCTATTCACCGTTGAGGATTTCATGAGATTAATTCCATCCAGGACCTCTTGTGAGACAGCTTCTCCAACCAGGATATCTCGCGCTTTACACTCCTAAATGTTTTTCGATTGGAAACGCCTTCGGAATGTGTGAGTCAATCAGCTCTTGAGCAGCTGTGCGAGGGTCTCTCGGGACCAAGAGCAACAACCATACCGGCGCTAGATTGGTGAGTTTTGTTCGTGTTCTTGACGCTTGTTTTGGGAACTCACGCTATCGTGTGTCTACTGGAGAGGACACGAGTCAAACTAATTGTGACCAATCACCAGAAAAGAAGAAGGGCCAAGCACCTGCCTGACCCTGCTATGATACTTATCTGAAAGCGGACTCAGCTCACGATCATTGCTGAGCAACCGCGCGCCTGACTCGTGTGAATCACGCCCAAATCACGAACGTGAAAACCTTCCGGCCATTTCCGAGATCCAGTTCGTAAAGTGAGTTTTTGCCGTTTGGTGAATGCCGGATCAGCTTGCCCCACTCAGGCGGAGCACTGTGCACAAAGTCCTGCACGCGATTGAAGATCTGACCTAACGTGCTCGTGCTGTCCAGGTGCGAATAGATCGTCACCAATTCGTCGTAGTCATGTTTATTCGGATGTTGATTCGTCCCTGGATTGCTCGTGTAGTCCATGCACGTGCCCAGATTCGGGTTATCGAAATTCTCGTCCTGGTGATCCAATCCTAAGGTGTGGCCGACCTCCTGACATGACACAAGATTTCTCCAGGCAGTGGTGTTATATGTCGGGGTATTGAAATACGTGTCATTCAACTTCACAGTGCCCTGTGTAATGTGTGTGCCTCCGGTGATCCAGATCTGGGCCACCCCAAGCCATCCGGTATTACCATAGGTTGCATTGCAAACCTCGACTTGACCACTCGTGGGTCGGCAGTTCCTCGGTCTCGCCCCGCCAGCCACAATCACAGTGTCAAGCACTGTAGATTGGCTCCAGTCCGAGGCCGTAGTGGATAGAATGGAATCCCACTGGGATGAGACGTTATCTCCTATTTTCACTGTAAAGGGATTACTTGTCCGCGCCCAGTGATAGCCACCCCAAGAATGATTTGCCGAAGTGACGGCGGTCAGCGCAACAAATGTGAAGACGATAAAAGAGGCCAACAGTAGGCGCTTACACGAAGTTCTAAACATTTAAATATCCTCCCTGGTTAGCTGTAAGGATGTACCGCCCTTGCTCTAGGGGTGATGGGAAATGCGTTAGTCACTTCTTCGAGCAGGGGTTGTAATGACGAAGCGTGGGCTATTATCAATGCCTACCGGAAACTGTGTCAATGTGATGGAATCAGGATAGGAGATAAGCCACAAGCGCGAGCTGCTGTTACGGACCAGAGCACGCAAAAAGCTGGAGAAATATGTGACTGTCACTTTTTTAGAATGCCGCCCTTGCAGAATGCCGTAGTCGTCGAGAATCATCGCGGGAGTTAAAATGACTAATATGAAAACAAGGGGTGTCCTGATAAGCATAATGTTTATTTCCGTTCTCATGACGTTGAGTGGCGGTTTCGCGCCAGCGCGATTTGCTGATCCACACCTAAGCGCGATGCCGATTGGACGGCAGGCGATAAATAAATCCAAGCGCACCCCGACGAATCTTAAGGACTTGATAAATAGGCTCAGGGCTAGCGGCGAAAAAGTCGGGCACGCGGGAAGAGTCTCGCAGCCATTTTTCTCGGTGAAGGGCCAAGGCATTACCATCCGCGGCGAGCAGGTTCAGGTCTTCGAGTATGCGTCGGCTAAGGCGGCCGAACGCGAAGCTAAAAGCGTTAGCGGGTCCGGCTCGTCCGCTGGCACAAGCATGCCGTTGTGGGTTGCGCCACCACACTTCTATAAAAACCGCAGATTGATCGTGCTCTATGTGGGCGAAAATTCGGCCGTGATCAAAGCCTTGGAAAGGATTCTTGGGCCGCAGTTTGCGGGAAAGGTTGCCAATAATGGAAGTCCTTTGTAACGCCGGATGATCGAGAGGAATTTGGCTACTGGGATCTTAATCTCCTGCACGAGCCCTTCCGCTCTGGCGGAAGACGTGAAATAGGACTTGACTCTTGAATCGATTTGGGAACTGACGTTGCGATCGCAAGCGCGGGTGAGACTCTAGTAAAAGGTGATCTGAGCGGAATTGTGAGAGCTAGCCGGTTGAGTCGTACGAAGATGGGCAACATCAAGCAGAACCTCTTCTTCGCGTTTGTCTATTACGCCTGGTAGCGTGTTCTGATTGCCGCTAGAGTTCTTTATCCGTTCTTCGGTTTGCTGCTCAGTCCTATGATTGCCGCCGCTGCAATGAGTTTTAGTTCAGTATCCGTGATTGGAAGCACTCTGCGTCCCCGAAGTTTGCGACTGTAACCAACCGCCCCTTCCCAGTTTCGCTGCATGTCCAGCGTGAGATTACACACGTGAGGCGAGACTATTTTTGGCCTTTCAAGACTCTATTCTGACGCGAACTCAGTTCATGAGAGCAAGTGCATATACGATCGGATAGTTAGTTGCGGTTTGTAGACACCCTGAATAGCTGTCAAGGCTCTCGCTTACAGGTCCCATTCTCACCGTTTTCTTCCAAAGACATCTCTAGCGCCACTGTATTTGGTGCCTCCTCAACTCTTTGAAACACGAACGTCTAAAAACACAAGTGACTCGTATCTGGCCGGAACATCGGTTGCACGGTGCGAGGATGAGCGGGGGCAACGTCCAGTAGAAAAGGAGCCTCATCATGGCACTTGGCGACGGAATCCGCAGAAACATCCTCACCGTCAGCGCGCAAGAGCAGCAACGCTTCGTAGATGCTATCGTCGAACTCAACAAACGTCACTATCCAGGTAGTAGGACCGACTTTCCCGCGGGCGGAGTTTCGTACTGGTTCAAGATGGACGAAATCCATCAGGCCACGCACGTTCACGGTGGTGCAGCCTTTCTGCCGTGGCACCGCGAACTCTGCAATTATTTTGAGTCGTTATTGCGTGAGGTAGATCCCGATATATCGCTTCACTATTGGGACTGGAATGATGACATCAGCCCATTGTTCCCGCTGTTCGGCAACATGAGTGGCGAGGCAGGCGAGCCCTGGCTGAGCGCCAAGTTCTATGATCCCGCCGCACCCGGTGACAATTGGCGCGATGAGAATATCCATCCAAATCCTTTCACTCCTACGTGGCAAGGAAGCTATGAGCTCCATTCAAACCCTGCTGATCCGCCAAAAAACCGAGCCCGCAACGTCCAATCAGGTGCGCCACCAGTAGGCTCATCCAATTGGCCCAGCGATGCGACGTTCATCGGCGCTGCGACCTTTGCTGACTTTGACAGTCTAATGCAGGGTCCTACCGCGAACGCTCATAGCGAGGCTCACAGTTGGCTCGGGCTTGGTAATGCTCACACCTCGTTCCGCGACCCGTTAGTCTTTTTGTTGCACTCAAATGTCGATCGGCTGTGGGCCACGTGGCAGACTCAGCTAGGACATGCCGATCGCCTCGATCCGAATCAGGCGTATGGTTCACTGGGTTCTGATCCAGAGATCAATGAACCCTTACAGCCTTGGGAGGGTACCGGGACTTGGCCCACGCGACCGTGGTACTCACCAGAAAATGAATTTGTCATCAAGACTTCGAAACACGCGTCCATAGTGAGGCCGCCCTGTTACGACACCCTTCCAACCTACCCGACGGTCGTTACTCGCGAAACGATGACGATCAATTTTAACGAGGTGCCTGAAGGTGAAACCACCGTTCGGGCGGCAGTGTTTTCAGCCATATCGTGCGACGACGTTCATTTCGAGATCACCAACGGTCCCACCGTGCTCACCGGACCTCCAGGAACCAACTTCGGTATCACTCCGCTTGGTAACTCAGACACGGTGCCCTCAACCTCCGACTTTACCTTGGCAAAAGCGCATCTGTGGATCTCCTACACAGGAACGAACGCCGGAGATACTGCCACGGGTGAGGTCACGATTCATTGCACAGAGACTAATGAAGACTTCGTGATCCCGATTACAGCTGAGACCATTGCTCGTCCCAGCGTCGCAGTCGTAATTGCCCTGGATAAGTCAAACAGCATGAATTTCGACTCTGGTATTGATGCACTTCCGAAACGGATTGATGTGCTGAAGTACTCCGCGCCTTCGTTCGTGGACGTAATTCAGGAAGGAAACGCATTAGGCATCGTGAGCTTCGATCATGACGCTTATGATGTGATAGGGGTAACAGGACCGCTCGGGCCGCCGCCTCAAAACCCGTTCGACGATTTAACGCGATCAAATCTCAAGAACCTAATTGCATTACATACGCCGAATCCTGCGGGAAATACTGCAATCGGCGATGCCGTGGAGCAGGCCCAGAATATGCTGTTGACTCCTGCCGCTACGGGTTATGACAAGACGGCCATAATCGTTTTCACTGACGGCTTCGAAACTGCCGGGCAATACATACACGACGTGCAGGATCTCATCACTGCCAATGTGTTCGCCGTAGCTCTCGGAACGGCACAACAGATTCAACCAAACGCCTTGACTGAGCTCTGCAACGACCATGAGGGTTTTCTGCGGTTAACTGGCGCGCTCGGCAACGATGATCTGTTTCGCCTTAACAAGTACTTCCTCCAGATTCTCGCGGGAGTGACGAATGAGGACATCGTCGTCGACCCTGAAGGGTTTATCAACCCAGGAGACAAACACCGGATTCCATTCCAGCTAAACGAAGCGGACATTGGCAGTGATGTGATCCTGCTGTCGCCTCTTCCACAGTTCATCGACTTCGTACTCGAGGCACCGGATGGCAGCATTGTCGACCGTGTTTTGGCCAACACGACGCCGGGTATGTCGCATTCGTTTGGCACCAACGTGGCGTTTTACCGAATGACCCTACCCGTTTTGATCAACGGTACCGGTCAACAGGTGGGAACCTGGCACGCGATTCTCTCAGGTCGCAAGCGAGTCCCAGGAAGAGGGTTAGACGTGGCGGCGCCAGCTGCGACTCAACAGAACGTACACGGAGTTCGTTACAGTCTGATGGTCCATTCGTACTCAAACCTGCGAATGCGCGCACGCCTTACGCAAACAAGCAATGAGCCAAGGGCCTTGCTCAACTTGAGAGCTGTCCTCACAGAATACGGGCTTCCAGTTAACAGGCGGGCAATGGTTCGGGCTGAGTTGGTCAGACCTGACCTTACCACTGGTCTCGTGGTTCTTCCTGAGGTGGAACCGGGTATCTTTGAAGCGAGTGTGCCAGCCAATTCGACAGGGGTGTATCAGTTCCGCGTTCGAGCTGTAGGCGCCACACTTCGCGGGCAGCCGTTTACTCGGGAGCAGGGACTCTCAGGTGCGATCTGGAGGGGAGGAGATACGCCCCCGCCAACAGGGAAAGATGACCCGCGTGGACCTGCCGAGGCGCTTTGCCGACTCTTGCAATGTTTGCTTGGCAAAGAGTTGCTCGGAAAGTTGCTTGCTGAACATGGCGTTAATCCCGATGCCGTACTGCGTTGTATAAGAACATATTGCGCCGAGTTGCAACGCCAATCTTCCCGCACGGTCGGTCCTTCGGCGAGTTCTGCAACGCTAAACGAGTTGAGGGACTTGCTTGTTCAGCCTGGATCGCGCGAGCTCATGGTCAAACTAAGCGAGCTATTAAAGCAGCAGGATTCGTGACCACGTGCTGCGAGACTCAGATTGTCCTTGAGTAGCAGTGCGTATGGCTTCTGCGTATATTGAACGCGCGAATCGTGACAAAGCATGACTGTGCATTTTACCCAGCGCTGAAGCTGTTTGGGACCGCAAGCCGGGTTTAGAGGGCTAAGTTTTTGACCTTCACCAATGAAGTTCCCGCTAGGGAAATTTCTAATCTGTAAGGCATAATAATCTTTCGGTTCATGGCAAAGCGCAGCATTCCAATTTTTCTGCTGATCGGAACGTTTCTTCTAAGTGCGTGGGGGAACGTAATTGCCGCCGCGCATTGTCCTCGTTACTTATCCAATAGCGACTGCTACATCAAACGCGAGCCTCGGCAACCCCAGCAGGTCGACCATAAGCCATCCTGTCACCATGAAATGGCCGACATGGAAATGGGCGACATGCAAATGGACGAGACAAAGGTGGCGAGCGGGGCCGACCTAGAGACCTCAGACAACTCGAGCCCCGAGAATCGTCGATTACAGGTTGGAACAGAATTCTTTGCTGATCCTCTTGCGGTTAATCTTCCCACCGCACCATGTGGGCATTGTTGGATGCATTCACAACCAGCGTCGGGTATCGCTACTGTCGTTGCAGTCGATCCATCGAAAAGATTGATCGAAACGAACGCGCCGCCTCTTAGCGTTGTCATTGCGCTGCCTGCTGCTCTTCCCGTTTCTGTCGCACAGATGGAGCATGGGCCACCGGGCAACGTACTCCCCCGCCATGTTCTAATCAACGTCTTCCGAATCTAAACCCCTTAAGAATCGTAGCTAACCCGTCAGCGTCGACGTGTGCCTATGTGTGCGCGTCAACGTTAGTTTTCATTTTTTGTGTGAAGCAGTTCGAAGGGGAGATCATGAAGGAGTTAAGGTTTGGCGCATTCATCGCGGTGATCGCGATATGCGCAGTTGTAGTTATTGGTCTAATGATTTCAAGTGTTGATGGGATGGCTCAAGGGCATGACATGAGCAAAATGGCTGGGATGGAGATGTCTAAGCCGAAGGCAAATCGCAAAACTGCGAGCAAGAAGAGACGCAAGTCAACAAGAACGAAGCGAACGGCAAAGAAACATCAAATGGGCAACATGCCCGGAGTGGGCATGTCGGGCATGAGTATGCCCAAGACTCAAACCGCGCCTGCTCCAAAAGGAACAGCGACGCCGGCGGCTCAGCAACCTGGTCAGCAAATGCAGATGAACATGCCGGGAACGCAGATGCCGACTCCTTCACCGAACCCCCAAGCATCTCCGCAGCAAAAGATGGAAATGAACATGCCGATGCCGTCTCCATCGCCGGGAGCTTCGCCGAAAGCGGAGATGAATATGCCGGGTATGAAAATGCCGACAGCCTCGCCAAACCCACAAGCTTCTCCCCAACACCAGATGCATATGCCGATGCCTTCTGCGAGCCCGTCAGCAAGTCCGATGGGTCAAATGCCCAGCATGGAAACGGGCGGGATGAACATGAATATGGGCCCGCTGATGGTGATGATGGGTAATGACATGGGCATTCGTGTCGGATCGAGTGATACCAACGTCATGTCGATGGGTGCAATGGGATCGGGAACTTCTTGGCAGCCTTCGTCAGGGCCAATGCACATGTACCACAAGGTAGCTGGTGATTGGCTGCTGATGTTTCATTTCAACCTCGTCGCAGCAATGAACCGTCAAGGTGGACCGCGTGGCGTGACAAAGGCTGAATCAGCCAACTGGTTTATGCCAATGGCTTATCACAAGTTGGGCAAAGGCACCTTGCAATTGAGAGGAATGTTCAGTGCTGAGCCATTCACATTTCCGCCCGGAGGTTCACCGCTTCTTTTTCAAACGGGTGAAACTTTTAAAGGGCAGCCCTTAATCGATCACCAGCATCCTCACGACCTGTTCATGGAGTTGTCGGCGCAGTACACGCTTCCGCTTGGTGAACATGGCACCTGGTATACCTATTTCGGCTATCCCGGAGAACCCGCACTCGGGCCGGTCGCCTTTATGCACCGAATGTCTGCATCCGAGAACCCGTCTGCAACTCTGTCACATCACTTACAAGATTCGACGCACATCTCTTTCGGCGTTTTGACGAGTGGTTTCACTTATCGTTGGTTGAAGCTGGAAGGCTCGATCTTTAATGGGCGTGAGCCGGATGAGAATCGGTATAACTTTGATTCCCACAAATGGAATTCCAGGTCAGCGCGACTTTGGATAATGCCTAACAACAACTGGACCTTCCAGATAAGTCATGGTTTCTTGCGCAGTCCCGAGGGGCAGGAGCCGGACGTGGACATTCGACGGACCACGGCTTCACTCCAGTACAACAAGCCATTTAACCGTGGGAACTGGGCGTCGGCATTTGTGTGGGGTCGTAACCATACAAGCGCTCCCGGTGAGGTTCACAATCTGAACGGTTATACGTTGGAGTCTACAGTTAACTTTCTCGACAAGAACTATGTCTACACGCGGCTTGAGTTGGTCGACAAGAATGAACTTCTCAGGCCGGGCGACCGTGCGCTTCTGGGCATAACTGACGATCATCCGTCATTTCGCATCGGCGCTTATACATTTGGCGGTGTACGCGAACTTTGGAACACCGACAAGATTTCACTCGCAATTGGTAGCGATCTGACCTTCTACTCGAAACCTTCGATTCTCGATCAGCTTTACGGCAGTAATCCCGTGTCGTGGAAACTTTTCTTCCGCATTCGTCCCGGCAAGATGGACACGCAAAGCATGCATAGCATACACGGGAATATGAACCCTAACAGTGAAAAACCGCCGACCAAACCATAACCAACCGGAGGTGGTCAAGGATCTGTGTAAGAACATCATCGCGAGCCAGCAGGCCGAAATTGATCAGATGAAAGCGAAGCTCGCTCAAATCAACTGATGAAATGATCACCGGAAGGAGAGAAGTGATGAAGAAACAGAAAACAGCGGTTAGTGTGCGGATCTTGATCGGCGCTTTAATGCCGATCGTTCTCGCATTCGCCGTTGCAAACGAACGCTCAGCTATCGCGCAAACAGCTGACGAAGCCGCAGTGCGCGAAACGCTGCTGAGGAGTGCATCAAGCTTTGCTAAAAACGATGTCGTCGAAGCTACGAAGGTGTGGGCCAACGATGAGTCGCTGACTATCTTTGAGAGCGGTCACGCCAATTACGGGTGGGCCGATTACCGCGATCATCATCTGGTACCTGAGATGGGTGAGATGAAGAATACAAAATATGAATTGAGCGATATCAAGATTCGTCTTGCCGGCAATACAGCTTGGGCCACCCTCAAATACGCAATTGCCGCCGACGTTATGGACAACGGCAAGACGCGACACGTCGAAGGCAGCGGACTAGGGACGGCTATTCTCGAAAAGCGCGAGGATGGCTGGCGGATCGTGCACTGGCATTCGAGCGCACCGCGGCGCGCGCCTCCGCCGTCAGCAACGCCGAAGAATCAATAATCAATATCGAATGAAAACCCCAGAGTCACTACGAACTAAATGGAGGGATAACAATGCGAAAGACGTTGCTTAGATTAATTTTGGTTCTATTCGTACTGGGTGTAGCATCGGGCGGCCCATTGGCAGGCATTGCTCAAAACGCAAACAACAAGGTTCAGGAAAAGAGCCTTGTCGGCTACATCAGCGACAATCACTGTGGACTGAAACACGTTTCAGGTATGGGCGATGATAAGTCGTGCACACTGAAGTGTGTTGATCGCGGGGGTAAATTCGTGCTTGCCGATCGCGATCACAAGCGAGTTTACCAACTCGACAAAACAGGCCAGGACAAGGCACGTGAATTTGCGGGACAGAAGGTGAAGGTAACAGGCCGCGTCAGTGGCAGGACCATACGCGTTACTAGTATCGAGCCTGTTGCTTAAGCACCTATTCCAACTTCCGCCAACCGGCTGCGCCTAACAGCTTAGAGTATAGCCACCAATGCGAGAAAACCTTCGCATGACCGTCGGTTTGTCGGCTCTGCGGGGTTTTTAGTTGGCGACACGCTGAGCGGTTAATGCCGCTTCGCTTGTGGAGGGGCTTTTTTTGATTTGTCTGGCTGGGGGTTCAGATGATGTTCAATGTCTTGCAGTGCTTGACCGTGATTCTTGTGGCCGTAGCGATTGCCCTGGCTCTTGCACACACCCTTGAGTTGCCGGGGAAGATGCGACTCGACAAAGAGACCTATTACGACGTCCAGGCCATCTATTATCCGGGGTTCACCAGTTCGAGTGGAACTCGCGAATCCCGGACAGGCACTAAAAATCGGGATGTACGTCAATGTCTCATTCGCCACTTTGAATGGATCAGAGTCAACTGTTGTTGAAATACCCTCAAACGCCGTTCAGAATATCAACAACCAGCAAGTCGTGTTCGTGGCGACGTCGAATCCCGATGAGTTTTCCATGTGCCCCATTCGTCTTGGACGGAAATGAATGGTCGATACTTAATCCTTGAAGGCTTGTCCGTCGGAGAGCGCGTGGTCACACAGGAAGCTTTCTACTTCGGGCGGAATGGTTGAAAACTCATCCGAGCCAGTGACGACCTGGATAATTGGTCTCGTCTTGGTCGGTGTTCTTATGTTGAACCGAACAAACCAGCACTCTTTTGCTGGACCCAAGTATGTGATCGAGGTAGACCTCGAGAACGCGTATGACGCAACCGAGTACGCGAATCTTGAGGATTATCTGAGCGAGCTTCCAGGCGTGAAAGGGGTTCACCTTGACCGTACACGCGGTGTGGCCCACCTGACTTACGACCCTTCAGTAGCAACAGCCAAAGCATTTGAGACTGATCTTCACGGCAGTGGCTACAGGTGTGACTGCCAAAGCTGCGCTCCCTCGAAATGCCAGCCCGGCCATCCGTCAGTGGGAATCAAAGATCGTGTGGACCCAGATAAAGTCGAGGCGGAGGGTACATTTCCCGCGCCGGCGAACCACGCACACGCTGCCCACGTAATGGGACAACCCGCCGAAGCAGCTCATGCCGAAATGAAGCATGACGAGCACGCAGGGCACGGCGCAGAGATGGCGCACGATCTTCTCCGACGTTTCATCGTCTCGATCATTCTTTCCGTTCCCATTGTTCTGTTCTCTCCCCTCGGAAAAGTCTTCGGTCTGTCCGGGATGCCGCCCTTCGGGATGCCGATGGACATCTTCGGCTTCATCCTTGCAACCCCCGTAGTCTGGTGGGGAGGTTGGCCCTTCATTTCAGCAGCCTGGCGTGCGCTCAGACGTGGCGAAGCCAACATGATGACGCTGATTGCGCTGGGCATCCTTGTCTCTTACGTGTATTCAGTGGCCGCCACTTTCACCTTTAAAGGTGACGTCTTTTATGAAGCTGCGGCGATGCTCACCTCATTCAGCCTTGCCGGTCACTGGTTGGAGATGCGCAGTCGGTTCGTCACCGGAAAAGCGGTCGAGGCCTTACTGAAACTCGCTCCCGCGACGGCGCGCGTAAAACGTAATGGCGCAGAAACCGAGATTCCTCTCGAACAAGTCGTCGTGGGTGACGAAATAGTTGTGCGACCTGGTGATCGGGTTCCTGTCGATGGGGATGTTATTTCGGGTTCTTCTTACGTAGATGAGTCGATGATCAGCGGTGAGCCGATACCAGTAAGCAAGACTCAAGGTGCGCGCGTGATTGGCGGTACGGTGAATCAAACAGGCGCATTCAACTTTAAAGCAACCGCAGTGGGTGCTGACACGGCACTCGCGAGGATTGTGCAGATGGTCCAGAATGCTCAAGCAAGCAAAGCTCCGGCGCAACGCATAGCTGACACGGCGGGAAAGTACCTTGTCTTTATAGCGCTCGGCTCTGGTCTTTTCGCTTTCCTAATTTGGTATTTCCTTGGCGGCGAAGGATTGCTCTTTGCGCTAACTGCTGCAGTTTCGACGATCGTCATTGCCTGTCCTGACGCCCTTGCGCTGGCGACTCCCACGGCAATTACGGTCGGTGTCGGAAAAGGAGCGCGCGAAGGAGTTCTATTCAAGAATGCAACCGCGCTTGAAGCAACCGCTGCCATTGATACAGTGATCTTTGACAAGACGGGCACTCTGACAGAGGGCAAACCAGCATTGACGGATGTCATTGCTGGAAACAGTTTCAGTGAAACTGAGCTATTGCATTTTGCGGCTTCCGCCGATCAGTCGTCGCAGCATCCGCTTGCTCAAGCCATCGTCGCTGGTACTCAAGCCCGAGGTATTAAACTGTCGCCGGCAGAGAATTTTGATTCGATTCCCGGCCATGGAGTTGAGGCAAGCGTTGATCAGCGCCG
>JBKOYD010000003.1:0-33866 GCA_046725195.1 Acidobacteriota bacterium | reverse complement strand
CTCGGAAAGAGCACCTTACTGAAGCTACCCGCGAATATCACCGAGTCAGCCTGATCCAGTCCTTGAAGAGCCGGAATTGGTTGGCCAGAGTACCGGTACTCGCTGTCATAATCGTCTTCAAAGATCAATCCTCCCGTGCGTCGTGCCCAGTCCAGGAGTGCTAGCCGCCGATCGAGAGACATTGTTACTCCAAGAGGGAATTGGTGGGCTGGAGTGACGTAAGCGAGTTTGGCTTGATCGCAACGCCGTTCTCCTTCCTCAACGTTGAGACCGTTCATGTCAACTGGAATAGGAATTATTTTCGCACCCAACGCATTGAACATGGACGTCACGCCGAAGAAGCAAGGATCTTCGACCCATACTGAATCGCCAGGATCGAGCAGCAAACGCGCCGTGAGGTCCAGCCCTTGCTGGATACCCGCAACAATGATTACTTGCTCGGTTGTGCATCTCACTCCACGCGCGGTACCAAGATAGTTGGAAACGGCCTCCCGCAACGTCCGGTATCCCCTGGGGTCCACGTCGGCTAAAAGAGTTCGGGTGGCCCTGTGTAGACGCCGCGAAGCAATCTGTGCCCACAGAGTAATAGGGAATGCATCCAAAGCTGCTTCGGCAGCACGGAATGCGCGAGCTGGCTGGCTTCTTGCCTCAGCCGCTTGTCCGAGACGTTGAGCAAATTGGGAAAGCGATGGCTTGACCTTCTTCGCTCCAACCACAGTGCCGGCATCACGCTTTGGGTGCAGCAAGTCCTCAGGAAGCAGGGTGTTCACATACGTACCTGCACCCACGTTACTTTCCAAATAACCTTCCGCATGCAACTGCTCGAATGCGGTAACAACCGTGCCGCGAGAAACTCCGTAGAACCGTGCGAGCTCGCGTGTTGAGGGAAGCCGCCTGCCGCGTCTGAGACGACCATCCAAGATGGCCGATCGAACTTCGTCATACACCCACTGAAACAAGGCAGTTCCCGGCCGGCGTTCGGGAACGACGAGATCAAAAGATGAAGTCGTTTTAGCCATTGTTCAATGGTACATCGAAACTCCTCAAAATGGACCTTCCACCAGGACAGCGCTCCGCCTAACCTACGAGCCGGAACAAGGAGTAAGGAACCAATCATGAGTAGCAGCGAGAAGAATGTCGAAGTGATGCTCGAGATCTTCCACGCGATTGAACACCGTGATCCGCATCCAAATCTGCAGCCATTTCAGATTCTCTTTCATCCGGATGTCGAGTTTCACTGGCCGCCGTCACTTCCCTACGGTGGAACCTTCAGTGGACTGCAGATTGACGGTCCTACCTGGAGCAACACGTGGGACCGCCTGCAGCCCAATGCTTCGGAGCGACGTATGGATCCGCGCGTCGTGGCCGCCAGCGACGAAGAGGTTGTTGTGCTCTGGCGGCAGAGAGGGAAGAACCCCGCGGGAGATCGAATTGACACTCCGGTGTTGGGACTCTATCAACTCCGCGATGGAAAGCTTGCTCGCGCTCAGATGTTTTACTTCGATACGGCTGCAGTGCTTGGTTTTTTGGAGAAGTCATGACTTTTGAATAATGGCATTAGCGGTTGAGGCTTGAATGAAGGTAGTAACGACTCTGACTGCCTGACGATCGCTTGATGAATACCATCAATCAACGTTTCGAACCGCCCGCTAACAAATGAAATGACAAACAACCATGAATCGCGACTTACCGAGTTCGCCACAATATTCTTGCGCCTCGCACTCGCGGCGGGTTTTCTTGCAGCAGTGTCTGATCGTTTCGGCCTTTGTGGACCGACAGGTACAACAAATGTGGCTTGGGGAGATTTCGACCACTTCCTGGCATACGCCGCAAAGCTTAATCCTGAACTACCTGTCTCCTGGATTCCGGCTGTGGGCTGGACCGTCACGTTTGCGGAAACCCTTTTCGCTATTACGTTGCTCCTGGGATTCCACACTCGAACGTTTGCACTTTTGAGCGGCCTAATACTTCTTGCATTTGCATCGGGGATGACGATTGGGCCCGGGATAAAGTCGGCGCTTAATGCTTCGGTCTTTTCTGCATCGGCGGGTGCTTTTCTGCTCGCGACTATGCGCGAATATTCCTTGAGCCTGGATGCTGCGAGGAAACGGATCCCGATGGAGAAACTCACTAGCGTGTTGCTGGGAGTAGTGCTGATGCTAGTCACAACCCTTTCTTTCGCACAGGACAAAAAGAATGATGGGAAGAAAGAGCAGGAGCCGAGGCCCGAGAGCAAAAAGACGGAGCTATTAATGAGTGTGAGGGAGAAGAACATTGAGGTGATGCTTAAGCTCTTCAGCGCGGTTGAGCGACATGACGAGCAACAGCAAATCGCACTCTATCAACCCAGTGTTGAATTTCACTGGCCGCCTTCGCTTTATGGTGGTAGCCGACCAGGATGGGACGAAACTTGGCTTCCTCTGCAACCTACCGCAGTTGAACGCAGAATGGATCCGCGGATCGTTGCTGCTAGCGAGGATGAGGTGGTGGTGTTGTGGCACCAGAGGGGAGTCAGTCCGATCGGAGACCGCTTTGACGGCGAGGTGCTGGGCCTCTATAAACTCCGCGACGGAAAGCTGGCCTGCGCTCAGATGTTCTATTTCGATACCGCTGCGGTCGCCAGCTTTTTGGCCAGGGCCATCACTCCCGAACTGCAGCGGCGGGTACAGGTAGTGCTTGGTCGGTTCAAGGGTCTTCCAGACGCACGTCGTCGGAAGGTTGAGCAAGCTTATGGAGCGCTCCAAATGACGCCGCCGGATCAGCGACAGAAGCTACTAGAATCAGACGAATTCAAAAGCGCATTCTCGGACGACGAGCGCGATCTGCTAAAGAGCATGATAGACCTGAATTCCAGTCACGGTGAACCGAACAGCCCATAAATGCTGCCAATTTTTGCTCAACTGATTAAATTGGTCGTGGCCTTTGAGACTCAATTCGCAGGAAGTGTTCACTTTTGAGAGGGTATATGGGGAAGTCACATGATAAGAAGACAGCACAGTTTCGCCAGCTGCATCAAGGGCCCTCAATCCTGGTGTTACCAAACGCATGGGATGTCGCCAGCGCAAGGATCTTTTCCGCTCTGGGCTTTCCAGCGATCGCAACAACGAGTGCCGGCATTGCGAATTGCCTGGGATACGCGGACGGAGAAATTATCCCGATGGATGAGATGCTGTTCATGATCAAGAGAATCGTCAATGCGGTTGATGTTCCGGTGACAGCGGATATTGAAGCGGGTTACTCCGATGATCCAGAAGAGCTAGCGCGTACTATCGCCTCAGTCATTGGTCTAGGCGTAGTTGGGATTAATTTGGAAGATTCGTCCGCATCGGATGAACTCGTTGATGTCAATCTGCAGACCGAGAAACTACGGGCCGTGCGCGAAGCCGCATCAGCGTTGAGCGTCGACCTCTTCATTAACGCGCGCGTCGACGTTTATCTGCTCGGAGTGGGTGAATCCGAAGAGAGGTTTCGCAATGCCATCGACCGCGCTCTTGCCTATAAGGCGGCGGGCGCTGATTGTATCTTCATTCCCGGTGTCGCAGACGAACGAGTGATCGGCGGGCTCGTTAAGGATATTCCCGCGCCAGTCAACATTCTGGCGGTGGCAAGTACACCACCGACGACAGTCTTAGAAAAGCTCGGAGTCCGACGTGTTAGCACGGGTTCAGGTCCGGCGCGAGCGTGTGCGACTTTGGCCCGCCGAATTGGTCGAGAGTTAATCGATCAGGGTAGCTACTCGAGTTTTACGCAGGACGCCATGACCTACAAAGAAATGAATAGCCTGTTCCCGGAGAGATGATGAAGGAGGTATGAGGTTAGATATTTCGAACCGACATTTCTCTGTGTCATTCTAGAGTTTCGCTGTTGCTTATTGCGAACACTTCGGACTAAATACTGGTTACTAACCATCCTCATTGAGGGGTTGCCAGCCTTTGCGCCGGGATGAAGTTCCAGAAGTATCTCAAATAGGAGGCGCAGCGCCTTGATCACGGAGTCGTTTTACAATTGGCGAAGGGCGAACTAGAGGACTTAATGGACCACTTGATGAGCTGGTGGGAACAGTAGAAGCAACATTTTGCAGTTAAACACACATGGAGCGCGCGAAAGGCCCGTCCCTTTTCAGCCTGCGTCAACACGGGCGGTCACGTTAGTCTGCAAGCGTGGAGGGAAGGCCGAGCGTTCCATCAACTACTTCAACGAAGTTTCTCTCCTCGCGGAGGATAAAGCGTTTGCTTTGTGCCATCGCGAAATTCTCAAGATTTTCCGGATCCGACTTCAATCTCGTCCGGTAGGCCTCATAAGAGGCGAGGCTATCATGTGCAATCAAGCCCCAAGCTACATTGTTTGTGCCTTCATGAGGAAGAAAGTATCCAATAAGATGGCCGCCGCATCGGGGAATGATGCGGATCTGCTTCTCAGCGTACTTCTTGAACCCGTCTCGCTGGAACGGATCGATCTCATAGCGAATGATGCACGTTATCATTGGTATCCTCCTGGTTTTGGGCCTGTTCGGTGAATCCCCAACGCCGAGTGCGAGGGCCGAACCCTTTGCCGTAATGACTTCTATGGCTTTGCGCGCCCCTATTCGCTCAGTTGGCTGCGCGATCGAGAGAGTATCAGTTGTTTGACATTAACACTTCGTCTATGATGAAAGTATGAATGTCGAGCACCACGCTGACGCTGCGATCTCGGGAATTGCGTCTACCATCGGACAACCCGCGCGAGTTCGCATGCTCTACTGCCTGATGGACGGCCATGCGCGAACAAGCACCGAGCTTGCTATGGTGGCGGACGTGAGCCCGTCCACCGCGAGCGTACACCTGAATCGTCTGCAGAAAGAGCACTTGGTTAAAGTGCTCGTCCAGGGAAAGCATCGGTACTACAGTCTTGAAGGCCCCAATGTGGCCAGTGTGCTTGAAGGGCTGAGCCTGCTCGTTGGTGAGTATAAGTTTGTGCCAGGCATGCCTAATCGACTACGTGCCGCACGGACTTGTTACGATCACATGGCGGGCGCTCTCGGCGTGTCGCTTCACGACCGCTTCAATGCACTGAGGTGGCTGTCAGCGGGTTCGACTGGCCGTGACGATGCCTACGATCTCACCCGCGGCGGGGCGAAGGCATGTGAGGCTCTTGGCATTGACCTTGAAGTAACTCGGACGCTGCGGCGGCGATTCGCGTACGCATGCCTGGATTGGAGCGAGCGGCGGCCTCATCTTGGCGGGGCATTGGCGGCAGCCCTTTTGAACGTCGCGCTGAAAAGAAAATGGGTGATCCAGGAGTTCGACAGCAGGGCCTTGGGCATCACAAGTCTTGGGCGACGCGAAATGCTGAATCGATTCGGGCTTCATGTTTGAGACCTACTCCGAATCGCACGCTCATGGTTAGGGATGTCCACTGACTCCGAGACGTAGGGACGGCCATTGATATTAAGGACGCGCTTTTGACGCTGGACGGAGCGCTGTCAACGCACAGTTAACTGACGATTCCTTTCCAACGAGGCAAGAACTGTGAGGACGCAAGACCGCTTGGGCCTTGCACTTGGACGCACCATTCCACAATAGCTACACGCGGATCAGGTGCAGACCTGACTCGACTCACAACTAGAACGTCCATGCGAATCGGTCGGGCGGGGGATCGTTGACCTCCGGACAATCTGTCGACATCAGCGGCGTCGTCTTGCCTGGCTATACTCTTTACCTTCACGAAGTGACGCAGGACCCAGTTGCTAGCTCGCCTATCTATGAAGCTCGGTTCGCGTCATCGATCGCCTCGAAATTGAGAGTATTGACCATTAAGCTAAGTATAGAGTTAAGGGCCTTGACCAAGCCAGATTTATACGAATTGAGCTCTATGCTCGGTACTTCGATCTTGTTTGAAAACCTTTGGAAGTGAGGCGATCCGCTTGTCATTTTAGGCGAGTAAGTCTTCAAGTACCTCTTGACTTGGAAGTATGTGCGATCACGCTTCCCCTGGCTCCTTCCCTGAACCGGCCGCTGTTATGGTGAGCAGTTCAGAGACCCCTAGTCCCTACCAAAACTCAGTCCAGTGGATTATTGATGCTAGCAGGATGCAGTTGACAAGCGAAGTCTACATATGTAGACTTCGCTTTCCCATGGCACCAAATCTGCGATTGTCGGCACAGACCATTCAGGTACTCGAAGTATTTCTTGAAGCTCCAAAGACCTGGAAGTATGGATATGACATTAGCCGGAACACTGGTCTCAGATCCGGCACTTTGTATCCTGTTCTTATGCGCTTAGCCGAAAACAAGCTACTCGAGACTCGATGGGAGACCGCAGAAATCGGTAGGCCACCTCGTCATATGTACCGGCTCACGCCAGATGGTCTGCGGTTTACGCGTCAGCGACTGCCTTCGCGTTCAACAATGCGTGCGCCCCGTGCGGCATTTGGTGAGGGACTAAGCTGATGACAGTGCTACGCAGATTGGCAGCAAGAGTATTGCACTCTGCTGTGCGACGCTCATTAGACGACAGCCAGTGCTGGGGCGATGCGATGCTCGGAGAACTGGACTTCGTCGAAAGCGACTGGGCCGCGCTGCTTTGGGCCCTGGGAAGTACGGCCGCTCTGCTGAGACATTCCGTGCGTCACCAAATGAGGACAGAGCTCGAAAAGCGCTTCGGGCCGTCGGCAAGTCTGCTGCTGAAGAGTTTGGGAAAGAAGGCGATCGGAATATTGTTGGGAGTGGTTATCGCCAGCGGTGTTTTAACTGTATGTGTGCTCGGTCTCTTTTACGTAGTGCCTATGCTTTTTCCGGAGCGGCAAGTGGAACGCGCACCATTCGTGGAATTTCTGACTGTCATCTTGATCCCCGAAACTGTTTTCATCGCCGCCGCAATTGCACTCTGGCGAAAAAAAAGGCCCATGGCCACCGGTCTTCTGCTCGCTGCGATGACTTTCATCACGCACGTAGTCATCCACGCCGCGACCCACTGATAGTCCTGCTGGTGCGAATATAAGTGGAAAAGGAGATTCATTCAGCCAAGCTGAGCGGCCCGAAAACAATGTCCGACCCAAATCAAATCCTAAGGTCTGCGCGGCGCATTTTGCTGGTGGACTGGGCCAACCGAGGAGTTCCTCGCACACTGGTCGAAGCGGGGTTCACGGTCTTCTGTGCCTCCCCAGGTCGCTACTCAGTTGTTGAAGTAGTTCCCGAACCGCCGGAGGGAATCGATTCGGGTGATGTCTTTCCGGCGCAGGAAGGCGAGAATGGCTACCTTGTGTTTCGTAGACTCGATGACCGTCCTTCCATTGTCGACATCGTCAATGTTTATCGACCGGAAAAAGAGCACGCGGGAATAGTCGCTACTCACGTTGTCCCACTTGGCGCGAAGGTGCTGTGGCTCCAGCCATCGGTTGGCTCAGGCGCAGCGCGGCAGCTCGCCGTCGATCACGGACTCGACTTAGTTGAAGGAATCGATATCGCTCTCGAAGCTTGCCAGCTGAGCAAGTAGATCTGATGACGCTTATAGTTAACTACGCGTCGCTTAGCGCGTCAGAATAACATTGATGGACCAAGGAGTTGCTTATCACCAGCTTTTTGTCACACGGAACATTGAGAATACCAATTCTCGAAAGGCGGACCGTTGATTGCTGACACTTGCGTTTGAAACAAATCTTTAGGGTCCATTTTGTTTTTGCTTTTTCTATATCGGTAATGAATTGCGGATAATCACTGGAACGCAAGAATTGGCTTGACTCTATACCTAAGAACAGGGTGCATACTTTCGCTTAGAAGTTAGGAGAAATAGGAATGCGCATCGGACAACTAGCTGCGCAGACAGTTGTCACCATACGCTACGAGCGACGAGGCTTCTTGAAAAGGCAACGCCGCCTCTCATCCGGTTATCGCGACTACTCGCCAGAAGGGGCGGCAATCGTGGGCTTTATTAAGCGCCCACAAAAAGAAGAATTCGAGGCGAAACTAAAGCTGAGACGGGAACTGCCGGTGCTTTGGCGAGTGGCTTTTTTTCCTATACCGATGTGCAAGAGAACACTAGAGATCAGATTGTGACGTTGAGGTGCCATCCGTGCTTTCCCAAAGACGTACCGGTAAGGGGCGTAATCTACGACATCGATACTGGTTTATTAAATGAAATCGAACGACGGGTGTGAAGTTATGGAGTACGAGAAGCAGTTCCTGAAAGTCTTTGACCGGACGATGGCGTACATAGAGACCGGCCAGGGAGATCCCATCGTCTTTCTCCACGGCAATCCTACTTCTTCCTATCTTTGGCGCCATATACTTCCGTACCTGCAAGCCAAGGGACGCTGTATCGCTCCTGATCTGATCGGCATGGGAGACTCCGAGAAGCTACCTGGGAGCGGGCCTGGTTCCTATACTTTCATTGAGCACCAGAGTTATCTCGACGCCCTGCTCGCGTCGCTGGGCTTGGAGCGCAATGTCACTCTGGTCGGCCACGATTGGGGTTCGGTTCTTGCCTTTGACTGGGCGAAGCGTCACCGAGATGGTTTGCGCGGGATCGCGTACATGGAGGCGATCGTGCAGCCATTGACATGGGAACAGTGGTCTCCCGAGACGCGATCCTTTTTTCAGCAATTGCGCTCACCAGCAGGAGAGCAGATGATTCTTGACGAGAATCTCTTCGTTGAACATCTTCTACCGCGCAGGATTCTGCGCAAGCTGACAGATGCCGAGATGGAAGAGTATCGTCGGCCGTACCGGGAACCGGGCGAAGGACGACGCCCGATGCTCACTTGGCCGCGACAACTACCGATCGAAGGCCATCCGGCCGATGTCGTGGAGATCGTGCGGTCTAACGCTGGGTGGCTTGCCACGAGTCCAATTCCCAAGCTCTTCATCAATGCGGAGCCCGGTACCATTTCGATGGACGAGCGCGAGTTCTGCCGTCGCTGGCCCAATCAGACCGAGGTGACAGTGCGCGGTCTTCACTTCATTCAGGAAGATTCGCCTGGCAAGATCGGTGAGGCTGTGGCGACGTGGTACACCTCCCTCCAGGGCTAGATGAGAAAAACAAAATCAGAGGAGACATGTCCATTAGTGGGCACTCAGGAAGGCGCAGCGTTTTGGTCTCGTACTTAGCGGGCGAGACCGCACGGCGAGTGACATTCGACAAATACCGTAATCTCCTGGTTGGCTGGGGAATGAAAGGATCGGCTGCCCAGGGCAATTTGATACGCCGCATACAATTGCCATTGACGGCGATCTCGTTTATGTGGGGGACCGCGAGAATGCGCGGATCTAGATTTTTTGATCTGAACGGACGCTTTCTCCGGCGAGTGGAGACTTGCTATCGCTTCGGGCTTTTCATACGCCCACACACTTCATTTCGATCCCCCAAATCGCTGTTGACAGGGATAAGTCTATCTTTACCGCGGAGGTTCTGAGCTGGCACGTCCAGAACCTTCGCCCGAAATAGCCGGATGGCGGAAGGCCAACTTATGTACCCAAGATTTCTTGCAACCGTCAGTGCCTTGGCGTTGCTTGCCTTTGGCGCATTCTTCCTGTTGCCAGAGCAGGGCATGGGCGCGGTCACGCAACAGCAGCGCACTGTGGAGCAGGATCGCCAGTCGCTGACTGCCTTGGAGAACGAGTGGATAAGCAACGAACACGACACTGCGGCCCTAGACCGCATTCTCGCCGGAGATTTCGTCCACCCGGTTCTCACTGGGGATTTCCTCAATAAGGTGCAGCACATTGACTGGTACACGAAGCATAAGCCCCCGGCGAAGTTGAAATCTTCATTCGACCGGATGGATGTGCGTCTTTATGGCGATGTCGGAATTGTCACCGGGATAGTAGTGACCGGCGATGGGGTTAAAGAGATCGGGCGGACTGTATTCACCGACGTCTTCGCTTATCGCAGCGGGCGCTGGCAGGCCATCAACGCACAAGAGACCAAAGTTGAGAAACCGCATTAGGCCCAGACGAGTAAGGGTGGGAAAGTTAATCGTGTACGGCCGCCCAACAACTTAAGACTTCGCGCGGCGCCGCGTCCCCACCAACGCTTCCGCAGCAGCAAGCCGCGCAAGGCGAGGTTGAACTAAGCCAGGAATGGAACAACGCTTGAGAACTTCGGACGAATTCTGCGAGTCTAAATCGAGTTGACGCGCGAGATTTAGCGACCAGGCGGGTAATGCAGTCGGCCTTGGCTAAATTCTTGATTGGGCAGAAGAATACCAAAAGAAAATGGAGCCAACGACATGACGGAAGATAAACAACCCACAATGGGCAATGGGAAAATCTGCTATATCGAGATGCCGGCGATCGACATCAACGCCTCGGCCGGTTTTTACCAAGCGGTGTTCGGCTGGCGGACTAGACAACGCAGCGATGGCCAGTTGGCCTTCGACGACGGAGTCGGCCAAGTGAGCGGCACCTGGGTGCTCGGCCGCAAACCTGCGACGGATCCCGGCCTGTTGATCTACATCATGGTCGACAGTGTCGCCGCGGCGGCCGATCAGGTTGTCGCAAATGGCGGCAAGATCGTCCAGTCAGTCGGCCAGGACGCGCCGGAAATAACCGCGAGATTTAGCGACCCGGCGGGAAATGTCATCGGCCTTTATCAGGATCGAGGCTGATCGGATAGACCAGAACCT
The DNA here is from genome assembly GCA_046725195.1 of Acidobacteriota bacterium. GTDB lineage: Bacteria > Acidobacteriota > Blastocatellia > Pyrinomonadales > Pyrinomonadaceae > PSRF01. The sequence continues at coordinate 23,267 of JBKOYD010000003.1, read as the reverse complement.
GGAAAACACGCACGAAGGGAGATCCAGATGGGGAGGGGTCGTTTTTGTCCAGACCTAGTAGAGAGGACTCAGCCAAAATCATGATGGGCAAGTAGTGGAACTCGGTGGTTGGGGTGTTGAAAGGAGATTCGTAGAAGATGAGCATGATCGATGATGTTTTGATAGCAAACAGAAAATACGCCCAGGCTTTCGACCAAGAAACTGTGAAACCGCCGCGGCCGAAGCTTGCGATTATTACCTGCATGGACCCCAGGCTGTCTGATCTCGAAGCGATCCTTGGACTCAAGAGAGGCGATATGCACGTTATGCGGAATGTTGGTCCTGCACTGACGGAGGATGCGCTGCGGTCGCTCATCGTATCTACTAGGGTGATTGGTACGAAGGAAATATTGATCGTGGCCCACACGCGCTGCGGCCTGTCGACCTTGAAAGAAGAAGAATTCGAGGCGAATCTCAAGGCGGAGACTGGAACTGGCGGTGCCCTGGCGAGCGGCTTCTTTTCCTATACCGATGTGCAAGAGAACACTAGAAATCAGATTGGGACTGTGAGGCGCCATCCGTGGATTCCCAAAGACGTACCGGTGCGAGGCGTGATCTACGACATCGATACAGGCCTATTAAGTGAAATTGACTGTGGGCCCACAACAACGAAAGTCGTCTAATCGTCAATGGAAAGAAAAGCAACAATGACGAAGACGGTTGAGCTCAGAAATGTGGCGCCGGACTCGCTGAACACCCATTCGTCAGGCGCTGCTAGTGCGTTCCTTGTTTCCACAACCAAAGATTTGCATTGACAAGGAGTAGAGGCCGGATGAGAGCAATGATGACGAGAGCGGATCATCTTCTCAACTGATGGTTTGCTCCTTCATTAAGTTTAAGGGGACAATACCCCCGCAGTGGGCGGCTCATGAGTAACCAGAAAGCGAAATAGCGAGAGACCATAGGATATGCCTGAGACAATTTCGATACAGGGCTTCTTTTCTGGAATCGAACTGCGTAGCGTGGCCGATTCATTTGGCACTGCGCCGCATATTCACGACTCCTATTCGATTGTGGTTTTGACGACGGGTGGTAAGATTATTCGTACCGGTCGCAAGGCGGAGACGGCTTCTGCAGGTGCAGTGCTGCTTCACGAACCGTTTCAAGTACACGAAACTCACAGCCTCTCCCACAACGGCTATTCCTTTAAGCACCTAGGAATTTCTCATCCACGACTGCTTCAACTGCTTGACGGACGTTTACCATCAGACCTTCCCAACCAAATCAACGACCGTGATTTGTTTCAATCCCTCATGCGTGCATACGACAATTTGACCACGGATGACAGTATACTTGCGCACGACGAAATGCTCACAGGTGCACTGACAAACCTGTTTCCTGTCAGTGCGTCGACGCGCTCCACACCGAACGTGGCGCCTAGCCTTGTCCGAAGGGCGCGTGATTTTCTGCACGCCAACTATATGTATTCGTTTACGTTGAATTCACTCGCAGCATTGACACAAGTTAGTCGTGTTCACGTGAGCAGAGTTTTCAAGCAGCACGTCGGGCTTGCTCCTCACGAATACTTGGTACAACTGCGTGTTGCCAGTGCCAAAACCAAACTTGCCGAAGGGATGCCGATTGCAGAAGCGGCTACGTTTAGCGGGTTTGCAGACCAATCCCATCTCACACGCCATTTCAAACGCATCACACATCTCACACCCGGGGCCTACGCTCGATCATGTTACAAACATTCAAGACGTCGTTGACTGCAGTGTCTACCATCGCCGTGTTGTGAAAATTCCCGCTTCGAGCAATTAGCAATTAGAAGAATCCGAATAAGCCGCTCGGCGCTTGATACTGAACGCCGTTTGAAAACGCCTTGTCTTACGCTCCGGATTGGAGGCCGCCGACCGATTTGTCAAAAGGGCAATGGACTATTCCCATCGTATCTTGATGTCTTCTTCAGCGTCAGAGTAGCCGTCGCAGTTCCTTTTATTGGTAGTAAGGGATCAAAAGGTCGAAAAGAGTCAATGATAATCTTAAGTCAATCGCAGGACCGGTTATCGCGATAGCAAGTCCGTTGCTGGTGGGAGTTCGGCCCTAGCGATGTTTCGATCACGAATTTCTACAGGAGGATAAAGTTATGAATCAATTGAAGTCTCGTCATCTATTCAGTATCGATATCGCGCTGCACCCTATTCAGGAACTGGGCACGACGCCGGCCGGCGAACGACGGGTCTTCCCTGTCTCAGGCGGGCAGTTCAGCGGAGAGCGACTGCGCGGCGAGATCTCGCCACACGCGGGGTCGGATTTGCTACTGATCCGGGGTGACAGTTCGGCGCAGCAAGACGTCCGGATGATCCTGCACACGGACGATGGCGCGCTGATCCTGATGACCTATCGCGGCGTGCGACACGGTTCACCCGAAGTGCTCACTCGGATCCGTGCGGGCGAAGCAGTCGCCTCTTCCGAATATTATCTGCGAACCGCTCCATTCTTCGAGACAGCCTCGCAGAGATATGCGTGGCTCAATACGATCGTGTCGATCGGCGTCGGGGAACGCCGCCCGGATGGCAGAGTCCACTACGAAGTTTTCGAAATCCTTTGAGCATCGAGCGTTTGTGCGGCCGAACTTCGGGCACCATTCTCTGACCGTCTCACAAGTGAGGGAGACACTGCGACTAGCCAATGATGGCGCGCATCTTCCGCGAAGAAGGTGTGGCCGAATGGTTACTTGGTGTGGGATTCATTGAGAGTACGTACAACTCGGGCGTTGCATTCACCTAAAGAGGCACATGGCATTTGGCAGTTCATACCAGGAACCGGTGATCGCTATGGGCTAAAGCAAAACAGCACGGGTAGATGAACGAGAGAGCCCAGAGAAGTCCACGCGGGCGGCTGCGCGTTACTTCCGCGATCTGCACGCGCTGTTTGGTGATTGGCTGGTCACATTAACGGCTTACACTGGGGCGAGGTTCGCGTTGCCAAAGTAATACATCGGACGGGCATCCGCGATTCTGGACCATGGCTGATCGCGGTCCGCTGCCACCAAGACATCGAACTATGTGACCTGGGTGCTCGCCGCTTCGCGCCTTGCTGGAAAACCTTAAGCCCGACGAGCTCAGAGACGAAAGCAGCTGTAAGTTGCCGTAAGGGGTTTTCTTTTTTGGGCCTGCCAGCCGTCGCCTGATTTGGAGGTTGAGATGAGTTGTCTATACGGCAAGTCAGCGGGTCGTCACAGGAGTTACCGGGGGTGTGTAACCCAACGTCTTATGACTTAGCTCCCTCACATAAACGAATCCTCATGGTCCAAGGCAGTCCACATCGCCTGCAATTCCGCAGGTATCAGTTCCGGTACGCAATCCAAGTGTTCAGCTGACCTATCATTCAACCCAGGTATGACGAGTTGGCGTCGTTCTTCGGGAAGAATCATCTCAAGAATGCGTTGTTGTGCCTCCCGCTTCGCTGGATTCCTAACCTGACCATAGATAGAGCGCAAGACGTTAATCGTCTGATTCTCGAAGTCAATATCTCCCCACTTGAGAGCAAACAATTCGCTTCGACGCAATCCGGTAGTGGCGTCGAGCAAGACCATGAGGCGATAGGGGGGTTCCAGCTGAGACAATAGATTTTTTTGATCTCATGGGGATCCAAGACGTCGGGAGTTTTTTGGCGAGCACCGCTTTGACGGACAAGTGTGATCGGATTCTTTCGCTGCTCAAGCATTCAGGTCTAATGACATGATTGAATAACCTGGTTGTGTTGGCCAGAGGATTTCCATCTTTGCGCAACTGTCTGAGCCAGTTTTCAACGACGACGGTTCGAACATCGCGGATATTAGTCATCGCCCAATGTGGTCGTATCCATGTCTTCAGAAATTCGGTATTAGATAACCTTGGTGGCCTCCGAATACCACTCTGATCTATCGCAAAGACCAATCTGTTTATAGTGGTCGATTAAATCTCCAAAGAGAATGAATCGTTGGCGTTGACGATTACAGGCCTCGTTACGCTCACTCTAAATCCATTGACAGCTGTTAGCGCCAACTCTTCGGTGGGTATTGCTCTCCCCGATTACCGACGTACGACGCAAACGTTTCCCAGTAGAATACTGTGTTGGGCTCAAGACCTGAGATGAGGTGGTACGGCAGCGTTACATGAGTCGGTCGCGCGAATACTATAGGGCAACAGTTTGGTTCTTCATCTCGAAGGAAATTCGTCCTTTGAAAATAAAGCTGGAAGGTTGGTAGCCCGGTTCGAACCCGCGACCGGGGAGTTATGAATACTACTTCAGCCGCTGCATTCAACTCGTTCCACAGAATACGCAACATTCTTAGCGTAAATACAGTCGTTTGAGCAGAATATAAAACACCTGAGGGGCATGTAGCGCACAGAAGATTAGCGCAAGTTCACAACAAAGAGTTTGGGAGCCGTTGTTGGCGGCATACAGTCTGCCGGGTTTTGCTCCGGAGGCTGCTTATGATCGGAGTATAACGACGCTTCTCATCCTTCTGATCTCGGAATTGTGGTAGTTTTTCTATTCCACTAGCCGCAAAATTTCCTAAAGCAGGTCGGAACTATTATGATCACCTTTCGAGGCGAGAACTTTACGCGTGAGGATGTCCACCGAGCGATGGAGCGCTTCGATAAGGAATTTCGGGTAGGTTGCTTTGCATCGACAACGGGCTGGTGGTGTTCGCCGCTGAACTCCACCGTTAGACATTTTCGTGTCTGTGAGGTTTAGGAAACTTCATGAGAAACGCACTGGCATTACTTTTGACCATCCTACTATTCCTATCGCCTGTTTCTCAGGCAAAGGGAACAGTTCGATCGCAGCCACTTGTCTTCACACACGCAACGGTGCTCGACATGACAGGTGCGTCAGCCAAATCTGATATGACCGTGGTGGTCGCGCGCAGCCGCATTACCGCAGTCGCCAAATCGAATCATATTCGCCTACCGAAAAACGCGCAGATCGTAGACGCTGCGGGCAAATACTTAATTCCTGGCTTATGGGATATGCACGTGCATATCTTCAAACACACACCAAGACCAAACACGAACAACAAGGACATCTACTTCCCACTCATGATCGCCAACGGCGTGACGGGCGTGCGCGACATGTGGACAGACCCGGACGACTTGAAGCTCGTGCGCCAATGGCAACGCGACATTGAGTCGGGTGAAATGCTCGGCCCGCGCATCGCCCCCGGCAGCACAATCGTGGACGGCGTGCCAACATTCTTGCCCAACTCACTCGGAGTCTCCACGCCGGACGAAGCGAGACGTGCGGTAAGGATGCTGAAGGCCGCGGGCGCCGGCTTTATCAAAGTCTATTGGAATCTGTCGCCCGAAGCCTATTACGCCATTGCGGCGGAGGCGAAGAGACTCGGCATTGCTTTCGCCGGCCACGTCCCGTTCACCATCAGCGCGGCCGACGCGTCCGACGCCGGGCAGAAGAGCATCGAGCACCTGACCGGGATCCTCGAGACTTGCTCTACGAAAGCAGCTGAGTTCCAGAAAGCCAGGGAATGGACCCCCGCTCTTGCGGACGAAATGTGGAGAACCTACGACGAGCAGACGTGCCGCGCGCTGTTCGCTCGTTTTGCCAAAAACGGGACGTGGCATACCCCAACCATGGCGCTGCATCGAATGCTGGCATTTCGCAGGGAGGAAGACTTTAAGAAAGATCCTCGGCTCCCTTATGTCCCGGCAGATACCGTGCAGGCGTGGCTAAAGCCCACTCGCCAGGGTGAGGGTGTGGATCCCGAAACCCGGAGGTTGCGATTTCGGAAGTTACTCGAAACGGTGGGGATGATGCACCGGGCTGGTGTTCCGCTCTTGGCGGGAACCGATCTCGGCAACCCATTTATCTTCGCCGGCTTCAGTCTGCACGACGAACTAGAGCTATTCGTCCAAGCGGGACTCACTCCGTTGGAGGCACTCAGAACGGCCACTGTTAACCCGGCGAAATACCTGGGTGTGTCAGACTCGCTCGGCACAATCGAGCAAGGAAAGATCGCGGATCTTGTCTTGCTCGAAGCGAGCCCGCTCGAAGATATAAGCAATACACAGAAGATTGCCGCCGTCATCGTGAACGGCAGATACCTATCAAAACAAGAGCTGCGAAAGATGCTATCTGACGTTGAAGCTGCTGCGAAGGAGAAATGAGGTTTCGCTGAGGAGCAACGCCTAACAATAACCTGTTGCAGCGGATAGCATGGCTCTAAAGATTCTTCCTTGCGGCGCAGGTCGAATGCTTCTCGCCCGCGCCCTATTTGAATTCGAAGCTTCAGATTATCTCGCCATGCCTGTGAGGTAAAGCATGAGAGGCAGAGACTTCTTGAAACAAACCGCTATCGCCGCAGCGACGCCCTTCGCGTCCATGAGACTTGTTGTGAGGTTGCTATAGTTCTAAATTCGGTAATTGTTGAAAAGCATGTTAAGACGAGAACTTGGGATTTTAAGTCGCATGAATCAGCCAAGATTATGCCAGTTTGGAATCGACTGAAGTTTAGGTCTAGCAAACTACGCCTGACTCATGGTGAATTCTATTTACGTTAAGCGTAAATGGAATTCACTTGACCAGGTTTGGTCCAGCGTCTAGAGTTCCCGTCAGTTTAAGATTGACACTGGGCTACGTAAACCCAACCAACGACGTGGCGATTTACGGTGACTTGCTCCACGTGAAAAACTGCTAAAGAACCGACCGAATGAACGCTCTCGCGCCGAGTTGCTAAGGGCGGCGGGAGTTTTGTTTTTGAGCGGTGCATTTTGAAATAGGTAAAAAGAGTTGTTAGCCAAAGCCCAATTGTTCTGGAAGTCTTGTTGTTGCGCTTGTTATGGCACATGCGTGTGTATTGTGCCTGCGGGCGCGAGAAGACTACGAAGAGCAAAAGGGATTGGAAAATGTCACATACGAAAAGGAAGAACAGAGTTGAGCAGCTAAAGGTCGAGCACAGCGGGCGCGGCAATCTTTTAGCCTTAATTGGTCAGGGCCTCCGAGGGAGTCGGGGGCTTTTTCTTTTTCATCCCGCTCAGGTAAAAGCTTGTTTGAGCGCTCGCGCTACCCAAGGATGAAAATGGTCGCAGAGATTCCAAAACCAGAATCGCATGTCGTTCCTGACTACGTCTTTGAGGAACTGGCTCACTACGAGCGGGAGATTCGCAAGTACGGCGCAGGCGAAGTCGACGAAACTAAGATGCAAAAGCTGCGGCTGCACTTTGGCACTTATGCGCAACGACAAGAAGGTGTGCAGATGCAGCGGATCAAGATTCCCGGTGGGTTCTTGACTGCAGATCAATTGGTGCGGCTTGCCGATGCCGCCGATCAGTTTGGCAGCGGCTTCATTCATTTCACGACGCGTGAAGATGCTCAGATCTACTACGTCAAACTTGAAGAAACTCCGACGCTCCTGCGGTTTTTGGCGGAAGGCGGCATTACTTCGCGGGAGGCGTGCGGCAATACGGTGCGGAACATCACTGCCTGCTATCGCGCCGGCACGTCTGCTACTGAAGCCTTCAATGTGCTGCCCTATGTCCAGGCACTGTTTAGATATCTGGTTCGCAACAAGCTTAACCAGAACTTGGGCAGGAAATTTAAGATCACGTTTGAAGGTTGTGCCGAAGATCATTCGGCCCTGCGAATTCATGACATAGGTTTGTGGGGAGTCACCCAGATTCGGAATGGCGAATCGAGCCGCGGCTTCCGAGTGTATCTAGGTGGGGGCCTGGGAGCCGATCCTCATCTGGGACATCTTTACACCGAATTTCTGCCGGCAGGAGAGCTTTTCAATTTCGCTGCGGCAACGTTGCGTCTCTTCGATCGATATGGCGAGCGCAAGTCGCGCATGAAAGCGCGCATGAAATTCCTGGTCGACTCAATGGGCTGGGATGCGTTTCGGGCCGCGCTTGATGAAGAGCGAGAGCGCGTTGGCGAAGTACCGTTAGCAGACTTTTTGGACGAGAGAGAAGAGTTTGTTCCGAAGGCTAACGTAGGCTCGTCTGGTCTGCCGGTGTTGAATCGGCGAACGAATGATCCCCAGTTTCAATCCTGGGTACGCGATTCAGTGATTGAACATAAGCTCGATGACTTTCGCGGAGTTCACGTGCGCATAAAGCTGGGTGATCTAACCGCCGAGCGTGCACGCCAACTGGCAGAAGTAGCTCATCGTTTTTCGGCGGGCCAGCTAAGGATTTCGATTGACCAGAACATCTACCTTCCCTGGGTGCGCGACCCAGAGCTTTGGAATTTGTACACGGCGCTCAGCAAGCTTTCATTAGCAGAAGCAGGCGTCGGAACTATCGCCGATGTCACCACCTGCCCCGGATCAGATACGTGTCGTTTGGGTATTGCGTCGGCGAAGGGTTTGGGGAGTGCGCTCAACGATGCTTTCAGTAATTCGCTGGCTAAGTACATGGACTTGGCGCGTTCCCTGCGCATCAAGATTTCTGGTTGTCCGAATGGCTGCGCCCAACACTCGATCGCCAACATTGGATTCTACGCGGCAGCACTTTCGCATGACGACCGCACCGTGCCTGCGCACTTTGTGAGTGTCGGCGGTCAAGCGACACCTGATCATGCGCAGTTCGGAATGCTGTTGGGCAAGTTTCCCGCGAAGAACTGTGTGCAGGTCACCGAAACCTTATTGCAAGTGTTCGAACGAGCAAAACAGCCCGAAGAAGATTTCAATTCGTTTGTGAACCGCATCGGAATAGATCGTCTTAAAGCTGTCCTGAATCCGCTTCTCGAAGTTCCTTCATTCGAGAAAGACCCTTCATTCTATGAGGACTACGGCCACGAACACGAAAGCTTCGCCGTGCGCAAAGGTGTCAAGGGAGAGTGCGCCGGTTCAACCGTGGCTGAGACACTTCCCGCGATTGAAGCCGCGCAGGAATTGCTCCATCAGGCGGAAGCACTTATCTATCACAAAGAATATGAGCACGCGGTGTTGGCAGCTTATGAAGCAGCGGGAGCAGCGGTTCGGGTTCCGCTCTATCAAAGACTGGTTGATCCCTTCAACACCGAAGAAGCGCTGTGGGAATTCGAGAATTTGCTCGTGCTCTCGGGTGAAACGCAAGGTGAGTGGGAAGAAGTTTTCGATCGGTTTGCAGAGCTGAAGCTCAACAGCGCGAGTGAAGCTGGAGCGCGTGAGATCTTCGAAGAAGCGCGACGGTTAGTTGCTTACTGCGCGAAGCGAACTCCCCAAAAGGAGGTCGCCACAGCATGAGAGGCGAAAGCAAGTCGGGAGTGCTGGTAGTCGGTCACGGCAGTCGTCGTCAGGAAGCAAACAACGATGTGCGTGAAGCGGCGCGCAAAATCGGCGAGCGGGGCAGATTTCCACTCGTCGAAGCCGCCTTCCTGGAAATCGAGCATCCGACCATCGCGGAAGGTTTCAAGGGTTTAGTTGAGCGCGGAGCGTGCAAAGTCACGGTGCACCCCTACTTCCTTTCGCCGGGACGGCACACGCGCGGTGATCTGCCCCGTGAAGTGCGCGCAGTCGCACAGTGCTTCCCAGGCGTGAGTTATCAAATTACTGAACCACTGTCGGCACATCCACTGGTGATCGAAGCTTCGATCGAGCGAATCCGCGAGACAGCAAATCTCGCATCAGACTCTCCGATCGGTGCAGCAAAGCGGGGAACGGTCTACCTGGTCGGGGCTGGTCCAGGCGATCCAGGGCTGCTCACTCTGCGAGCACGCGATCTTCTGGCGTCATGCGATCTGATTCTCTACGACTATCTGGTCAATCCCGAAACACTGCGGTTTGCATCTGCTCAGGCTGAACGCATCTACGTGGGAAAGGTTAGTGGCGGGCGACATACGCCGCAGTCGGAAATCAACCGCTTACTGATTGAACAAGCGCGCGAGGGCAGACGTGTGGTGCGCCTCAAAGGCGGCGACCCATTTCTCTTTGGCCGTGGTGCCGAAGAAGCCGAAGCTCTTTACGAAGCGGGAGTACCGTTCGAAGTGGTGCCAGGCATCAGCTCGGCACTAGCTGTTCCGGCTTACGCGGGAATTCCGCTCACACACCGCAACGTTTCTTCCTCGGTCGCCTTCCTTACCGGAACCAGTTCTGATGATATCGATGACGTGTCCAGCACGCTCGCCGATCTCTCGCGGGCTGACACAATTGTGATTCTGATGGGTGTCAGCAACCTGCGACTGATAGCCGACGACCTCATTGCTTGCGGACGAGATCCGCAGACGCCCGCGGCGATCATTCGCTGGGGTACCTACGAAACTCAGCAGACAGTCACTGGCACTTTGCAAACGATCGCATACGAAGCGGAAAACTCCGGCATGCGGCCTCCGGGACTGATCGTTATCGGTGAAGTGGTCCGTCTTCGCCTTCGGCTCAAGTGGTTTGAAAAGGATTTGGCGGACAGCCGCGAACTCCAGGTGGCATTTGCCGCTGTTGAATGAACAGGATCAGTTGAATGCCTTCAGCGGCACATTTCGAGGTTTCGGACGAAGAACTGGCTGCGGTCTCAGATGAGTTTGAGACCGAACCGCCACAGGCAGTCTTGCGTTGGGCCTTCGCAGAATTTGGCGCGGACGTGGCGCTGGCGACTGGCTTTGGCGCTGAAGGCTGTGTCCTGATCGATATGGTCGCCCGTGTCACCAAAGGCGCTCGCATCTTCTACCTGGATACTGACCTGCTTTTTCCCGAAACCTATGCGCTGCTTGAACAATTGGAAGCGCGCTATGGCATCCGGTTCGAACGCCGTGCCACGCGTCTCTCTCTTAGCGAGCAGGCTGCCGAATATGGAGATCGGTTGTGGGAACGCCAGCCGGATCTTTGCTGCCAGCTACGGAAAGTCGAGCCCCTGCAGGAGGTACTGACAGGTTTGCGAGCGTGGATAACGGCCATTCGCCGTGACCAAACATCCGCGCGTGCGAATGCCAGTATTGTCGGACGCGATCGGAAGTTTGGCCTCATCAAGATCAATCCACTCGCTACGTGGTCAATAAAGGAAGTTTGGGACTACCTCAAGCAATACAACGTGCACTACAACCCTCTCTACGATCATGGCTACAGCTCAATTGGCTGTGCTCCGTGTACTACGTTGGTCCAGATCGGCGAAGACCCGCGCGCGGGCCGCTGGCGAGGAATGACCAAGACGGAGTGTGGTCTCCACAAATAGCTTTCAAAATCAAACGAGGACTAAGACGAAGATGAAACTGATCAAGCCCCACGGGGGCAAACTGGTTAATCGCGAAATAACGGGGCTGGAACGAGAGCGACTCATTGAAGAGTCGGCGGAGGTGCCGCGGCTCCAGCTGAATTCGCGAGAGATCTCCGATCTGGAGCTGATTGCGACGGGAGCATATTCACCGCTCGAAGGCTTTCTGGATTACTCGAACTACCACTCGGTGGTTCGCAGTATGCGTCTGTCAAGTGGCTTACCCTGGACCATACCAATCGCGCTATCCGTCTCTGACGAGCAAGCCGGTCAATTACGCAAGCGATCGGATGTGGCTCTCTATCAGAGTGATGACTTGCTCGCAGTGCTTCATCTCACGGAGAAATTTACTTATGACAAAAAAACCGAAGCTCGATTGGTTTACGGCACTACGGAAGAGGCTCACCCAGGGGTGCGGGCTCTTTACTCTCAAGGAGACTGGTTGCTTGGCGGCCGGATTAGCCTGCTTAATCGTCCTGGAAATCCGTCCTTTGTTCAGTACCGGAGAGACCCCGCGCAAATCCGAGCCCTTTTTGTAGACCGTGGCTGGCGACGGGTCGTCGCTTTCCAGACCCGTAATCCCGTCCACCGTGCGCATGAATACATTCAAAAATGCGCACTCGAGATCGCCGATGGATTGCTACTTCATCCGATCGTCGGCGAAACGAAGTCGGACGACGTGCCCGCAGACGTACGTCTCCGCTCTTATGAAGTGATTTTGAGACACTACTATCCACGGGAGCGCACGGTGCTCTCAGTATTACCGGCTGCCATGCGCTACGCGGGCCCGCGCGAAGCGATCTTTCATGCTTTGATCCGGAAGAATTATGGCTGCTCGCACTTCATTGTCGGGCGGGATCATGCCGGCGTCGGAAATTACTATGGCACCTATGAAGCGCATCACATCTTCGATGAGTTCGAGCCCGGCGAACTGGGGATTACTCCACTCTTTTTTGATCACACTTTCTACTGTCGCGTCTGTGTCGGCATGGCCTCGACGAAGACCTGCCCGCACGCTGCCGAGCATCATATTAGTCTTTCCGGTACTCGGGTGCGCGAGTTGCTAACTGCGGGCGAGTTACCGCCTACAGAGTTCTCGCGCCCCGAAGTCGCGAGAGTGCTGATCGAAGCCTACCAGAGTACGGTAATCGAACAGCCTGCATTGGCCAGCGTCTAACTTCAGGAGAGGTCAGTTTTCATCAGCTATATATAAAGGACAGAATGAGCAATCAAAAAGGATTCACTATCTGGTTTACCGGACTCTCAGGAGCAGGGAAGACCACCTTGGCGACTGCCTTGGCGGGCGAACTGGCCGAACGCGGGTTGAAGGTTGAGATATTGGATGGCGATGAGGTGCGCACCAATCTTTCCAAGGGTCTGGGCTTCTCCAAAGATGATCGCGACACAAACATTAGGCGCATCGGCTATGTGTGTCGCGTATTATCACGTAATGGCGCCGGAGTAATCGCCGCCGCCATTTCGCCTTATCGCGAAGTGCGAGATGAAGTGCGTCGTTCAATTGAAACAGAAGGCGTCGCGTTTATTGAAGTCTTCGCCAAGTGTCCAATCAATGTTCTCACCGAACGCGATGTCAAAGGACTCTACAAGAAAGCTCTCGCCGGCGAGCTCAAAGATTTCACCGGAGTCTCTGATCCCTACGAGGAACCCTATGACCCGGAGGTGATTGTTGAAACTGATCGAGAAGGGATCGGGGCCAGTGTTAACAAGATCGTGCAGACACTTGAGCATCGATCGCTAGTGCCAGTCAGCCATCAAAATTGTGGTAGCGCGCTAGCACATCGATCTTGTAACTGTGTAACGTCATGAACATGATCGAAAGGAGCGCCCGCAGTGTGGCAAAGCCTACTAGCTATCGCATGGTGTCATCCTCAGTCATAATGAACTGAAATTTACCCACCAACATCCCTTCACGACTCAACAGTGAATCGATCTCCGCGGATGAACGACAAATGACTGATTCTGCGGTGAGGTCTTCTTCAGATCCCCTCCCAGCGCGGCCTGACCTTCATTCTCGAAAGACTCCGTTTTGCCCATGATGATGTTCACGAAGCTTCGTGACTCCGGTGACAGCGAGTGGTTCTTGCGCCATACCAGCCACAGATTCCATTCGTTACTGACACCTTCAATCCAAAGAGTGGCTAGTTTGTTATGCGCCAATTCTTCACGGACACACATCAGCGGCACGAAGCCTATACCGAGACCTTCAACGACCAGTCGCTTAATTGACTCAATTGCGATGTTCTCCACGCTGACATTGAAAGGGGTTTCGGTTTCGTGCAAGGCCTGCACGATTCTTTCCCGCAACATCGATTTCGTACCTTGCACAATCAGAAATTCGCCCCCCAGATCGCGTACGTGAACCCGCTTTAGTCCGGCCAGTCGATGTCCTGGACTGGTAATCAATACCAGCTCATCTCGCAGGATGAAGTGGCGCTCAAGCTGTGGTTCGTCAGGCGCATCTCCCAACAACGCTAATTCAATTGTTCCATTAGCGAGAGCCGCGAGGAGCCGTTCCGAGTTACCACAAAATACCTCGGTCTTGACGCCGGGATGCGCTGCGTTAAAGGTATGCATTAGCGATGGCAAGATATAGAGACTAAGGCTTTCGTGAGTACCAAGACGCAGATTCCCGCGCCGATCCTTGGCCAAATCTCTGATTGATGCCGTCACCTCGCTGCGCATTGCGAGAATTCGTGTGGCGTGTGAATACAGCAGGTTGCCGGAGTCTGTTAGCCGATGCTTGCGTCGCTCCGAACGATCAAAGAGAGGCGTGCCCATTTCTTCCTCTAACTTTCGCAGCGCAATGCTGACCGCAGGCGCGGTGCGAAATACACGCTCGGCCGCACGACGGACGTTTCCCGTCTCCACGACCGCCACAAACATCTCGAGTTGTTGAAACTCCATCGTTATCATCTCCTCATCTGCGAGCGTTTGGCATTTCTCCCGCAAAGTTGCGTAAATACTAAAAGGCCGTCATCGTTGGTTTTTCGATGACGACCTTCGGTACCTGACCAGAACGGATTATTTGATCAAGTCGTCACCCATATCGCATACAAGCGCAAGCCGCCATCATGGAAGCCATGCTTGCAGCGATCGGACAACAAGAATTCGCTAAATGCGCAGCCTTGAAAACAGTCGCGCCATCCAACAGCAACGAAAGTTTTATAGTCGAGTAAGAGCAATCATATCCGCGCACTTGATAGAAAACCTTTCAAAACAATTCCCTCTGACGTCCAAACTGGACACATACAATACTATCGGGGCAGTGCCAATTCAAGGAGCACGCTCATGCGAGTGCTTCGGTAGTCGGCTGTGAGGGCGATATTTGCTTTCAAGCACTCTAAAGCCCTGAAACTCAGTCCGCTTTAGGATCTCACCGTAATACTCTCCGCCAGAAAGCATCATTTCTGTTCGTCTGCTACGTACCTTTGTCCGCTCTGTTGTAGGACCATTCTATCAAATAGGTCCTCAGTGAAGGGGAACGAATAGCAACAGGAACAAGATCAAAATAGGTTAACCCTTTCACCAGCCCCGCATTTCAGCGCGCTCCGACGTCCTCAGCTTGGTCCGCGCCCGGGCAGGAAAATATTTCCGGCCACAGGGTAAGATTAAGCACTACCCAAGCCTGCGCCTCGCGCTTTGCTCTAGCTCTTGCCTGACTGTAGACATCCAGCGTGCAACGGCTGTTCGCATGTCGCATCAGTTCCTGGACCACCTTCACATTCCCATTTGCAATCAGTGTTGTTGAATACGTGTGCCGAAATGTGTGCCAACCGATCCGTTTCTTGATTCCAGCGCGGACGGCTGCCGGTTGGATGACTTTCGTTAGCGTAGGGTCCACTGAGGCTAAATATTCCTCAACTGAATTGAATCTTTGGGGAGTTCATTTTTTTCCGACTCCTCGTGTAAATGCCACAATCGCATTTGCATGGCTATGGCCCATTTCGTGTGAAGGCGGCCACGAGGCGGCTAGGGGTTATCTGCAGCAGCTTGTTGGGCCGATCTTTTCGAAATAAGTCGTCGAAGGACATGGCCTTTCCACATCCACAATCCCGAAAGGACCATTACAGGAAGGAAGACAAACCGAACAGCGGGGGCGTACTTCGGAATTTCTTCAAACGGACTATAAATATAACCGAGTATCGGAATGCTAAAGATGAGGTGAATCAAGCGAGGAATCCAACGTTTGGTGGCATTACTCATCATTTAATCCCTTTCTATGAGAATTTGCTGCATACATTTTTCAACCCTTGACTCCCGAGTTTTGGATTGTTTGGGTTTGAGAAAATAAAGGATGTATGCTCTTTACCGTCCTGGAGTCAATGCATCAAAAGCAGTTTTCAACGCAGGGAGATCTCATCTAATTTCTTTTGAAATTCTTCAGGAAATATGAGTTCTCTTTTCTCTTTGAAATCCACTTTCAAACCGCCGTTCTCAAAATTCAAATTTACCTGTCTGTGCAAAATTTAGACCCTTAGCGAACCACGGAACGCCCTCGCGGCATAGTAAGATTCCGCACCGTTGTGATACACGAAGACATGGTCGTAGCGGCGATCACAAAAGAGGGCACCGCCGAGTTCTCTAATATCAGTAGGAGTTTGCACCCAGCTCGACGTCTTCGTATCGAAATCTCCAAGTTCCTGCAGCGCTCGATATTGTTCTTCCGTTAAAAGCTCAATGCCCATGGCGGATGCCATATCAATAGCGTTATTTTTCGGTTTATGTTCTTTCCTTGACTCCAGAGCCTCACCGTCGTAACAAACACTTCTGCGGCCTTTAGGAGTTTCCGCTGAACAATCATAAAAAATGTATTCGCCCGTCTTTTTATCATGACCAACAACATCCGGTTCACCGCCAGTTCTTTCCATTTCATTTAGCGACCACAGTTTTTTAGTGTTAGCTTGCAGCTTTGCTTGTACTTTAGCCCATTCAAGACCTTTATGGCGGTTCACGTTTTTCTCAAAACGGGCTTTTAATGCTCTGAGTAGTTCTGCACGCTGTTCTGATGACAACTCTTTTTTATTGCTATTAGTGTTGTTCATGCTTTTATTTATCTTTGGTCATAACGAGTTATCTTAATTTGCTTACGATGTCTTGCAATCGGTTATGTGCCATATTTATGCCCTGAGCAAAGGGTAACTTCAGCATTTGGTCTCTGAGTGCAACTGATCTGTATACTATATGCATATTGAGTTTGCTGGTGTCGTCAGTGAGTTGTTCAAATTCTAAGAACTCCAACTGGACGTCAAAAGGCGTATTCTCCATTTCAAATGTCCGGGTGATTTTCTGGTTCGAGCTAAACTCGTGGATTACCCCATTGGCGCGAAATACCACGTTTCCCTGAGCATCGGTTGTTTCAAATTGATAACTGCCATGCTTTTTACTTTCGAGTTTCAGCACTTTCGTTCCCATCCATTGCTCAACAATGTCGGGCTCTACATACGCCTTAAAAAGTAATTCCAACGGCAAATCAAATTCCCTTGTTATCACTAATTCTTGATTGCCGTCTTCGGCATTGATTTTTGTTTTTTGTTCCATGCCATTCTATTTTTTTGATTTGTATTTTTTCATGATGGTTTCCAATTTATTAAACCTGTCATCCCACATTTTGCGGAATGGCTCAATAAAGTCTGCTATTTCTTTTATCCTTTGGGGATTTAAGTGATAGTGAATTTCTCTGCCGTTTCGCTCTTGTTCAAGCAATTTGCACTCGGTGAGTATTTGCAGGTGTTTAGAAACTGTCGGTCTTGCTGTGTCAAAGTTTGAAGCAATGGCCCCGGCAGTCATGGATTGCGAAGCAACCAACAGAAGTATAGCCCTTCTTGTCGGATCTGCTATGGCTTGGAAAATATCTCTTCTTAGATGCATTGTGTAGCTATCTGGCTACAAATATACATGAAGTCATTTAACTACGCAAATTTTTTTTGCGATTTTTCTAACGCATGTTTTTGGCGATGGGACTCTGGCGCGGTTCACGCTGGGGCTATAGACTCGGGATCAGCCTCAAGGGAATTAATCTGGTAGGAGACATTGTCACGTGCTATTGGTACGGAACCTCGTGTCATAGTTGGTATTCCTGTGGCGCTTGCAATACTCGTGTATTTAATGAATAAAACAGTAAGACGATCTTTCAATCAATCATCCGACGCATAGTGAATTGTAGCTCCACAAGATGTCGTATTATCGGTAAAGCTACTTTTTGTCTCCATGTGCGTTCCTTGTAGAGGATCGTTAGGTCGCAATCATCTCTCTCGTTCATTAAGGAATTTGCTCCAGAGATTGTAAGCGATCTGCACGTGACAATACTTTCCGATTCTTATAGAAGTCGTCTTCTAACCAGTTCTGGCAGGGTAAATACATGGTTTAGGGCGGGCATTGAATCAATGAGAAGGATGAAATGAAAGAAGAGTCGGAAAACCTACATCGTGGAGGAGTGATCCTGCTGGTTGATGATCATGCTGACAGTCGCATGGCTATGGCCCAGCTGCTCCGGCAAGAGGGAATGACAGTACTGGAAGCATCAGGTGGTGATGAAGCCTTACGAATCTTTGACGCGCAAGACGGTGAGATTGACCTATTAATTTCTGATATGAAGATGCCCGGCATGGACGGGTTGGAGCTCATGGATAAGCTTGGGGAGCGCAAAAAAGCGCTCAACCGTCCGAGGCACATGAAGTCAATTGCTCTGACCGGCTACCCGAAGGAGTACACAGAGTCGGACACAGCTGTGTATAGCTTCGATGAATATATAGAGAAAGCCGGTGATATTGATGCACTGCTGAACATTGCTCACGAACTGTTGTATTCGTAACGACCTTCGCTATCGCGCGGACCTTGAAATACATTAGGTGACCAACGCCTTTCTGTACTGAATTGGCTGCTCCGCGCATAAAAGGAATAGAATTATCCTCAGCACTCGTCATAGGCGGTGACAAAGCCGATAAGCGGCGTCATGTTCTTTCGCAGCAGTCGCACTACGCCCAAACCATCTATCTCAGGCATCTGCAAATCCAATAGTGCTAAATCAGGCTTCTCTCGCTCGATGATTTCGACAGCCTCGCTGCCATTCTGCGCTTCGCCGACGATTTCTACATCGTCGAACGTTCGCAGCATGGACGCGAGAAACGAGCGAGCGGGACGCTCGTCATCCGCAATCACGACTCTGAGTTTCGCAGTCACGCTCCGCGCCTCTCTCTGATGCTGCGGACAGTTGAGCGCGAAGTTGAGCTATCGCTGAACTAACGAGTCGAGTCGGTGTCCTTCTCCCCGGCTCGATAGCAGTTCTTGGACCTCGAGGTTTGAATGGTTCCGCTTTACTCGGTGATAAGCCAGCCAGGTGGTAAGCATGATAGCGATGCTAATTGCAGGGTGAATTTGGTTGGCAGGGATTCGCGTTTGCAGCTCTTATCGCTTTTGCATTGTGCTTCCTCTTCAATCACCTTGCCAAGGCGTCGCTTAATCGACGCTTCAGCCGTCAAGCAAGCTAAGGTCGCACCTGGTATCACCACGGAGCTCCCGCATCTTTCCCTCGTCTCTGAGGGGATAGAAACTCCATTAAAGTGAGAGTCGCCCTTCCATCACCTCGAAGAAGATTAACACCATCGGGGTATCACCTAATCAACCGTGGGTGGTAACTAAAAAGACTTCGATCGCGGGATGTGGATCCTGGGTCAAATCATGGATAATCAAATCTAAAGCAGCCAAATCAAAGGTCATCCGGCATTGGTCGAAGATGCACATCAAGAAAGTCTCATGGAGGAGACAGCCCGTCATGCTATTCACAAAATGAGAGTACTCAATCAACCGCATCATTCCGCATTTGGTCTTTTCGCTCATACCAAAAAATCCAAAGCTACTCAAAAGGAGGACACCATGACCCAAACCAGTGCTACACAACGAGGCAGCGAGCAGGCAGATGACAAGAATGCAATTCGTCCGTTTGAGGTGAATGTTCCGGAAGCGGAACTTATCGAGTTGCGCAGGCGCATAAACGCGACAAAGTGGCCTGAGCAGGAGACGGTCTCAGATGCATCGCAAGGCGTGCAGCTCGCGACGATCCAGAAACTCGCGCAGTATTGGGGCACCGAATACGACTGGCGCAGGTGCGAGGCTCAACTAAAAGCGCTGCCGCACTTCATCACCGAAATCGATGGGCTAGACATTCATTTCATTCACGTTCGTTCGAAACATGACAATGCGTTGCCACTCATCGTCACGCACGGATGGCCCGGCTCGATCATCGAGCAGCTGAAGATTGTCGATCCGCTGACCAATCCTACGGCCCATGGCGCGAGCGCCGAGGACGCTTTCCATCTAGTGATTCCGTCGATGCCGGGCTACGGGTTCTCCGGCAAGCCGACCACCACCGGCTGGGGCGCCGACCGCATCGCACGAGCCTGGGTGGAGTTGATGAGGCGCCTCGGCTACACGGAGTTCGTGGCTCAAGGCGGCGATTGGGGCGCAGTTATCGTCGACGTGATGGGGGTACAGGCGCCTCCGGAATTGCTCGGAATCCACACCAACATGGCTGCCGCGGTTCCACCCAAAATTGACAAGGCGGCCTTTACCGGGGCTCCGCCGCCACCCGACCTTTCAGCCGAAGAGAGGCACGCGTATGACCAGCTCGCCTTCTTCTATACACTCGACCTGGCCTACGCTCAGGAAATGGGGACCCGCCCCCAAACGCTGTACGGGATCGCAGATTCACCGGTCGGCTTGGCCGCATGGATACTCGACCATGATGCACGCAGCCTCGAGCTCATCGCGCGTGTCTTTGACGGTCAGCCTGAGGGCCTTACGCGAGACGATGTGCTCGACAACATTACGCTCTATTGGCTGACGAATACGGGGGTCTCTTCATCTCGTCTGTATTGGGAAAACAAGCTGTCCTTCTTTGCCCCGAAGGACGTCGCTATCCCCGTTGCCGTGAGCGTCTTCCCGGATGATCTCTGTGCAGTTCCGAGGACTTGGGCAGAGCGGGCATATCCCAAACTCATCCATTACAACAAGCTCGACAAAGGCGGGCACTTTGCGGCCTGGGAACAGCCGAAACTCTTTTCAGAAGAGGTGCGCGCAGGCTTTAGACCACTGCGCTGATGTTCTTTCATGATGTGACCTTGGGCCAATGCTGGGCTAACTGTTCGTCAAGCAGCAGGAGAGCTTCGATGATAGAGGCTCTCCTGATTTGACTCCGGGCAGATAACAGTCGGCCTCACACATGGTCCACACAAGGTGCATTTCGAGTTGGCGGCGTATTTGAAGGAGGAACCAATATGAAATGGATCACTTTCTTGCTGGCTGCAGTTGCAACACTGGCCACCATCGTTGCCTTCACGGCGACCGCATCTCGACACGACGATCAAGAGGCCGCCCCGATCTTCGTAACCAAAATTCCCCCCGGATACCGGGACTGGAGGCTGATCTCGGTGGCCCGCGAAGAAGGCACACTCAACGATATCCGCGCCATTCTGGGGAACGACGTAGCGATCAAGGCCTATCGGGAAGGGAATCTGCCGTTCCCGGAGGGCGCCATCATTGCCCGACTAGCCTGGAGTCACGATGGTCGGAGGAGAACAACAAAGCCTTTGGCCAGGCCCAATCTTTCGTGGCCGGGTCCCCCAAGAATGGGGTTCAGTTTATGGTCAAGGACTCAAAAAAATACGCCTCGACTGGCGGCTGGGGATACGGTCATTTCGACGACGGCAAGCCTGCCGACGCGGCGATGCTCAAGACCTGCTTTGGCTGCCACCAGGCCGTCAAAGAGCGCGACTTCGTCTTCACCCGTTACGCACCTTAACATTGAACCACCGCAGCAAGGAGGACTGAGACGATGACCACACACAAAGTAACCGCAGCTGCCGCAGCATGTGCCGTGTGGCTTGCCTTGTTGAGCTCACTCGGCCACGCCCAAACCGAAAAGTCTCGGACTATTCAAAAGGAGAACACCGTGACCCAATCAGCAGCTACCCAACAAAGCAGACAGGCCGCTGACAAGGAAGCAATTCGTCCGTTTAAATTGAGTATCCCGGAGGAAAAGCTCGTCGACCTCCGTCGCAGGATCGCAGCCACCCAATGGCCGGAGAAGGAGACTGTCGCGGACCAATCGCAAGGCGTGCCGCTCGCGCCGATGCAGGAACTCGCGCGCTATTGGGCGACAGATTACGATTGGCGAAAGTGCGAGGCCAAACTCAACGCCTTACCTCACTTCATCACCGAGATTGATGGACTGGACATTCATTTCATTCACGTGCGTTCGAAACATCCAAATGCGTTGCCGCTCATCGTGACGCACGGATGGCCCGGCTCGATCATCGAGCAGCTGAAGATTATCAGTCCGCTCACTGACCCAACGGCGTTCGGCGGTCGTGCAGAGGACGCCTTCGACGTCGTGATTCCGTCGATGCCGGGCTACGGTTTCTCCGGCAAGCCGACAAGCACCGGCTGGGGCCCCGAGCGCATGGGCCAAGCCTGGGCAAAACTGATGAAGCGGCTCGGCTACACCCGCTACGTTGCCCAGGGCGGCGACTGGGGTGCGTTTGTCGTTGACCAGATGGGTTTGCAGGCGCCTCCCGGATTGCTCGCCATCCACACCAACATGCCTGCCACCGTCCCAGCTGACGTCGACAAGGCTCTTCAAGCTGGCGAGCCGCCGTCATCCGGTCTCTCAGCCGACGAAAAACGCGCGTACCAGCAGCTGGTCGCGACATTCAAGCAGGTCGAATACGCAAGGATGATGGCGGCGCGCCCGCAAACTTTGTACGGCATTGCGGATTCACCCGTCGGCCTGGCCGCCTGGCTTCTCGACCACAATGATGCTGACGGGGCCAACCGGCCGCGGCGGTCTATTCGGCTCTGAACCGAACCACGAGCGCCACAGGCGAACTGACGCGTGACGAGATCCTCGACAACATCACGCTTTATTGGCTGACGAATACGGGAGTCTCTGCGTCTCGTCTCTATTGGGAATATAAGGGTGGCTTTTTCAACGCCAAGGGCGTCTCCATTCCGGTGGCTGTGACTGTTTTTCCTGGCGAGCAATATCACGCCCCACGGAGTTGGACCGAGAAGGCGTATCCCAAACTGATCTATTACAACAAGGTCGACAAAGGCGGCCACTTCGCGGCGTGGGAACAGCCGCAGCTATTCGCGCAAGAGCTGCGCGCGGCATTCAAGTCGCTGCGTGACAAAGCAAACATTTGATCGAACGTCACGCCTTGAAACGAAAGTGATTCTGCTGGTCGATGCTCGCGTTCCAGGGGTCACTATCGATTCAGGTGAACGCATAGGAGAAGAGAACATGGCAAATCCCATTCTAGTCACCGGTGCGGCGGGCCGCGTCGGTGGGATAGGGCGCACGGTCACCGAGCTGTTGTTGAAGCAAGGCAAGGCGGTGCGTGCGATGGTGCGAAATGAAGACGAACGCGCGCAGGCGTTGCGCGACATGGGCGCGGAAGTCGTGGTCGGCAATCTGCTAGATCTCGATTCGATGCATAGAGTGATTGCCGGCTGCGAGACGATGTACTTCGGCATGTCGGTTTCGGATGCCTATCTGGCCGCGACGGTCAATGCGGCCGCGGTGGCGAAGCATCACGGCGTGAAGGCGTTCATCAATATGTCGCAGATGACGCTCTCACAGATGAGCATTACCGAAACCACCGCAAGCCCGCAGCACAAGCTGCACTGGCTCGCCGAGCAGGCGCTGAACTGGTCCGGTCTGCCGGTCGTGCACGTGCGGCCGACAGTGCTTCTCGAAGGCTTCTTCCTGATTTTCACTGCGGATTCGGTCAGGGAATCAAACCAGATCAGATTACCGTTCGGCGATGGGAAAACGTCGCCGGTCGCAGTGGAAGACGTTGCAAGTGTGGTCGCGGCGGTGCTCGCCAATCCGCGGCCGCACATCGGCAAGATCTATCATCTGACCGGCCCGCAGTCCGAGAACATGCATTTCTATGCACAGGAGTATTCGAAGGCGCTTGGCCGCACGATCACCTTTCAGGACATTCCGGTCGAGCCGTGGCGGGACGGGCTGCTCGAGCGCGGCTTGCCGGTTCACCTGGTGAACCACCTCGCGACGATGGC
>JBKOYD010000026.1:0-5974 GCA_046725195.1 Acidobacteriota bacterium | reverse complement strand
GCGGCAGCAACGTTAGTGATAGCGTTTGTCAGAATCACCGTTCCTACAAAAACCGCAACCAATGCAGCGAAAGGACTGCCGCCGCCAATTGCCGCAAAGAGATTAGCCGCGCCTTTTGCCAGTCCACTCCCAGTTATTGCTGATTCCAGGCCAACAGCGGCACCCAATACGACGATCGTTTGCCAGTCAACGCTCTGCCAAACACGTTGGATCGTCAGGCAACCGGTAATCAGCATTGCAATCGTGGCGAGCAGGGCCGCGTTGAGCATGCTCATCACACCAAGAGCTGCGAGCACAACCATGGCAACCGTAATGAAGATAGCTACCACTGCCCTTTCGACGCGCTGCACGCGAAAACCCTCGAGTCGCTTTGTCAATACAAAGTCTGTTTCTCGTCGATTCTCATAAAAGAAGGCATCGTCTACTTCTACAACTCCCGCATCGCCCGGCCGAAGACGTAACTCTGCCAGTGGTTGCGCAGGAGCCTCACCGTTGCGAGAAACACCAACCAACATCAGTTCGTAAGGGCTATCTGGAAGTGGAAGGTCAGCTACGCGGTGACCGATTGCTGGAGACTGCGGCGCCAATACCAGCTCAACAAGTTGATGATCGTGTCGGCCGCTGGTCATTTCCGTGGAATAGACTGGAATCAACCCCATTGTGGTCCATAACCCGGGCAAGACATCTGAAGGAGTGGAGAACGTCAAAAGGTCTCCCGCCTCGAGTCGTGAACTGGCTACTCGTTGAACCTCTAAACCATTTCGTTTGATGGACTCCAATTGAAAGCCAACTGGCTTGGCAAAACCTGATTGTTCGAGGGTTTTGCCATCGAGATTTGATTTGGCCTCGATTCGAAACTCACTTCTATACATCCGCTTTGGTGCCGTGGCATCGCCTCCACTCGTTCTGTCCGGCAACAAACGCGATCCAATCAGTATCATGAACACCAAACCAGTTAAGGCAGCTGGTAATCCAATCCACATCTGATCAAATAATCCAATCGGCTTCATCGTGGCCAGCTCACCCTTAGCTACTGCTTCAGAGACGAGTCCGGCAACAATCAAATTCACTGAAGTTCCTATTAAGGTAATGGTACCCCCGAGAATGGCCATGTAACTCAAGCCCATGAATAACTTTGAGCCCTGCAAACCCGTTCTGCGAGTTACGTCTCTTACGGCCGGGATCATCATGGCAACTAAGGGAGTGTTGTAGAGAAATGCGCTCGCCAACGTAACGGGAAAAAGAATTTTGAGTTGTGCGACCAGAATTGATTTAGGCAGGCCAATGAGTTTTTCTGACAAAAGTGAAATCGCACCTGTTGAGTACATACCGGCAGCAACCGGATAAAGTGCCGCAACAGTAACTACGCCCGTGTTGCTATAACCTTTGAGCAACGCTGCAGGCGGCGCCAACTTCACGGTCATGGTCACAGTCAAAGTGCCTATGAACACGAGCCATATCGGGAGCTTGTCCCAGACGAGCATGACAAACATGCCGATCAGTAGGGCCAACATTATCCAGGCAGAAGTTAGCATACTGATTCGATGAAAAACTCTGTAGAAGAAACCATCAACTTCTTGCTTTCCTGACGAGATCTTGACCGACGTACGTAGCCTCAGTGTGTAGTACGAGCCTGCGACGCTGGCGAAAGCATAGAGCCTGGGGTGAAGCGAGGGTTTGCGAGCGCAACCCCAGGTATACCAGTTACCCTGGTAGGCGAGCCGTGAAACGGGCGACAGCATTTGCGCGTGCGGTCTGTCGCCCGCATTGCGGGCTAAACAACCAATTACGCTGCAACCTGGGGTTCCGCCTCACAAAGCCTCGCTCCACCTCAGGCTATATGCTTTCGCCCACTATAGTGTGCGTGCACCGTCCCCAAAAGCCAGATCTACGGCTGCACGGTAGGCAACAGATAAAACATCAAGGCGATCATCGCATAGACCGTGATTAGCTGGACGCCCTTATACCAATTGGATTGCCCATCGCCACAAACCATTGCACCAATGAATACAGCGACGAAGAGCGAAGCAATTTCGATTCTGTTGAATCCCAGTTCAAAGGGAGCAGGCGCGATGAAATAGCTCGCGAGCACCAGCACCGGAGCTACGAACAAGGCGATCTGAATACAACTTCCAAGTGCGATGCCAATCGACAGATCCATCTTGTTTTTTCGAGCCATCGCTATAGCGGAGCCGCTCTCGGCTGAACCACCCACAATGGCGACAAACACGATGCCTATAAAGACCTGCGACATTCCCAGAGCCTTGCCTGTTTCTTCGGCAGCTCCCACAAGAATCTCGCTCATCCACGCTGCAAGCGCAGAAGCGCCCAGCAAGCTAGCTACAGCCAAAGATATGGGCCACTGCTCTCCATGGTGTTCCGCACCCTTGTCAGTATCCACGCTCGCGAACGCGCCCGGGTGCGTCTTGAGCGAGAAGAACAAGTAAAGCCCATAGGCGACTAATAATAGGATCGCGATTCCTAAATTGAGTTTTTGCTCCTGCAGTATGATTCCTTCAGGTGCAAACTTGCGGCTGAATGCACTGGGTACAGCCATACTAACGGCTGCCAGAAACATCATTGTGCTGTAAGCGCGAGCGGCCGATGGATTGAATCGCTGCTCGTGATGGCGCAGACCACCCAGGAAAAATGCTACGCCCAGTGCAAGCAGCAAATTCGCGAGAATCGCACCTACTAACGAAGCACGTACCATCTCAAGGTAACCTGCCTTCAAAGCCACGATAGAAATGATGAGCTCTGGTGCGTTGCCAAATGTCGCGTTCAATAGACCACCAACAGAATCACCTGTGCGCGAGGACAACTGCTCGGTTGCGTGAACGATGACGCCCGCTACAGGAAGAATCGCGACCGCTGCCGCGAAAAACAGAACTGGGGCGGGCAATCCATTTACATGCTCAAGGGCAACCGTTATCGGTATAACGATCAGCAACCAGTTCATCGGCCGGCGCAGAAACTTCCTTAAGATGCCTACGCTTTTTGCAGGAGTCAGTAATGCCTCTTGATTCATGTGCCCCTCCTTCAATGCTTTGATCAAAACTACAGCACGCTAGATTGAGCAGTTTTGGCAGGCGCACTGAACCACTGCTCCTTAGGTACGACCTTCGGAACCTTTGGATCCGTTTCGTACGCGGGAGTCATGATCTGGACGCCATACTCGTTAAAGAGATCGAGAATGTTTTGGTGCAATGCCGTGTACACGCGCGCCATTGATTTCGGTTCGTGACAATAAACGTTGATCTCATAGGTGACCGCGAAATCCCCCAGCGACTTCTGATTAACAAACGGTGGAGGATCTTTGAGTATCCCCGGCGTACGTTCGGCGGCCTGACGCAACATGGCTTCGACCTGGCGCCAAGGCGTTTCGTATCCGATTCCCACCGTCGTATGCAGAATCAATCCTCGCTCGCGTGCCAGCGAGCTGTAGTTGATAACTTCATTATTAAGAATGTTGGAGTTTGGAATGATTACTTCTTCGTTCTTGACTGTCTTGAGATGCGTAACTTGCAAACGCATCTCGATGACGTCACCCATCGTGTTACCAATCTTGATGCGATCGCCTACCCGAAAGGCCCGACGATAAGTCATTGTGTAGCCGGCTATGAGGTTTGCGATAGCAGACGATGATCCAAGAGAAAAGACGAGGCCAATAAAGATGGTGATGCCTTTGAAAGCTTCTGACCTACCCCCGGGGACGTAGGGATACGCGACGACCAGGGCGAGTACAACTATCGCCAACCTGATCAGTTTGTAAGTCGACTCAGCCCATTCAGCGTCAAACCCGGAGAGTTTTACTTCACCCTTTCCGAGTGCTTCGAAGAATTTGTGGATCACCTTGATAACATAGCGAGTGATCACAAAGAGGATTACCAGAAAGATGATCGCAGGCACCTGTCTCAACAGCCCGTTCCCCATGGTTTCAAGAGGACTGAGAAGATATCCGCTAAATCGTTGTGCTGTGCCGCGTGTCCAGGGAAACTTACTAAACGCGTAATGCAGGTACACCAAGGAGACTGCGACGATGGCAATTGCCCTTCCGACACTCAGCAACTTTTGCAGCGCATTCCAAATTTGCTCAGCACGAACAACCTGAAACGACTGTATGCCAACGGCTTGAATGCGTTTGCGATACCGACTCTCGAGAAACCGATGAATTCGTCTTGATAGAGAGATGATCAGTGCGACCGCCGCGATCAAAATGAGTGTCGCAATCGTCGTGCGACCAGCGCTGGCCAGCAATGCCTGACGGCTACGGGACTGCCGGTAATCAACGATAGCGCCTTGAATTTTGGCGACAAACAGATCGGCAAGTGCTTTTCGTGGCAGTGAGGGCACAGTGACATCAACGTCAAATACGATCATGAGTCGCTGGCTTCCCGCAAAAATTCCTGTTCCCAGTTCCACTTCGGCCGACTGAATATCTTCGGGAGCAATACGTCGGTCAGCGGCAGCAGCTTTGATTCTCTGTGCGATGGCTTCGGCACGAGCTTCCGCCGGATACGAAGGCACGCCGCGAACGTGAAACAATACCGTCCCGTCTATTTCAACTGGCGCGGTCGCCGACTCTGCTTCAACTTCAGACTGAGTGTTGCCTCTGGCCGGACTCGGCAGCTGTTCCTGGGCTACGACTCGCGATGAGAAAAGTAATCCGAGTAACAACAACCCGACAGTCAGGCGTGGGGCAATCAAGATGAATTGCGAATGTTGTTGTCGCTGCATATGAGATTCAAATGCGAACTTGTTAAGAAGACATCAGCCTGCTCAGCAATAGAGCGATCATTACCGTTGAAGCGATTGTTACCAAACCCGGCAACATGAAACTGTGGTTCAAGAGATATTTCCCAATCTTTGTTGTGCCAGTCTGATCAAAAGAGACGGCAGCCACTACGGTTCCGTAAGTGGGAAGAAAAAATAGACCATTCGCCGCTGGATAAACCGCGATTAGCATTGAAGCTGATAAGCCGAGCGCCAGACCAACAGGCACCAGAATCGCCACCGTAGCCGCCTGACTGGAGAGCATCGCCGAAAGAACGAACAGACCCGCAGCAAATGTCCATGGGTACGCCTGAATCAAGTTCGCGACACTGCTCACGATGTAAGGTCGATTCCCCTCGAAGAAAGATGATCCCAACCATGAGACTCCGACGATACAGATAACGGCAGTTATGCCGCTGCGCATGATGGTTCCTTTGAGCGCTGTTTCGGGAGCGGCCTTGAACGCAATCATGATCAATCCGGCGATAGCGATCATCACGATCATGATCGCCATACCCATATCGACCTGATCAGTTTCTGGAATGCCATTTGTGATGACTTGATAAGCAGGTCGCAACTCCGGAAAGATTCCGATAAAAACGACCAACAGTATCCCAGTCAGAAACAGCACCGTAGATCCCACTGCATTGAATAATGTCTTGCCCTCCATTTCAGGCAGGGCTTCAACCGCTTTTACAGCACCGCTTGCCAAACGCTTTTGGTACTCCGGATCATCGTCAAGGCTCTTGCCACGCCAGGCCACTGACAACGCACCAATTAAGACTGCGATGAATGTTGAGGGAATAGTGATGGCAAGCATTCGCGGAAGCGAAACGCCTTTGGCAGTTAGCAGACCAAGCATCGCAACCGTGGCCGCAGAAATCGGAGAGGCGACCACTCCCTGGAAGCCGGCAATGACACTAATCGACATCGGTCGCTCCGGTCTGACCTTTCCTTTTCGCGAAACTTCGGCGATGACAGGCAAAAGTGCGTAGATAACATGGGCAGTGCCCGATGCCATCACCAGGACATAAGTAACAATCGGCGCAACGAAGGTGATGTATTGCGGGTGCTTACGCATGATCTTTTCGGCAAGCGAAACGAGATAATCCAAACCGCCCGCAGCCTGCATCGTGGCCAAGGCGGTGATTACCGCGATAATCATGCCTATCACGGTCTGAGGAGGACCACCCGGCGGGAG
>JBKOYD010000099.1:0-15050 GCA_046725195.1 Acidobacteriota bacterium | reverse complement strand
GGGTCGGTGAGGTTTTTGGGGTCGGTGAGGGTGTCGGGGTCGTTGAGGGAGTTGGGGTCGCTGAGGGTGTCGGGGTCGGTGAAGGATCAGGAGTTGGGGTCGGTGAGGGAGTCGGGGTCGGTGAGGGAGTTGGGGTCGGTGAAGGATCAGGAGTCGGGGTCGGTGAAGGATCAGGAGTCGGAGTTGGCGAAGGAGTCGGAGTCGGTGTGGGGACCGGCGTGTCGTCATCGATGATTGTTCCGAGAGCCTGCCCGTCAGCAAGAGTCGAGTTGGTCTGGCTAGTAAGATTAACGAAGAACGTTTCATCGGACTCGACATCGGTGTCGCCGTTGACCGAGATGACCACTTCATCGTCCGTTTCACCAGGAGCGAAGCTGAGTGTGCCCGACGCTCCGTCGTAATCGTTCCCAGGATTATCTGTGGCTGTCCCATCAGCCGTCGCGTAGTTGACTGTCACAGTCTGGCCGCTTTGAGTCGATAGAGACACGGAAAAGACCGCGTCCACCGTTCCGCTATTACCCTCCTGGACGCTCACATTTTCAATTGTCAGTGCTGGGAGTTCATCGTCGTTCAGGATGGTCCCCTGGCCCTGAGCATCGCTGATGCTGGCGTTCGTCGAGTTTCTCAGATTGAGAACGTAGGTTTCGTCGGTCTCGTTTAGCGTGTCGCCACTGACCGCGAGCGTGATCGTCTTGGTCGTCTCGCCCGGATCGAAGGCAAGTGTGCCCGAAGCAGAGGCATAATCGCTTGGAGTCGTGGCGCTCACGTCGTCGGTCTCGTAATTGACCGTCACTGTTTGACTACTGGGAGCTGTTAGGCTCAGTGTGAAGATGGCATCGGTAGTTCCGCTGTCACCTTCCGTCACGGTCACGTCGCTGATCGAGATGGCCGGTGGAGGCGGCGTTGTCGAAGTAACACGCGTCAATACCACGTCATTGCCGGTGCCGCCCTGGTAGCTGATGGCGAAAGGCAAGCCCCCGAGCATCAACGTTGCGCCTTCCGGCAGTCCCACAAATGTCCCGACGACAGGATCACCCCCATCATTGTTTATGATAGTGAAGGTATCACCGACGGCTGATTGGAAGTTGGCCGAGGCGTCTAGAAGACTGCCGCCGAGGCTTACTGAGCCGCTCACGTTCAGTTGCCTATATCCGACTCCGGGCGTGGTTCCGTTCAGGTCGATGACCAATGAGGTTGGGGAGGCGAGCGTTATGTTGCCGCTGTTCAAGATGCCGGGCGCAGAAGCTCCCGGCCTTACCGCACCGCCTGTTGCTGTGATCGCTCCCACGCGCCCCGTGCCGCCTAGAGTTCCACCGTTCAGGTTTACATCGCTGCTGGACTGAGAGCCGTAGACCAGTAGGGTGCCGGCAGTCACTGTCGTTGCGTCGGTATAGCTGTTATTCCCAGCGAGCGTTAAAGTTCCGGAGCCATTCTTTGTAATTCCGCCAGAGCTGCTGATCACTCCGTTAACAATCGTGTTACCAGAGCCCGCTACTGTCAGCACGCTGCCGTTGAGATTGACTTGTCCATTCAGGATTAGCGCGGTCCCGCTGTTTGCGGACATGAAGGTTTGCGAGCCGTTGAGTCGGATCGCTAGGGAGATTTGATTCGTTCCCGTAGGGTTGGAAGTATTAATACCGCCGGTGAGAGTTATGGAGTTCTTCTTCAGGCTGTAACCACTACCGGAGAAGTTGAGCGAGTTGAAAGTCGTCTGATTAGGATAGGTGTTTTTGATCGATTTGCGTCTGACACCTGCTGGAAAGAACAGGTCGTCACCTGCGGCGGGCGCTACGTTGCCTGCCCAATTACCAGCGCTACTCAAATTGGATGGTGGAGTGCTACCCGTCCAGGTGTATTGCGTCGCTGCATAAGATATCGGGAGTACTCTGACAGCTGAGACAAGCATCGCGGACAGCAAGAGAAGAGACACAAGGCGGGCGAATGATGACCTTGCTAAATTCAACCTGGGCATGGGGGGTAAACCTCCGAAGGGTATTAGCTGTACTCAATAGGGAGATGTCGCCGTTGGCAGTTATTCTGACGGCGACGCATTAGGTGCTGAGCGGGGTGACGCAACAGCTCATAATCCTGCGCACGGTGTTGCGGTTCGTCGAAGTCATTGTCCAAATTCTGATTTCCGACAAACCAAGCGCGTCCAAGAACCATTCAAATGAAGTGCCTTCTGTTCGCGACGGGCGAATGAACGCGGTAAATCGCACAGGTAGAGGGTGTAACGCGTCATGCAGCGAATCGCACGCCCACGAAAACCACCCATTGCTGCCACCGTTTGTTACTTGGTTTGGACAAAAAACGTCAACGGCTTTGATCCCATTGTGAGAGCAGACGAACGTCAACGCTGATCATTTGCATGGAGCCGGCAGTTGGTCCCCGAGTTGGAGAAGAGAGGACTTGAAGGGATGGTCCAAAAAAGCTAATAGCCTGTATGTGGGCGGAAGGTGAAAAACGATAGCCGGAGTTTTGTCAGACTGAGCCTAATGGGTATAAACGCGCCGATCGCTGGAAGATCTCTGCAAACTGCCTTAAACTTCTACCCAAAGTCAGACGACAATCCCCCGCCACGTCCGGTTCTCTCATGAAAAGATAGCGTCAGGTTTGAAATTCTGCTTGCTCCATTAGCTTGCGCCCGCACGAATCAACCGAAGAGAACTACATCTGCGGCAAAGCAAAAGTAGCGCCTGGCTCGTCCACTCTGGACGACAACTCTCTTCTCGATCCTAAGCGGCACGCATAGCGCTTGGCGACATGTGCGTCGATGGGTCATCGACGGTGTCACTCAATCAATGATTGGCCAACCAGGAGAATCGTCATGAGTAAGAAAGTTCGTTATCTCTACGCGGCAGCATGTGTGTTGTCCGCGGCGCTAACTATCGTAACAACCGCTGCAGCCCAGAGCGCGCTGCCGCCACTAATCGACCGCGAGATTTTCTTTGGCAACCCAGAGATCGCCAGTGCGCAAATCTCTCCGGATGGCAAGTACATCGCTTTTCGTAAGCCGTACAAAGATACGATGAATCTGTGGGTCAAACGGGCTGATGAGCCTTTTGAGCGGGCTCGTTTAATCACGAGCGAAACAAAGCGCCCGATAAGAGGTTATTTCTGGTCGCGGGATGGGAAATACATTCTGTTTGTCAATGACTTCGGAGGCGATGAAAACTTCAACGTCTATGCAGTTGACCCGGCGGCTGGTCCAGCGGCTGGTTCGGAGGTTCCTGCGGCAAGAAACTTGACTGATCTGAAGAAAGTCCGCGCGTTCATCTATGAAGTTCCGCGCGCCGAGCCCGATGCGATCTACATTGGCCTGAACGACCGGGACCCAAAATGGCACGACCTGTACAAACTCCGCATCTCGTCTGGTGAGCGCCAGTTGATCCGGCAGAATACGGATCGCTTCGACGGGTATGAATTCGACAACGCTGGGAAACTGCGTCTTGCAACACGCATCCCGGAAAACGGCGACACCGAGCTCTTGAGACTCGATCCGGATGGCAAATCAACAAAAGTCTATTCCTGTACCGTTTTTGAGACCTGCTATCCGGCTCGTTTTCACAAGGACAACCGGCGTGTCTATCTAGTTACTAACAAAGGCGACGTAAATCTAATTCGTCTTGTACTGTTTGATCCAGAAACCGGCAAAGAGGAGCCGGTGGAATCAGATCCGATGAACCGTGTTGATTTTGGTAATGCGCGTTTTTCAGATGTGACGGACGAGATAATCTATACGCTTTACCAGGACGATAAGCCGCGAATCTATTTCAAAGACAAGTCCTTCGAAGCAGACTACAAGCTTTTGAAAGATAAATTGTCTGGAAAGGAAGTTTCATTCGGCTCCTCTACCCGCGACGAGACGATGTGGATGGTTACTGGTTGGAGCGATACGGAACCTGGTGAGACGTTTCTGTTCGACCGCAAAACGAAGAGTCTGACGAAGCAGTATCGCATCCGCGAGAAGTTACCACGCGAAGCTTTAGCAGAAGTACGCGTGGTCCGTTACAAATCATCGGACGGTCTTGAAATTCCTGCTTACCTAGTTCTACCGAAAGGAGTGCCGGCGAAGAATCTACCGACCCTCATGATGCCTCACGGCGGACCATGGGGACGCGATACGTGGGGTTATTTCGCCTACGCGCAGTTTGCCGCCAATCGTGGTTATGCCGTGTTGATGCCAAATTTCCGCGGGTCGGCTGGCTTTGGCAAACAGTTTCTGGACGCTGGAAATAAACAATGGGGAGACAAGATGCAGGACGACATAACATATGGCGTCAAATATCTTGTTGCTGAAGGCATCGCGGATCCAAAGCGCGTCGGAATCTGGGGCGGTAGCTATGGTGGCTATGCAACGCTCGCAGGTATCACGTTTACGCCTGACTTGTATGCAGCGGCAGTCGCGGAAGTCGCGCCGTCCAATCTAATAACTCTTCTCGAAACCATTCCGCCGTACTGGGAAAGCGGTCGTGCTGTCTTCTACAAACGGATGGGCGACCCGAACACACCAGAAGGTAAAGCGCAACTGCTGAGGCAGTCGCCTTTAACCCACGTGGCGAAGATCAAAACGCCGCTGCTTATTACGCAAGGAGCAAATGACCCGCGAGTCAACCGACGCGAATCGGATCAGATTGTCATCGCGCTACGTGAACGAAACTACCCCGTCGAATACCTGGTTGCGCCCGACGAGGGGCATGGATACGCGCGGCCTGTAAACAACATGGCTGTGATTGCTGCGGCCGAAAGATTCTTAGCTAAACATCTGGGTGGGCGTTATCAGCAGTCCATGACGCCAGAAGTAGCTGAGCGGCTAAAAGTGCTCACTGTTGATGTGAAGGAAATGAGTTTAGTGAAAAAGCCAGCGCCGTGATTTCTTTATTAGTGGCGTTCGTTAAGTGTGAATTCAGAAGGTGATGATATGGCCAAGCTCAGTCATCACCTTCGGCTTTCTATACAGCCTGCGGACACCTATTTAACGGAAGGCGGAAACCTTCAGTTCAGTAGCGATAGTCTGTAGTATCCGGGCTTCACAGGCTCTTCACCAAGCAGCGCAGTACTCAGGTACTTCTTGGATGCAACGCACAGCTGCGATTAATGAGAGGTACTGTTTCAGTTTGAAGTTTCTTCTCATTCTCACCGTGGCTTTAGCCCGGTGAACTTTGCGGCGCAAAATTTATTGAACCGTTTCAACGGTTTTCGGTGCCGTAAGAGGAATAAAACCGTTGAAACGATTCCAGGATTCTTTTCTCTCAACGACCGCCGGGCTAAAGCCACGGTGAGAATGAGAGATAGAATTCCCATTTATTCAAATGCTCTCACATCGTGCTAAACACTTGTTCGCCATCGGCGACTTGCTGACACCTTACACCGAATTACCCGACTGTGGTGTAATTCGAGGGATCTTCTGGCGACCGGTCGGTGATGTTATACAGCTTACGACCACCAATTTAATGAAGAGCGGAAATCTTCAGTTCAGTAACTGTAATCGTTAGACTCCGTCGTAGCTTCAGGAGGTGTTTCATGATGCGTTCAAAAAAGATTCTGATAGTTATTGCAGCGTTGTGCTTTGGCTTCTTCTGTGAGTTGACAGCGCCGGCACAAGGCGGTTGGGACGTGTGGACCGTCTACTTACGCGATGGTAGCCGGATAGATGCAGCTCCTGTTTGGTCGCTTGACGAACAGGTTTTGAAGTATGGGATGAGCGGAGAGGTCGGTGAAGGTAAGCAAGTGAAGCGTTCGCTGATTGTCTCTATGAGCAGGAATGTCGCAGCGCGCGCGCCAACGAAGACGGATTCATCCGGGACTGTTTTACCTGGTCTACCGGAGGGTGATGTGGAAAAAGACTTGGTTGTGATGGGGGATGGTAAGCAGGTCTCCGGGGCCGTGATTATACGAGCTAGTAAAAATGAGTCTGGGGAGGTTCAATACTTCTCTCCAGTGTTGGTGCAAAATGGAGTTGAGACTGATCTGAGAAAAGTCGAGCATATCAAACTAGCAAAGG
Organism: Acidobacteriota bacterium; assembly: GCA_046725195.1. Taxonomy (GTDB): domain Bacteria; phylum Acidobacteriota; class Blastocatellia; order Pyrinomonadales; family Pyrinomonadaceae; genus PSRF01. The sequence continues at coordinate 9,046 of JBKOYD010000099.1, read as the reverse complement.
TGAAGCGCTCCCCGTGAAAAGTTACTTGGGACCAAGTAAGTATCGTGAAAAAGGCGGCGCCGTGACTTTTGTTCGCTGCGCTTAATAGTTACTTCCAAAGGGAAGATGGGACCGAAAATCCGGTCCCACCTCTGTATAGGGCGACTTCAGAGTTCTAATAACCTCTGTATCCATCACTGTAGCCGTTGGCGAATCCCTGTCGGAAGTACTGTCTGTACAATTCGCGACTCCCTAACCGCGAACTGTAATCCGTGTTGGCATTTCGATAGTCTTCCTCATCTCGAAATTCGAAGCGGTCGCCATTCCGCCGATCCTTTCGGCCTTCCTTGATGCCTTCGTTGTAGCCTGCATTTAGAGCAGTCTGTCGAAGATCAAAGGAACCACTGTAGCGCCAGTCGTCATTTCTATAGTCACGCTGACGACGCCTTTGCTCACGTTCCCATTCCCGCTGACGACGTATTTGCTCACGTTGCCAGTCGGGGGTTTGCCACTGCGCTTGAGCCGTTGAGGTCAACGTAATTCCGAGTCCAATAAGGAGAGACAATCCCAGAACGGCTCCGAGTACTCGTTTCTTTAACATTTTTGATTTCATAAATATCTCCTTTTGACTGCCCTTGTAAGAGCAAACGAGATGCCGCTGGTCCATAACTAACACTTCGTCTACCTTTCATCCTAATCGTGAGGAAGCAATGATATGTTCATGATAATTCAGTGGCGTGAGGCCGCTCGCTAAACCATTTCGTAGTTGGACATACGATTCAGGTAGTGTGGCAAGTCATTATTACGAACACGTGTGAATGCAATATTAGGGAACGCTGGTCAGTGTCGCCTGGTCCCAATTATGGCGATCGTGAGCATTGCGAAAGGAGGCTTGACGAGCTAATTCGACGCGCATTCAACCTCTTAGTTCATGCGGTTAGCAACGCGGCGAGTTAACAAACTTTGCTTTTAGTGGGTCAGTTTGAAATATCCAGCATCTCATTCTCACCGTGGCTTCAGCCCGGTGACCATTGGGGTCGTAAGTGTAGCGTGGCAACACGAACACGAGTAGAATTCTCGAATCTCAGTTCATCCCTAAAACTGACCAGGTATCTTCCTTAGCATCGCAAGGCAAATTCTGTTCGATTTTTACAGAGTGCCTTCACCATGCCGCTTAGAGTCTGAGTGAGGAACGATGATAGGCGCCGGCACAAAACTCGGCCGCTATGAAATCGGCTCGAAGATTGGCGAAGGCGGAATGGGCGAAGTTTATCTCGCTCAGGACATAAAACTGGATCGCAAAGTCGCGCTTAAGATACTGCTGGCTGAAGTCGCCGCGAATCAGGATCGCATGTGGCGATTCACACAAGAGGCTAAAGCCGCTGCCGCTCTCAATCACCCCAACATTGCACACATCTACGAAATTGGCGAATCCGATGGCCTGAACTTCATCGCAATGGAATTTGTCGATGGCCACACACTGCGCGAATTGATACACGGCACCCACACCGATCTGCCGAAGCTTCTCCATTATTTGCAGCACGCGGCCAATGGACTGGCCAAAGCGCACGCTGTCGGAATCGTGCATCGTGACCTGAAGCCGGACAACATTATGGTGACGCGCGATGGCCACGCAAAGATTCTTGATTTCGGTCTGGCGAAATTACTCGAGACACCATATCCAGGGACAAACGGCAACACTCCGAGTGACGTTGCAACTGCGATCCTGCGACAGCATTCCACTCCCGGTACTGTGGTCGGCACAGTCGGTTATATGTCGCCTGAGCAGACACAAGGAAAAACAGCGGAGATCGATCATCGGTCTGACATATTCTCCTTTGGCTGTATTTTATTTGAAGCTGTTACCGGTCACCGACCGTTTGAAGGTTCGGATGCTATAGACACCCTGAATAAGATCCTTCGAGAACCAGCGCCTCCTTTAAGCGGCTTTAATCCAGACGCCCCTGCGGACATGCAAAGGATCATCCGTCGATGTCTCGCCAAAGATCCCGAAGACCGTTACCAATCGATTAAAGATGTAGCGATTGAATTAAGGGAACTGCGACGCGAATTGACGAGTGAACTTGACACCACAGTTCCGCCGGCCACTTCCACCTCGACAAAGAGTCAGGATCAACATTCGACAGCTGAACGCGCTGCTGTCAGTGATGCTACTTCGGCTCGGCAAACACATCTCTCTAGTGCCGAATATATAGTTTCTGAAATCAAGCAACACAAGAATGCGGCCACGGTCTTATCGGTTCTTGTTTTGACAATCATTGGGCTGGGCCTCTGGTTCTTCAGCTATTACTCTCGGACGGCAGCCCAAATCGACTCGATCGCGGTGATGCCGTTTGTAAACGCGAGTGGCAATACCGAAATTGAGTATCTGTCGGACGGCATAACCGAATCGCTCATAAATAGTCTTTCGCAAATTCCAAAACTTGCTGTGAAGGCGCGTAGTTCCGTGTTTACCTACAAAGGTAAAGAGGTCAGTCCGCAACAGGTAGCAAAGGACCTTTCGGTTCAGGCGATTTTAAACGGACGCGTCCTGCAGCGAGGCGATCAGGTTCTATTAAGTCTGGAACTTGTCGATGCGCGCACCGGGAACCAACTTTGGGGTGATCAATATAGCCGCCGGATGACGGATCTGATTTCGCTGCAAAGCGAGATTGCGAGAGACGTTTCGAGCAAATTGAAATCAAGACTAACCGGCGCCGAAGAACAAAAGATCGCTAGAAACTACACGCAAAACACCGAGGCTTATCAACTCTATTTGCGTGGCAGATATCACTGGAATAAGAGGACCCAAGCTGACGTGAGAAAAAGCGTCGAGTATTTCCAGCAAGCAATAGATAAAGATCCGACTTATGCCTTGGCCTATTCCGGCTTGGCCGAAGGATACATTTTGTTTCCGTCCAACGACGTCGGGTCGTCTAATGAGGCCTATCCGAAAGCAAGAGCAGCAGCACTGAAAGCTATCGAAATAGATGAAACGCTCGCTGAGGCTCACAATGCTCTGGCCGCGGTCAAAAGCGATTACGAGTGGAAGTTTGCCGAGGCTGAGGCAGAATGGCAAAGAGCGATCGCGCTTAATCCGAATTATGCGACGGCCCACCAATGGTACGGGGAGCAGTTACTTTCGATGGGACGTTACGATGAAGCGCTCGCGGAAATTAGACGGGCTCAGGAACTGGATCCGCTTTCTTTGATTATTAACTGCATGTTGGGAGTAACTTACAGGGTAAGGGGGCAAAATGATCAAGCAATTGAACAACTGAAGAAGACGCTTGAATTAGATCCGAACTTTGCGCGGACGCACCTTTTTTTGGCGGAAGCATATCAACAGAAAGGAATGTTCGAAGAAGCAACCGACGAATTCGGTAAAGTATTCGTGCTACTGGGCAGGTCGCCCGAAGACACATCGAGGTTTTCGGCTGCTCTCAAAGATGCGTATAAAACTTCAGGACGAAAAGGTTATTGGCGGACAATAGCAGAACTTTTAACAGCCTATCGCACACAGGTACGCGGACCGGCACCTCCGTTACACGTCTTAGCAGGTTTTTGGGCACAGGCAGGGGAAAGGGATAAGGCTTTTGCATTACTTGAGAAGGCTTACGAGGAGCACGAAGTTGGCATGCTATCGCTGAAAGATCCGCAATTCGAGCCGATCAAATCAGATCCCCGGTACAAGGATCTGCTTAGGCGCGTCGGTCTTCCTGAGAACTAAGGCTACTGACGGACCGACAATCCCAATGCTAAAGGGACGCGAGCAGCCTACGCCAATAAGGCCTTAGACCAGGCGCCTTTTGATAACGAGGGAGGATTCAGACTATGAGGCTAAAAAGCCATGTTCCAAGCGTCGTTGTAGCGAGTGCCTTACTCGTCGTAGCTGTCGGGACTGGATACGCACAGACGAGAAGTTCTGACAGAGCTTCTGCATTATTACGCGGAATGACGAGTGACGCTAGTGATGAATGGTTGCGATTTCGAGGACCAAACGGATCCGGTGTAGCCGAAGGAGCCGCCCTGCCTGCCAATTTCGGTCCGCAGAGAAACGTCCTCTGGAAAACGGCGGTGCCGTTCGCGCGGTCTTCGCCCGTGGTCACCCGTGACCGCGTTTTTCTTACCGCGAGCGAAGGCGAAAAACTGATCACGATCTGTCTGGATCGCAAAACAGGGAAAGTTTTGTGGCGGCGTGAGGCCGTGCGCGCGCGATACATGCCCATTTACCGGGCCAATGATCCAGCGTCGCCTAGCCCGGTCAGCGACGGAAAGAACGTGTTCCTGTTTTTTGCTGAGCTGGGCCTACTCTCTTACGGACCAAACGGCGACGAACGATGGCGAGTACCGCTAGGTCCCTTTAACAGCTTTTACGGTATGGGTGCATCGCCCGTGCTTACGGGTAACACGTTAGTGATGGTGTGCGACCAGCGTACGAATTCTTTTATCATCGCTGTGGATGCGCACAACGGAAAAATTCGATGGAAGAAGGACCGCCCTAACCAGGAGGCATATTCCACGCCGGTTGTTTACACGCCGCCGCGAGGATCGGCGCAAGTCATCGTCTTCGGGTCAAGCACGCTGGACGCGTATTCGGTAGACACTGGGGAGCGGCTGTGGTGGGTGAAACAGGTCGGGTCGTACCCCAAGGGCGTGCCGGTGCTCGGCTCGGACATGGTCTACGTAAGCGCTTCGGGCTCGGATGAGCCGTTCTTGCCGCCCTTCGAAGCCAGCCTTAAGCAGTATGACACCGATAAGGACCGTCGCCTGCATCGGGAAGAAATGAAGTCCCACGCAGAGGCCTACGACCACTTTGGATGGCTGGACTCCAATAACGACGCATACGTTGATCAGCTCGAGTACGACTTTGTCCGCAATTCAACCTTATCGGGTCACGGTGTTAGCGCAATTCGCCTGGGGGGCCAGGGCGACCTCACGTCTACCAATGTTGTATGGCGCGTCAAAAAATCTTATCCCGACATTCCTGCTCCGCTGCTCTATCGCAGCGTGCTGTATCTGGTGAAGGATGGCGGCATCATCAGCAGTCTGGATCCGGTGAGCGGACAGGTTTTGAAAATGGATCGGACGCCCACGGCCACGGAGGAGTACTTTGCCTCTCCGGTCGCGGCGGATGGCAAAGTCTTCCTGCTAAGCGCAAGCGGTAAAGTGACTGTGCTCAAGGCGGGCGGGCAGTGGGAAATCCTTGCGGTGAATGACTTGGGTGAGGAGTGCTGGGCCACGCCGGCCATTGCCGGCGGCAACCTCTATATCCGTACACGAAATGCCTTGTACTGCTTCAGCGAGGCGGTCAAGCAGGCGGCGCACTGAACGGAACCGTTTAGGAAACCGCGGAAAGTCTAAGATCGGAATCTGTTTGGCGTCCCCAAAGCATTCCGAGTGGGAACCAGATAGCTTGGGCTTAGGGAGAAGGAAACCGTCCGTCAAGCAGTCGCATACAGCAGGACTTCTCTCACAAACCCCTATTAGACCCATCTCAGTTGATTGGAATCCTGCCAGTAGCGTGCTGTTTAGTAGCCCGTTTGCTGTTCGAACTCAGAAATCAAAATCGGATGCCAACTAAGAGCAATCACAAATTGATCAAGGAAGGCTTGTGTTCGCACGCCGCCGCTGAAGCCCAGCTTTGCGCCGCCTCAAATGCGTTGTTTATGTAGTAGTCATTTGCGATGAATTTTAAAATTCGATTGTTCGTAATTTTGTGGGTGGCGGGCGTGGTTGGTGTCCTCTCTTTTCTGCTGGTTGACCTGAAGGCATTGCTGGCGCAATTGCCTGTACCTGCGGGAACAGAAATCCCACCCGTTACTCCGGCGATAAAACTTTTGAGCTTGGTCCAACCGACCGTTCTTTTGTCCATCGCGGTTTTGATCGGCGTTGCGCTGGCTTCTAAAGTCGGTTTGTCGTCGCCAGTGGCAGAAGCGGCGGCTGGAAGCGGACAGTTAGGTTCGGCCCTGAAGCCGCAAATCATCCCAGCCTTAATCGGCGGTTTGCTGGGCGGCGTGGGAGTCATTCTCAATTGGTTTTTATGGAAACCGTTTCTGCCGCCGGAGTTTGTGGCGCGCAGCGTGGAATTAAACAAACTGCTACCGCTCCCGACTCGGCTGCTTTACGGCGGCTTCACGGAAGAATTGTTGCTGCGTTGGGGATTGATGACGTTGCTGGTCTGGGCGGCGTGGCGGCTATTTCAAAAAAAAGGCGAGCCGCGGACCTCTTATTTCATCAGCGCAATTATTGCCTCGTCCGTTATCTTTGGCTTGGGACATCTGCCGTTTGTCTTCGCGATAATTCCCAATGCGAGCGTCCCGCTGATACTCTATGTTATCGCGGGCAATTCTTTTTTTGGTTTGATCGTCGGTTATCTTTATTGGAGGAAGGGCCTTGAGTCGGCGATGATTGCCCATATGTTGGCCCACGTCGTTATGTTGGCGGCAATCTTCTTTGGAGTATAGCTGGCATTTTCAATATTGCTACCTGTCGCCCTCGTAAGCCACCTCGTCACAAAACGGCATGCAGCGGACGTAGAAATGGATCTTTCAACACTAGTAACAGCTGGCGGAAAACCAGGGAAACTTGAATCATGGACCGGCAGACTAAGCACTCACAGGCGGAACAACACGACATTGTCAAGCAGAAGTACGACGAGGTACAGAGTGACGGGCGCTATGAGGAAGGAATGGCAAGGATGGCCCTGTACCATCATCATTGCCAAGATCCGGTGATCTTTCGAACTCTCGGCGATATTCGCGGGAAGTCACTACTGGATTTGGCTTGCGGCGACGGGTTCTATACACGGCGATTCAGAACCGAATGCGCGGCCAACCCTGTGATGGGAATCGATTTGTCCCCGAAGCAAATCGAACGGGCCGAAGCGATCGAACAGCGCGAGCAACTGGGTATCGAGTACCGAGTCGGCGACGTCATGTCACTCAACTTGGAACGCCGATTCGACATAGTGACCGCAATTCATTTGCTGCATTATCTCGAGAATGCGGCGGAAATAGAATCGGCGTTGAAAGGGATTCACGAGACGCTCTGTGATGGCGGCCATTTTGTCACGATGATTGCCAACCCAGAGTTCGATTTAGAAAAGCACGACCCATCGGATTCCAAGACGAAGTTTGGCTACTACTTTTCAGTGGCGGAACCTGGCAATGGTGGTCTGATGCGATTCCATCCCGGAGGATTTGAAAAGGAGCGAGAGTTGACCATTGAGTTTCGACGCTGGGAACGTGGCCTCCTCAACGGCATTGCTGGCGACGTTGGCTTCACTTCGGAATGGCACGACCCGTTCATTAGCGCTGAGGGTCTTAACGAATACGGCGCCAGTTTCTTCGAGAATTACCTTGCCAATCCCCAGAGCAAGCTTCTGCGACTGACCAAGAGTGTGTAGCAGCATTCTTCTGCCCCTGGGTGTGGCGCTCATTCTTTACGACCGTTCGCCCAAGCTCCGTCTCAATAATTTGGCCGAGCCCACTCCTCACGAGCCATAATCACGTCCCTGTTCAAAAAGTCGTCGGTGGGAGTTGATTACTTAAAATCGTGAGGAGCCGGAGCTGGTTGCTGCAAGCCTCGAGGAGTTTTTCGAGATCCTCAATCGTGATGCTTCGAGACTTAAGATGTTTGAGTAGGTCGGCATCGCGGAAGTTCAGGGCAAAGCGAAAGTATAACCAAACGCAATGACCGATGATTTCGGCGGGGAAGCGGTGACGATGATAAAGAGTGCGCATCCGCGCAGTATGCTGCACGAACTGGCTAATTGCCTCTTTGGACAATTAACCTGACAATACGTTTCTAGCCCAGGCTTGCGGAGGCGACGAATCTTTGCGTAGTGAGGTAGATTCGTTGCTCAGCTCCCATGAAAAGGACGGTGGCTTTATCGATGCGCCGGCGTATGAAGTCGCGGCGGACGTGTTGGTGAACAAGGAATCAACAATAGGACCGGGCCGAGATCTCGGCTCATATAGAGTTCTGTCGACTTTGGGTCGAGGCGGGATGGGCGAAGTCTATCTGGCCGAAGACACTCGACTGCGACGAAAGGTTGCTCTCAAGTTACTACCTTCCTCGTTCACACACGATAGTGAACGCCTGCGTCGCTTTGAGCGTGAGGTGCGCGCCGCTTCGGCCCTCAATCATCCAAACATTCTGACAATCTACGAGGTTGGTTCGTTTGACGGCAGGCAGTTCATAGCCGCTGAGTACGTGGAAGGCCAGACCTTGCGGCAACGCATGGCACGTTCGCGATTGAAACTGACCGAGACACTGGACCTATCGATCCAAGTTGCATCCGCACTCGCCGCCGCTCATCGGGCAGGGATCGTGCACCGTGACATCAAGCCCGAGAACATCATGTTGCGAAGCGATGGCTATGCGAAGGTAGTCGACTTCGGGCTTGCGAAGCTAACAGAGACTTCAAAGGCTTCGCCGGAATCCTCCGTCTCCACAATGTTGCAGCTTGACACTGGCACCGGTGTGGTGATGGGCACTACTGCTTATATGTCGCCCGAACAAGCTAGAGGCCTCGAGCTCGACGCGCGTACGGATATCTGGAGCCTGGGTGTGGTTCTGTATGAAATGCTAGCCGGGCGTATGCCGTTCAAAGGCGACACGCCCAGTGATTTGATTGTTCAAATCCTGGACCGCGATCCGGCACCGTTGGTTACCTCTCCGATTGTTCCCTCGGAACTCGCTTGGATCGTGCATAGAGCACTGCGAAAGGATCGCGAAGAACGTTATCAAACCGCACGCGAGCTCCTGGGTGATTTGCGGGGTTTGAAACAGCAGCTCGAGTTTGCGGCGCAACTTGAACGCTCCGTCACGCCCGACGCAACTAAGTCGTCCGGGGATGCCTCCACCGACACCGCGCAGGATTCCTTGACGACGCACGAACCGACGCCGCTTCCTACCGAGGTTGACGGAGGAACAGCCACCGCCAGCCTGGAGCAGTATTCCACCCGTTTGGCCCGTCCGACGCGATCGATTGCGATTGCCATTGGGATGTCGCTGTTGCTGATTGGAGGAATTCTTGTCGCTTATAAACTCCTGACCGCTC
>JBKOYD010000163.1:0-41051 GCA_046725195.1 Acidobacteriota bacterium | reverse complement strand
CGTCTCGCCTGCCGGCGTTGCCAAACACGCCCCGTTCATCTGTAACTAGCTGTCACCGTAACGCCGGCAGGCGAGACGCCTGCGGTCCCAGCGAGGAGCCACCCTTCCTGAAATTTTGCTCTGGGGCTGACTTTAGCCAACAGATCAATGGCTGGAGATATCGTACGACGCCATCTCGTTGGAATTGCGGACGAGAAGCCGACCGTCCGCAATTGCAGGGTAGTTCCAGGTCTTTCCCTGAAGAGCTGAAAAACGCGCAAGTTCTGAATATTGTTCGGGAGTTGCCTTCACAAGTGCAAGGTCACCGCTGTCGCTGCTCACGATGAGGTGACCGCTCGCTAAAATTACCTGGCCGTAACCGTAGCGGCCACCTTTCCACTTTCGCTCGCCGGTGTTCACATCCAAACAACTCAAAATACCTTCATCGAGTCCATAGACATAACCGTCATAAAGAACTGAGCTATTGAATTTGTTCTTCATGTTGTTATTTTCCCAGATGGTGGTGGCACTAAAAGCATTGCCGCTACCTTTCACCTCAACCAGGGCCGCACCCTTCCCGTAACCGGATGAGATAAAGAAGCGATTCTTGTCCACCATGATCGGTTGTGACACGTTGATACCGTTGTCGGTGGCCCACGTGTAACTCCACAGAAGCGAACCATCTTCAGGAACGAGTCCGACAACGCGAGAGGCACTCACCACGACCACTTGACGGCGTCCGCCCAATTCGACAAGCATCGGCGACACATAGGCTTGAGTGTCGTTGAGTGCTCTCCAGATAGGTGCGCCCGTCATCTTGTTATAAGCCACAACGGACTTTCCTCCAGTGCCGCCCGGAAGAACGATTACCTTATCGTCAACAACAAGAGGCGAGGCAGCCATGGCCCACGGAAGATTTTGCGCCTGGTTATCCGACAGAATATTTCGACCCCAAATAACCGCTCCCGTATTTGCGTCAAGACAACGTAATTCGCCCGTCGCGCCGAGCGCGTAGAGACGCCCTTGATCCCACGTTGGAGTGGCACGTGGACCATCGCCGGTTTCGTCGGTGTACTCAGCATTCCATCCCTGTGCCCAGATTTCTCTTCCGGTTCCAAAATCGTACGCGACGACGACTTCCTGCCTGCGTCGCTGTTCAATCGTGTACGCTCGTCCGTCCGCGATCGCGAACGAGGCATACCCCACACCGACTGGTTGCTTCCAGATTGGCGATAAGCCGCCCGAAGGCCAGCTGGTCAAGACGGGCGTTTCATCATAGTTGCCATCACGCTTTGGCCCACGGTAGTTGGTCCAGTAGTTTCTAGACCTGCTCGACGGTTGAGTGTTCGACGCATTTGGACTTGCAGTTTGTTGAGGCATTGCGCTCGCTTGCGGGATCGGACTGGCTGAGGTAGTGGTTGAACCCGTGGCCTGCGACTGAGCAGCTTGCTGCTGCCGGTGCGCTTCGAGCGCTGCGTAGTGTGATTCATTTGCACTACTTCTGCGCGCAATATTGAAAAGAAAGAGGTACCCGGCGCCAATTACCAGTATGCATAAAGTTCCGATGAGCTTCGTCTGCAGAGTCTCGCGACGAATCCATAGAAGTATCAATCCAACGGGAGGTAATAAGAGCGACGCGGCGATTAAGGTGGTCATTGAGCGATACCACGGCGTAGCTTTCTCCTGCTCAAACATTGTCTAGCCTCCAAGCTGCGAAGTACTTTGCAAGGTTAGTAAACCTCTAAGGTGCGTAGGTTGTGAATTTCTTGTAAAGGAAACGTACAAACAATTATTACTAATTAGACGCTCTGCTCCGAAAGAATGTTCCGGTAATGAACGAGAAATGCAACTGGGCCATTCTATGTGCCAATGCAGTATAGATTCTTCTCACCGCGTATAAAGATCCGCGCGTCGGCAATAGCGGGAGAGGCATACACCGCCTCGCCAAGTTGGTTCGTTCCAAGGATCTCGTGCTTTGGCCCCGCCTTCACAATGAATGTATCTCCATCCTCGCTCGTCAACAGGATCTTCCCTTCGAAGGCGACCGGCGAAGCTGTGAAGGTCGCAGGAATCGGAATTCGTCCACCTTCATATTTGACCTCGCCAGTGCGTGCATCGAGGCACGTGAGAATTCCCCGGTCGGTCGTGAGATAGAGGTAGTCGCCGTACAAGATTGGCGACGGTACATACGCTGTGCCTTTTGCATACTTCCACGGCACACTTTGAGTGCCAGTCAGATCACCAGTTCCGCCCAAGCGAATAGCCATCGCAATTTTCGCGGGGAAACCCGCGACTAGAAAAACCATGTCGCTGTTTGCAACTGGTGACGGAATAGCATTGCTTTCAACGCCCTTGTGCCGCCAAAGCTCTTTGCCAGTAGCGGGATCGTAAGCGATGACTGATTCTGTTCCGCTTGTGATGAGCTCGGCTCGCTTTGCGCTTCGCGCGAGAATTGGAGTCGCCCAACTAACCTGGACTTTGCGTGGTGTTTTCCACACCTCTTTACCGGTTTTCTTATCCAACGCCACGATAAACGATGCTGCTCCGTTTTCTTCGTCACACTGCATGATCAGCAGGTTGTCGAATAGGATTGGAGATGTGCCCGTGCCCATGCCGACCGTGCCAAGATTCCCCAGCTGGGCCTTCCATGCAAGCTTCCCGTTGAAGTCGTAGGCATAAAGTCCCTCGCTGCCGAAGAACGCATAGACATATTTTCCATCCGTGGCTGGAGTCGACGCAGCGTAAGAACTCTTGCGGTGACGATTGTCGTAGGGGGTTCCTTCCCATGCGACTACTTCCCACACCACTTTGCCTGTCTCGCGGTCCAGACAAATTACTTTGAAAGTGTGCTTGTGATCGGCGCCGATGCTGTCCGGATGCAAAAACTCCTTGTCGCCGTCCATGTGCTTGACGGCCTTTGCACCAGGCACCAGCGCACCTTCAACAGCGGTTGTTAAAAAAACTCGGTTTCCCCAGACTATTGGCGATGAATGGGCTCGGCCTTCAATCGGAGCCTTCCACTTGATATTTTTGGTGTCGCTCCATTCGGCTGGTAGGTTTTTTTCGTTGGATATTCCCGATCCATCGGGACCTCTCCACTGCGGCCAATTTCCCGCTGAGGCGATACCGACAAGAGAACTGAGTAAGCCGATACTTAATGAGATTCCGGCTAGGAGAACGAGAATGAATCGGCGTGTTAGTTTCACGGGCTCTTTCCTTTGTTAATGATCGTTGATTCTGAATGTGTCGCGGTCCCGATTCGCAGGCAACCGCCGGCTTAAAGTGTGCGGTCTCAGGTTTAACTCTGCGAAGCAAGTTCCTTAGTTCTTGCTATTTCTGACAAAGTTTTTACTAGACCATTGACTCCGCCTGGAAACGATTCGGGCAAACAGAGCTCACCAGCGATGCATCCTCTTTCACTTCCCTGTCTTGGAGACCGGGGTTTCCCCAAATGCAAAAAGATGGGAAATACCACGTACGATTACCAAACCATCCGAAATTGCCGGTGTAGCCATCATGACCTCCCCGACCGGGTTCTTTGACAGCAATTCATATTTTGGCCCAGCCTTAACGACGAAGACGTCTCCATCCTCGCTTGAGAAATAGATCTTTCCATCCGAAGCGACGGGAGAAGCTGTGAACGGCGCTCCAGTACCACCAATTCGTTTCTGATAAACGCGCTCACCAGTCTTTGCATTATAGGCGGTCAAAACGCCTTGATTGGAACATGTGTACAGGAGTTCGCCATAGACAACGGGCGTTGGCATGTATGGGCCACCACGTTGCTTGCTCCATGCAATGAATTCGTTCGAAGCTTTGCCGTCCTTTAACGAGATGTCGCCGTTGGCGCCTGGTCTAATCGCGTAGATTGGTTGCACCGGAGAATATCCACTGGTCACGAAGATCAAATCGTGAGCAACGAAAGGAGTTGGTGTGGTGATCTCGGAATTTGGCGTCAATTTCCAGAGTTCTTTGCCCGTTGCTGGATCGTAGCCACGTATTGCCCTCGTGCCATTTGTAATCAGTTCGGAACGAGTCGGACCTTCATAAACAGTCGGTGTTCCCCAGGATGGAATCTCTTCGCGAGGCGTTTTCCACGCTAGCTTCCCGGTCTTAATGTCGTACGCTGCAATGAAGGAGTTCTTCTGAATATCAGCCTGCACGATCACGAGATTCTTGTAGATGATCGGAGAACTCCCATACTCCCATTGATAGTCCACGTCGTAAAACCATCCAGCATCAAGGACGCCTAGGTCCTGTTTCCATAACAGCTTTCCGTTGAGGTCGTAAGTGTAAAGACCTTCAGAACCAAAGTTGACAACGAGGTACTTGCCGTCTGTCGCCGGCGTCGAAGCCGCATGCGACGACTTTGGATGACGTTTGACCTTCGGAATCCCTTCATAAGCAACTCGCTCCCAAAGAATCGTGCCCTTCAACTTATCGAGCGCGTAAACCTTCCAGGTGTGCTTTGGATCGTCCTTAACCGGTGCCACGTCTCCGTAAAGTCCGAAACGCGTCTCGTCTTTTGCGGCACTAGTGACCGCAGTGGTTACGAAGACCTTGTTGCCCCAAACAACCGGACTCGAGTGCGACAGTCCAGGAATCGCAGTTTTCCAACGCACATTAAGCGACGTCGATGCGTCCCACTTAACCGGTCGCCCCGGTCCTTCGGACACGCCAGTGGCGCCCGGACCTCGGAACTGCGGCCAGTTCTGAGCTCGAATTCCAGTGAGCATCAGAGTTAGAACGAGAAGAGAGAATGCGAGTCGTTTCATGAGATACCTCAGAAGGCAGGATCCGGCTACGGTTGTTTTGTTTCCTCGACACGCTTTAGCTGTATCGTGTTGGGTCCTTGTACAAATGAGAGGCCCACCACCTTGCCACTCTCGACATTGAAAGTGAACTTAAGTCCTGCAAACGCCGTAGGCCTAAAGGTGGTGTTATTCAACGGCATCAAAGCAAACTGGCCCGCACCGGCTGTCGTGCCGAAGAACTTTCCATCTTTGATAAAGAAGGAGATTTCTGGACCAGGGTCGCCCTTGTATTTGCCTACATATGACTGCAGAGTAGCCGCGTCCACTGCGGGAGGAGGCATGGCTCCAGCCTTTTTCAGTAACTCAACTATAGCGGCTTTCTTTTGATCGTCGGATGCCGCAACCAGTGCGAGTGTTAACGACTCCGCCTTAGATCCGCCGCGGTCGAGCGCGACCTTTACCAACTCTAAGTTGCCTTCGCGGGCACCCGTTGTCAGAACACTGTCCACTTCGGTGGGAACCTTTTCCAACAAAAGACGAACTGCCTCGACGTGTCCGTTGTCTAACGCCCAGGTCATTGCGGTCGCTCCATAGAACGTGTCCTTAACATTCACATCTACGCCCCGGTCCAACAAGACCTTTACGACGGCCGGGTTCCCTCTTTCCGCAGCTTTGAAAAGTGCTGTCATGCCGTAGCGAAATCGCGCATTGACGTCAGCACCTTTGTCCAGGAGGACCGTTACAGCGGCCGCATCTCCTTTGCGAACGGCCTCAAACATTTGGTCGTTAAGCTCTTGCTTCGAAGCCTGAGGAGTGAACGCGAGCTGCAAGATAACGAACGCCAATAGGAAGGGTTTATGTAATCCCATCACGAATCTCCTTCTGCGTTTTTGAGATGCGACGGTTACACTGTAAACTCAATGCATTCGCAAGCAGCATAGAGCGAAGATATCCCGGCCTAAGTGGTCACTGTCGCGCTCGCATTTTTCAGCAAACTTAACCCAACGTTCATTATGATAAGGTTCGTGAGCGGCTTTCAATCAAGCAAGTATTTGACTCGACTTCAAAAACCAGAAGATGATATCTCTTCGGTGCGACCAAGATACTGTCGAGGTGAAAGAAAAACCTGAGCTGCAACCTGAGCTTACGTATTCTACATCCTTAAGGTTGCAGCGAGCACTTCTTCTTGAACCATTGTGATCTTGGGTCCGACCCTCGTCAGCGTAACGCCATGATGGACACCCAAAATGACTAACTTGCTATCCATTTATTTGAATCTGTGCGTCGCGTTACTGCTACCCATTATTGCCCTCAGTGATTGGGCTGAATGGCGTGGTCCTGCTCGCGACGGTATCTCACTCGAAAAGAATCTTCCAGTGAAATGGTCTCCGAGTGGCGACAACCTCGCGTGGAAGGCTCCTTATGGTGGACGTTCAGCTCCGATCGTCATGGGCGATCGAGTTTACCTGCAGAACTCCGCCGGCAAAGGCGAGACATTGCAGGAAAGGCTGATGTGTTTCAACGCCGACACCGGGAAGCTGCTCTGGGAACATCGTTTCAATGTTTACCTCAGCGACGTACCACCGCATCGTGTTGGCTGGGCATCACCTGTAGGTGATCCGTCAACTGGAAACGTTTATGCATTTGGAGTTGGCGGAAATCTAATTGGACTGAACCGCGACGGCAAAGTGATCTGGGAGCGTTCGCTCGGTGAAGATTTTGGTTTATTGACGACCCACGGCGGACGCACTGTCTCTCCAATCGTTGATGGCGACTTATTAATAGTGAGTGGTGTCACCTTTATGTGGGGACAGCACGGCCGTGGCGCACATCGCTTTATGGCTTTTGACAAGAAGACAGGCGAAACGATTTGGGTTAGTGCGCCTGGCGGGCGTCCCTACGACACAACTTACGCACCGCCTATCATTGCAAACATCAATGGAACGCGCCTCCTCATCCAGGGCGCCAGCGACGGAGTGGTATATGCCATCAAGGCACAGACTGGCGAGCCCGTTTGGAAGTATGAGATCAGCAAACGCGGACTGAATACTGGCGCCGTCGTCCGTGGCAACACCGCAATACTGACTCATAGCGAGGAAAACCTGAATTCAAATGAAATGGGCATGATGGTCGCCGTTGATGCTACAGCCAAGGGCGACATTAAGAAGGAACAGATCAAGTGGACCGTCTACGGATGGCAAGGGGGCTTCTCATCACCAGTACTCGATGGCGATCGCCTCTATCAGGTAGACAACGGAGCCAACATCGCTGCTTTCGATGTTAATACTGGAAAGCAGTTGTGGCTGCAAAACCTTGGGACCATACAAAAGGCCTCTCCAGTACTCGCCGACGGCAAGTTATATGTGGGCACTGAGAACGGGAAGTTTTTCATACTGAAACCCAGCGCGACTGGGTGTGAAATTCTCGATCAGGACCAATTGGGCACTGAGGCGCAACCTGAGGCGATCATTGCGTCTGCAGCAATCTCAAATGGCCGCGTGTACGTTGTCAGCGACTCGGGCATCTACTGCATTGGCAAAAAGGCGAATCACACGCCAACAGAGAAACCTTCCTCCGCCGAAGGACTTAAGGTCGGCGGCAGCCCGGCAACTCATGTGCAAGTGGTTCCAACAGAACTAATCCTTAAACCAGGCGACAAGGTTACCTTTCACGCTCGACTGTTTGACGAGCACGGCAACTTCATCCGAGAAGAGACTGCCGCGACCTGGTCGGTTGATCAACTCAAGGACATTCCAGCTCAGTACCAACTAAAGGGTGCGATCACAAATGGCCAATTCACGGCCTCCAGTGAACCCATTGCTCAAGCAGGTTTGGTGAAAGCGATTGTTGAAGGTGTAAGCGGCACGGCGAGCGTGCGGATTTTTCCTCCACTTCCATGGAGCGAAACTTTCGATGCCCTGGCCGTAAACAGTTTGCCGCCGACCTGGGTCAACACAACACTCAAATTTGCTGTACGGGATCAAAACGGGAACAAGGTACTTGCTAAGTTAACGGAAGGTTCTTCGCTTCTCAGCCGTGCTCGCGCGTATATGGGACCATCGGATTGGTCGAATTACACTGTTGAGGCGGATGTCTCCGCAACGCAGAAGCGACGGCAACAAGGTGACGCCGGTGTAATTGCGCAACGTTATGTGCTAACGCTTTACGGCAATAGCCAAGCCCTACATCTCGAACCATGGCAACCTGAAACGGCACGGACCGTCACCATGCCTTTCGCGTGGAAGCCGGATACCTGGTACCGCTTGAAGCTACAGGTCGAAAATCTGCCGGATGGGAAGGTCCGGGCACGTGGAAAAGTCTGGGCCGTTGGCGAAGCTGAACCTGCTAATTGGATGCTGGAACGCATTGATCCAATTCCAAACCGCCAGGGGGCTCCTGGCATATTCGGTAACGGTTTGGCCGAACTTTATTTCGATAACATAAAGGTGTATGCGAACAAATGAGAGTCCAAAACATTCTAAAGGCTATACGTCATAGATCCTTTCGCGGGCACGTGCACTTGCGCAGGTTCTATTCTCTCCGTCTTCTGCTTTCTACCTTCATCCTTCTTGGAACTGCTGCCTACTATCTGGTGCCGGTATCGTCCGCATCTGATCCAGGGTCCGGCGATTGGCCCATGTGGGGAGGAACTCCGGATCGAAATATGACTTCCAATATGAAGGGCCTTCCGACGAGTTGGGACGTCAAGACCAAGAAGAACGTCAAGTGGGTGGCCCAACTCGGTTCGCAAACTTACGGCAATGTTGTCGTGTCGGGCGGAATGGTATTCGTCGGAACGAATAACGAAGGCTTGCGCGATCCGAAAATAACTGGCGACAAGGGCGTCGTCATGGCCTTTCGCGAGTCAGATGGTGAGTTCATGTGGCAAATGGTTCACGACAAGCTCATCGCAGGTCGAGTGAATGATTGGCCATATCAAGGTGTTGCCTCTTCTCCACTGGTCGACGGCGATCGGCTCTACTACGTTTCAAATCGGGCGGAGCTCGTCTGCCTCGACACACAGGGATTTCGCGACAAGGAAAACGATGGGCCAGTCACAGATGAAAAACTGACAGGCGACACGAACGCCGACGTGGTGTGGAAGTTTGACATGATCGAAGAAGTTGGATCGCTTCCTCACAACCTGGCGAATTCTTCGCCAGTCATGTACGGAGATCTCATCTTTGTCAGCACGTCCAACGGTCAGGACGAGAGTCATGTCAACATTCCTTCACCGAAGGCACCGGCAATAATCGCTGTCAACAAGAAGACCGGTAAACTTGTCTGGGAAGACAATTCAGTGTTTGACCGCATCTTGCACGGTCAATGGTCTTCTCCAACGGTGGGAACCGTTGGCGGAGTGGTTCAACTTATTCATGGACAAGGCGACGGTTGGATTCGAGGTTACGAAGCACTCACGGGCAAGAAGCTCTGGGAATTTGACACTAATCCAAAAGACTCAGTATGGCCGAAAACTCGTAACGAACTGATAAGTACTCCCGTTGTCTATCAGGACCGTGTCTACATCGCAAACGGTCAGGATCCGGAGCACGGAGAGGGCGTCGGTCACATGTACTGCATCGACGCCACCAAACGCGGCGACATCACAACGACCGGCCTGGTCTGGCACTACGATAAGATTCGTCGCTCGATTTCAACTCCTGCCATCAAAGACGGAATCGTTTACGAGGCCGACTTCAGCGGTTTCCTGCATGCGCTCGACGCCAAAACAGGTCAGGTTTACTGGACACATGATCTTTTCGCAGCAGTTTGGGGATCCCCTTTGTTGGTTGACGGCAAGATCTACCTCGGGGACGAGGACGGCGACGTAGTTATCATGGAGGAAGGAAAAACAAAGAAAGTAATCGGTGAAATCAACATGGGCAGTTCCGTATATTCGACGCCCGTACCCGCTAATGGAGTGCTCTACATTTCCAACCGCAATCAACTCTATGCATTGGCAGAGGCTGCTCCAACCAAACCTTCCTCAGCAGAGAAATGAGGTTTTCCAGGCTCCCCAAACAACAAACCATCATCGCTTTAGAGTGAAGTGTTAGCACGTCGCTTGTGAGGAGCTATCAATGAAAGCAGCCCTGGCTTTGATTCTATGTCTTGGAGGCATTACCACCGCGAGAGCCCAAAACTGGCCTTCATTCCGCGGGGAAAACGCTTCAGGTGTTGCCGATGGTAGGACGACACCAACGACATGGAGTGCAGAAAAAGATCAACGTATTCTCTGGAAAACCGCGATTCCTGGTTTCTCACATTCGAGTCCAATAGTCTGGGAGAACCGCGTCTTTGTTATTACGGCGATAAGTGATGACGCCAAGACCAGTTTCGTCGCAAAAGATCGTGGAATCGACAGCGCAGACGATAACGTCAAACACACCTGGAGAATTTACTGTCTCGATAAGAAAACAGGTCGCGCAATCTGGTCCCACACGGCATACGAGGGCCTTCCGAGAGCGAGAAGACATGTGAAGGCCACGCAAGCCAATTCCACTCCGGCAACTGACGGTAGATACGTCATAGCGCTCTTTGGGTCTGAGGGGCTCAACGGCTACGACATGAATGGCAAGTTGCTGTGGAAAAAAGATCTGGGAGTGCTCAATCCCGGTTTATGGGAAGACCCGAGTTCTTCCTGGGGTCACGCCAGCAGCCCAATCATCTACAAAGACCTGGTGATCGTCCAGGCCGACGGACACCAACAGTCCTTTATCGCTGCTTTCAGTCTAAAGGACGGTACGCAAGCGTGGCGCGTCGATCGAGGAGAAATAACTTCCTGGTCCACACCCACCATAAATTCAACGGGCGGGCGGGATGAACTGATTGCCAATGGCGGCCGCTTCATCCGTGGTTATGATCCACTTACCGGTAAGGAGCTCTGGCGCTTCGCCGACGGCAACACGCAGGTTAAAATGCAGGTCCCGCTTGTGGCCCATGGTCTGATCTTCTTAACCGGCGGTTACCCTGCAGGACGTCCAATCTACGCGTTCCGACCCGGCGCAGTTGGCGATATCTCTCTAAAGCAAGGTCAAGAGACGAATAACTTCATTGCGTGGAAATTGAGCAAAGGCAGCCCTTACACCCCCACACCAATTATTTACGGTGACTTATTCTATACGTGTGCCGACAACGGTGTGTTGACGGCCTACGACGCCAGGACGGGCGAGCGGATCTATCAGGAGCGACTTCCCAGTTCCTTCAGCGCATCGCCAGTCGCAGCTGATGGGAAACTTTATCTATCCAGTGAGGATGGCGACGTCTTCGTAGTCAAAGCCGGCCAAAATTTGAACTGCTCGCTACGAACGCAATGGGCCAGGCCTTGATGGCAACTCCTGCGATATCCGATGGACTGCTGATTCTTCGTACAAAAGATTTCGTGTACGCCGTTGGCCAAACTGAAAAGCGAAACTGACAAACTGCTGCGAAGCCAGATGCGTAATCTAAACAGCTTTGATTTTCAACCTCGAACACGCGTGATCTTCGGCGCCGGAGCCATTACCAAGCTCGGCGCTCTGGCGCTCGAGCTCGGATTTCGCCGCTCCCTGCTCGTTGCCGACCACGGACTTGTCGCTTCCGGTCATGTCGATGAAGCTGTAACCCCACTGCAGGCCGCTGGGATTGATGTCATTCGCTTTCATGATTTTGAAGTGAATCCCGACACGCGGATGGTTGAAGTTGGAACTGATCTGGCCGCCCATGAAAAGATTGACTCGATAATCGGACTCGGTGGCGGCAGTTCATTGGATTGCGCCAAGGGCATAAACTTTCTGCTAACCAATGGTGGAAAGATGGCCGATTATCGCGGGTATAACAAGGCAATGCGCCCTTTGTTACCCATGATTGCGGTTCCTACCACTGCGGGCACGGGAAGTGAAGCCCAAAGCTATGCGTTAATCGCGGACTCAGAGAGCCACGTGAAAATGGCGTGCGGTGACGCAAAGGCAGCGTTTCGGATCGCGCTGCTCGATCCTGTACTGACGGTGTCGCAACCCAGGTCCATCACGGCGATTTCCGGTTTTGACGCGATTGCACACGCTGTTGAAACCTACGTCACCACAAAACGCAATCCCCTGTCGGAGATTTTCTCTCGGGAAGCATGGCGTCTACTTGAGCCAAACTACGAACGCGTACTCAGCCGGCCCGAGGATTTGGAAGCGCGCGGCGCCATGCAATTGGGTGCGTTTTATGCGGGCGTGGCAATTGAGAACTCAATGCTTGGTGCAACTCATGCCTGTGCCAATCCATTGACTGCCCGTTATGGAACGACGCACGGTGCGGCGATCGCAATGCTGCTTCCTTCCGTTGTACGCTGGAACGAACCCGTTGCCGGTGAGCTGTACTCGAGGTTTCTTAGTTTGACACGCATCGGTGAGAAAGATGACAACATTACTGCGAGTGAAGCGCTTGCGCGGCGATTAGAGAAACTAGCCGAAGCGGGTGGCTTACGAAACAAGTTAAATGCAGCCGGGGTACCTGTCACAGACTTACCAGGTCTCGCAGCGGAAGCAGCTGAACAATGGACGGGGACGTTTAATCCGAGGCCCTTTAGCAGAGAAGGAGCGTTGGAGGTTTACCGAAGCGCTTACTGAGCACAAACCGCTCTGCGTCTCTGCCTTCTCTGCGTTCTCTGCGTCTCTGCGTTAAGCTTCTTAGGGAACAAATAAACGCAGAGGCGCAGAGAACGCAGAGGCGCAGAGACGCATTGACCTTGACGTGAAATTCCTTCGAACTTCAATCTCTATGTCGACCAGACTGGCTTTGCTTCTTTTCGTGTCCTTTATTGTTATTACCAGTTTGTCTGGTCTCTTTACCGTCAAAGGCCAGGACACACCGGCAGACAACTGGTCGCAGTTTCGAGGCAATCCTCAGCTGACTGGTGTCTCACTATCGAATGTTCCGACCACTCTGAAACAACTTTGGACCTACGAAGCAGGCGATTCAATCGAATCGTCAGCTGCCATCGTCGGCGGAACAGTCTTTGTTGGCTCACAGAAAGGCGAACTCATTTCGCTCAGCCTAGAAACAGGAGCTGTTTACTGGAAATACTCCATAGACGCGTCGATTGGGGAATCGTCACCTGCTTACAGCGCCGGTGTGGTCTATATCGGAGACCTCGCAGGATGGTTTCACGCCGTCGATGCCCGTGATGGCAAGAAGCTTTGGGCCTTTAAAGCCGGTAACGAAATTAAGTCATCGCCGGTCGTAGTCGGCGATCGGGTTCTAATCGGTTCATACGACGAGCATCTCTATTGTCTTTCCACGCGCAATGGTTCCGTACTATGGAAGTTCAAAACGAATGGACCAGTCCATTCAACACCCAGCATCTCAGATGGCATGGCGTTTATCGCCGGCTGCGACGAGATGTTTCGTGCCATTCGAGTCTCGGATGGCAAAGAAGTCTTTAACGTCTCATCAGGGTCGTACACTGGGGCGTCACCCGCACTCAGGCTCGGCTCTGCGTTCTATGGAACTTTCGATAACGAAGTTTTAAGTGTAAGTCTGAGCCAGCGACAGATTGTCTGGCGCTACGAGCATCCGCAAAGAAAATTTCCTTTTTACTCATCGGCGGCAGTTTCGTCAGACCGAGTTGTAGTTGGAGGACGAGACAAGATGGTTCACGGTTTGACCCTGGCGGGAAAAGGCGTGTGGACGTTTGCGACGCGCGCGCGAGTTGAGTCATCGCCGGCAATTGCTGGAGGAAGAGTTTTTGTCGGGTCCAATGACGGGCGCTTCTACGTGCTGGACCTGAGCAATGGTGACAAGTTGTGGGAGTTCAATGCCGGCGGTCCACTATCGGCCTCGCCGGCGATTGCGAATGGTCGAATAGTAATCGGCTCTCAGGATGGTCGGCTCTACTGTTTTGGGTGAGTATCAACACAGGTAAGGGAAAAATTGTAAGGTAAGGAAGGGTGGCTTGCCCCCGCTGTGCCCAAAGTGATCGCTGCGAGTTTTAAAGGCAACGGCGGGGCAAGCCACCCTTCCTTACCTTACAATTAAGCGCAAATACTCACTTGACTACGGCTATCGCCTCAATTTCGATCCGGGCGTCGCGCGGGAGTCGCGCGACCTGGATAGTGGAACGTGCAGGTGGATCACTCTTAAACTGCTTGCGATAGAGTTCATTCATCGCGTTGTAATCATTCATATCCGCCAGGAACACTGTCGTCTTCAAAATGTGGTCCACACTACTTCCTGACGCCTCGAGTACTGCTGCCAGGTTGCGAAACACCTGCTCGAGTTGTGCCGCGGTTCCGCCCTCGACAATCTGGCCAGTCTTTGGATCAACTCCGATTTGCCCAGACGTAAAAACCAGATCACCCGTGACTATAGCCAGTGAAAACAATCCGTTGGGTGTTGCCAAATTAACGGCACGCCGCTTTGTAGTTTCACTTTTCTGAGCACTCGCTGTAGCACTACCTTGACCATGAGCATAGGCAAACATGCAAGTGATCGCGACTATGGTAAGAATAAAGTTCTTCATCGCTTCTGACCTCCAAAATACTTAGCCAGTGTCGTGTTTGTAGGCTTCCTCGTTATCAGCGAGATGACAAACATCAATAAAGCCGAGCCAAGAACCATCGGAACGACAGGCATGAATCCAAAAACAGCAGTGCCGCCTGGCGTGCGTGAAAGCGCCTCCATGCCTCCCAGAGACCAGATGATCGTAGATGGTCCAGGAGCTGGTGCCGGAACCACTGCCTGAAAAATAGCTACCGCCACAACGCCTAACGCCGACCAAACTGTAACTGCCAGTGCGCCCCACTTAGTGCTTCCTCTCCAGAACAAAGCCGCTACGAGCAAAGGAGACAGCGCAGCGTAGCCGGAAAATGCATATTGGATTGCGAGCTCAAAGATTGTTTCTGGGGCACGAAGTGCTACAGCGTAGGCAAAGAGGGTTATCAAAACAATAAAAATACGCCCGGTTTGAACTTGCACTGCTTCGCCAAAGCGAGCCTTACCACCGTAGAAGGCGAAGACATCCTCCGTGAACATAGTGGAAAGAGCGAGAATTTGTGAATCGCTAGCCATAACCGCCGCCATAATTCCGGCGCCGAGCAGTCCGGCGAGCCAGAGCGGAGCGTAGCGTTGCAACAAAAGCATGATGACGTCATCGCCCGCTGACTTCTCGCGCAACTCATCTCGCGCGTCCGGCTCCATGGTTCTACCCTGCGTAGCTAATACTCTGCGCGCTTCCTGCTTCGCGCGTATTTGTGGAATGTCGGAGACGCGATTTGCCATGACACCCAGAAAAACACATGGCAGCCAGATCGCGAGAATACAAAGTGGGTAGAAGATTACAGTCTTCTTGAATTGGCTCATCCTTCTCGCAGTGAGGCAAAAGATCAGTATGTGTGGGAACGCAATCGCCGAAAGGGGAATGAAGGTATAGCTAAAAAAGTAGTATGGCGAGATGCGTTCACGAGTAAGGAGTGATGAAAGTGGAGATGCTTGTAGTGCTGAAGTGGCATTCCGAAATCCTCCCATTCCCACGCCTATGACTAATATTGCGATCGCTCCAAAGCAGAGAAACAGCACTGTTTGAAACGTATTGACCCATGCTGTGCCGCGCATGCCGCCAAAGAACACATAACTCATCACTACCATTGCAACGATCGCACCGCCAAACCAGTAAGGCACTATGCCTCCGCTGATCGTGTATAGCGTCGTGCCGCCGCCCATGATCCCAATAATGATGTAAGGAACGAGCAATACCGACTGCACGACAAAAATAACTGTACCAATATGCCCACACTCCCAACGATCTCGAAACATCTGAACGGGAGTCATGAAGCCATACTTTTTGCCCAGCGCCCAAACACGCGTGCCAATCAAGAAAATAGTCAGCGGAATTACCAGGCCAGACGAAGACGCCATCAGACCAAATGTGACTATTCCATTGCTGAACGCGTGACCAGATGACCCGAGAATCGCAAAGGCCGTCATGTTGGTACCGAACAGCGAGAACAGGAAGACGAATGGGCCCAGCGAACGGCTCGCTAGAAAATAGTCCTCAGCCTTTTCTTTCCCCGAGGCGCGGCGAAAAGCAAAGATGCCGATATAGAGAACTGTGGCGAGGTAAATGAAGACTACGAGGGCAGGGATCAACGCGCTGCTTCCTCCTCAGGCTTTTCTTGTTCGACCTCTCGTTCGAGATGAGAAGGCCAGGCAAACGTTACAAGCAGCCACATCAGCAGCGAGGCCGCTACTGAAAAACAGGCATGGTAGAAAAGCCCAATAGGAACAAAACCAAAAATCAGTGGATGGGCCGTGCGCCAGAACCAAAAGTCCTGGTGCAGTAAATAGAGGACAACGACAGCAATGACAAGCAGGATTCGTTTCATTCGTTTGCCAGCTAAACGAAAACTACTGATGCTGCCCTTAAGTTGCGCACAGGAATTTCAAATCGGACTCGTTTCGAGATTAAACAATAATGGAGGCGCGAAAGTAGCAAAGCATTTAAGCGAGTGTCAAGCAGGTTATGACGTAAGGATCACAATGCGGCGCAGGCCGATTCCTGCGCCGCTTCACCGCGCCGAAAATGCTATTCAGCAACTGCTTCAATGACGCTGTAGGGTGATTTGGTAGGAATGATACGAGTCAGCCGCAGGCCCGCACGTTTCAAGAGGTCTATGTACTCGGCGGCTGTCCTTTCTTTTCCGGCCCGGCGAAACCAGCATCTCGATGTCAAGCAACTTTCCAAAATCCTGGTCATTGCCATCTGTTATTACCGCTTCATCGAGAAGTACGCGGCCGCCCTTATTCATTTTTCTCCTCGATAAGTTTGGTTGGTAACTCACTAATAAGTAACGCGCAAGAAACTCGCACGCAGGTTCAGGATGTGAAGAATATTTTCTTGGGACAAATTAGAATCTGTTTGCCTGCTCATGTAGATTCAGTGGCCTCGTGCATTGCCTCAATTGCAATCTGGCACAGCCGAGGTCAAACTCGATTCATCGAAAATGCGATGTGCCGACCGGTGATGAGCGAAACTATCGCCAGGCACACAACGATTACGGTTTATAAAAGGCAAAGGTTATCGCGATGTCAGACACTCCTAAACCGGCTCAATTGACGCTGAGTTCTCCGCTTGAGCAAATATTTCCCACTCTGACAGATACGCAACTCGCAAGGGTTGCTGTTAATGGTAGCAAACGGTTTGTCCAGCGCGGTGAGGTGCTTGCTGAAGCCGGGGAGCAGATCACAAAGTTATTTATCGTACTGGAAGGAAAAGTTGAAATCGTGCGGCCTAAAGGCACTGGTGAAGAGTTGGTGGCAGTTTTCGAACCGGGACAATTCACTGGAGAAGTCAACCTGCTTTCAGGACGCCGCGGGTTCTCGCAAATACGAGTAGCAGAAAGCGGCCAGGTAATCGAAGTAGATCGAGAGCGATTGCTTGCACTCGTGCAAACGGACAGCGAACTTAGCGACATCTTCATGCGCGCCTTTATCCTTCGTCGCGTGGAGCTCATTGCGCATGGCTTTGGCGACGTCGTTCTTATCGGATCGAACTATTGCGGATCAACAATTCGCATCAAGGATTTTCTGACGCGAAACGGACACCCGTACAGCTTCATCGATCTGGATCACGACGACAGCGTGCAGGAATTGCTAGATCGTTTCCACGTCAACATGAGCGAAGTGCCAGTATTGATTTGTCGCGGAGAGTTTGTGCTTCGAAATCCAACCAATGGTCAAATTGCCGACTGCCTTGGCCTTAATGAAACGATCGACCAAACCAGAATTCGCGACCTCGTCATTGTTGGAGCAGGACCATCAGGCCTGGCGGCGGCGGTCTATGGAGCATCTGAGGGACTCGATGTTCTAGTGCTCGAGTCCAACTCTCCTGGCGGACAAGCAGGGGCGAGCTCAAAGATCGAAAACTATCTTGGCTTTCCAACGGGTATCTCGGGTCAGGAGCTGGCCGCTCGTGCTTACACGCAGGCCCAGAAGTTCGGCGCTCAAGTAATGATTGCGAAGGGTGCGAACAAGCTGGCGTGCGAAAGAAAACCCTTTGCGATTGAAGTCGAAGACGAATTTCGTGTGCCTGGGCGCGCCGTCATTATTGCCACTGGAGCCGCATATCGAAAACTAGCAGTCGACAACATAACGCAATTCGAAGGTACTGGTGTCTATTATGGAGCAACTCCCGTTGAATCTCAGCTTTGTCGTGAGGAAAATGTGATTGTCGTTGGTGGTGGCAACTCCGCAGGCCAGGCTGCTGTTTTTCTTGCACAGACTTCGAAGCGTGTCTACTTGCTCGTCAGATCGAATGGATTGGCAGAGAGCATGTCGCGATACCTCATTCGTCGCATTGAGTCTACCCCGAATATCGACTTGCGAACCCAAACTGAAATTATTGCGCTCGAAGGAAATGGTCATCTTGAAAATGTGCAGTGGCGCGAAAAAGGAACTATAGAGTCGCACCGTATCCGCCATATCTTTGTGATGACGGGAGCAATTCCGAATACGGAATGGCTGCAAGGTTGTGTTGCTCTCGACGAAAAGGGGTTCATTAAAACAGGACCTGATCTTGGCCGAGAAGACTTGGTCACTGCACGCTGGCCGCTTGCGCGCAGTCCCTACCTACTCGAAACGAGTTTGCCCGGAGTATTTGCAGTTGGTGACGTTCGCAAGGGCAACCTGAAGCGAGTAGCCTCTGCTGTAGGTGAAGGATCTATTGCGGTCTCAATGGTGCACCAAGTACTGCACCAGTAGAACAACCAGCCGTCCTACAACTTAGGATGCGCCGGCAAACTTATCCAATCGTTCGTGTAGTCCGCGCACGCGGAACGCAAGAATGATCAGCAACAGGCCAGAGACCAACACGTAGGCACCAATGACCCATGCCATTGCTAGTACCCCGGCTCCGGGCCTAGCAAAGAGCAGTAAGCCAACAATAATCGACAGGAAGCCACTCAAAATGAGCACCCACTCGTTCGTGATTTCCTTGCGTAGCTGGATCGCGGTAACAATCTCGAAAATACCACGCACAAGTACCCACGCGGCAATCAGGTAAAGCAAGGCGATTGCGGTGACACCGGGAAAGATGAACGTGTAGAAAGCGACGAGAATACCGAGTATTCCGAACAGTATCAGCCCCCACGCGCGTGAGGTCACAGCGGCCCAGATAGCGGTCAATCCGTCCACCAGGGCATAGGCGCCGAAAAGCAGCACCAGCGTTAAGACAGTTAAACCCGGCATTGCAAATGCCATAATGCCAAACAGAACGGCAAGAACCCCTCGGATCAGCAGAACCCACCATCTTCTTGCGAAAGTTTGGAGAATGGGGAAGTTAGGCATAGTTGTTTCCTTTCATAAGCAGATAGGCGTCTCCCAGGTAAACGTTTCGCTTTTTTGCGCGCGAGTTTAGGTAATCTGGTGGATGGATATAATCAGGTGAAATCGGTATTTCGTACAAGAAGAACGTGTAGGACGTGGCCTTTAGAGAGGATTCCGACGATCGGAGGACATTGAACGGACTGAAGGTTTCTTTGCGAACCCGCTCGATCTGTCAGCACTCAGCGAAACGTTAGAAACGCTTTCCAGAAAAGAGTTTAAAGCGTCGTTAAGGTCAAGGCAGGCTGTAACACACCAAGGTGTCTGACAGAACGGCACTAAGTGATCGCAGAAAACCGCCACCTCCAGACGCAATAACGACAAATTGCCTCCCGCTGGTCCTTCCTCTAAAAGTCATCGGTGTAGCATGACCATTGGCCTCGAGATGGGCTTCCCAAAGTTGCTTCCCAGTCTTCGCATCAAAGGCTCTGAACCGTCGGTCGGTTGTGCTTGCAATGAACACCAATCCACCTGCAGTTACGATCGACCCGCCCAGGTTTTGTGTACCAGTATTGTGAACTCCTTTTGCTTCGAGCTCATCTACCACGCCCAGCGGCACACGCCAGACGATCTCACCCTTGTTTAAATCTACTGCCGTCAACGTTCCCCACGGCGGCTGCTGGCAAGGCCGATTGTCCTTATCGCGGAACCATGCGTACTCCTCAAATCTACCTTTGCGGATGTAAGGGATAGGTGCATTTGCCGGCTGTGGATTCATAACGCTGAGTGCGCCATCTTCATTCATATTCACATACAGATAACCTGTCGCTGGATCGAATGATCCGCTCGACCAGTTACCACCTCCGTGATAACCGGGAAACATCAGCGTGGGCTCAAGACCGGCTGGAGTGTAAAGACCTTTATTTGTCAGTTGGTCGAACAGTTTCGTGCAGTAACGTTCACTTTCAGGCGACACGCGGCTGATTTCGCCACGCGTCATTGATTGACGAGCCAGTGCGGGCGGCTTTAGAGGGAAGGGCTGCGTGGGCCATGTTGCTTCTCCAGGAACATTGCTTTGTGGGACGGGCCGTTCTGCCACTGGGAAAAGTGGTTTGCCCGTCACGCGGTCGAAGACAAAAACGAAACCCATCTTCGTGATCTGCGCCACTGCGGCAACCGAGCGCCCATTTAGTCGTACTGTTAGTAACATTGGTTGGGCCGGAAGATCATAATCCCAAAGATCATGGTGTACTGTCTGAAAGTACCAGATGAGTTTTCCTGTCGACGCGTTAAGTGCTACCAATGAATTACCGAAGAGGTTTTGGCCCTTCCTATCTCCACCATAAAAATCGTAAGCGGGTGACCCGATTGGTAGGAACACCATTCCCCGGTCTTCGTCCACGCTCATCGTGGACCAAACGTTAACTCCGAGACGATCTTTCCAGGAATCATTGGACCAGGTTTCGTTTCCGAGTTCTCCAGGACGAGGCACTGTATGAAAAGTCCAGATCAGTTGGCCGGTTCTCACGCTGAAAGCGCGCACATCGCCGCTAGGTCCTTTGGCCGGATACTCCGGAAGGCCCCAACCAATAATGACAAGATCTTTGTAGATCACGGGCGGCGATGTAACCCGAGCGCCCCAAGATGGATCCTGGGCGAACCGGTTGGCGCCTCCGGCGCGCAAATCAACAAAACCGGCCTTACCGAAATCCGCCGCCGGTCTTCCTGACTCAGCGTTGAGAGCGATCAGACGTCCGTCAACTGTTCCAAATAGAATCCGCCGGTCAGTTCCCTGCCCACTGGTCGCTCGGCCTTCCCAATAAGCAACGCCGCGATGCGAATTGAATTCCCGCTCCTTCTTGTCGGCCTGCGGATCGAATTTCCAAATCTCGACGCCGGTTTCAGCATCAAGCGCGATCACACGACTTGATGGAGTTGAGACATACAACACTCCATTGACAACCAGTGGCGTTGAGGAAAAAGAAGCCTGAAACGACGCCGATCGAAGTCCCAGATCCAACTCCCCAGTATGATAAGTCCAGGCGCTTCGCAAAGATCCAACATTCTCCCGATTGATCTGCTTCAGACTGGAGTAACGTGTGCCGGCCTGGTCGCCGCCATAAAACCTCCATTCAGATAGGGGCGTTTGAGCTTGGATGAGACCGCACTGCGAGAGACAAACGTAGAGGATTTGTATGACGCGGAATAAGATCTTACTCATTATCATCCATCCGCAGCTTGTTCATGATCGTCATAAATCTACCGACTCGTGAGGGATCAATCGTGTTGGACCAGTATCCATCGACTTTGAAAGCTGAACCTATTATGAAGCCATCAGCTTCGTCGTAGAACTTAGTAATATTTTCCGCACTGATGCCGGAACCAAGGATCACCGGTAAACGACAATGAGTCTTCGCCTCCTGAATATCTGCAGGACTCGGCGCGTCTCCTGTTACATTGCCGGTGACAATCACACAGTCAGCGCCCATGAACTCGATTGTCTCGGCTGTAGTCCCCAGACTCACGTCGGCTGTTATCGCGTGAGCAGAGTGTTTCTTCTTCACGTCCGCCCACACCTGTACACGCGTAGCTCCAATCATCCGACGATAACGCAGCAGCTTCGCCGCCGATGCCTGAATCAGGCCCTCGTCGGCTATATGTGCGTAGGCGTAGCCTTCGACACGTACGAAATCCAAGCCGGCGGCATGAGCAACGGCCATTGCCTCGACATTTGCACCAGCCAAAATCTGAACACCTACCGGCAGGCCACTCTCACTTTTAACTTCAGTCCCCATCGCAGTCATGGCCGCCACGATCTCTGGACCAACCGCGCCACGAAGATAAGGCACGTCATGCATATTTTCGATTGCGACTCCATCAACACCAGATTCGCGGTAGAGCTTTGCCTCGCGTCTGGCGGATGTTATCAATTCAATCATCGTCTGAGAGCTGCGCGGCGTTCCCGGTAGAGCACCGACATGAATCACACCGACGACAGGTTTGCGACGGGAAAAAAGTAGAGTCATCTGACTTATGTGTGTTTGGGATGCAGAGTCGCTACAGTAAGCCAACGACCTACCGCGACTGTCAAGGACTCTGCTACTCCGAAGCCGACCAGGATTGCATTGTTACAATTGCTTATTGCCTTTCTCAGCCAGCCTATTCCCCATTTCGGCAGTCCAACCTTAAAATGGGAACTCCCCCTACACTCTTTCTAGACACGGGGTTTTTGCACTTGAGTTTTCGAATTCTTTCACTGCTTCAGGCCGTTACCTCAGGCGATGAGAAGGCGGTCTCAGCAATGCTGGCGGATGGCGCGGACGTCAATGCTACAAACGACGGAGGGCAGACGCCACTCATTCTCGCTATCATCTCCGGACAAGATCATTTACTTCGTCCCTTGCTTGATGCTGGCGCCGATCCATTGTTGAAAGATAAGACCGGCCTGAATGCGGTCGACTGGGCCGAGAGGAAAGGACGCGCCGAGTTTGCCCAGTTACTGACAAAGAAGCAGTCAGAAGAATCTCCATTCAGAGCTTTGGCGGAGAAACGCATTGACACTGAACCTAAGTCGAAACCGCCGCCAGAGGACCTACCCCCTTTGTCTTCTGATGAAAAGTCTCGTCGGTGGCTAGCCGGCTTAAAACAGAGATTAGAGGAGAAGGCGTCAAGGGAACCTGTTCAACCCGAGCGCGTCCCCAATCAAACGGAACCGACGCGCAGTCAGATCCCTCCAAGCGCTGTTTCTGATCCTGTTCGCCCACAAAGCGTTCCGGAAATAAAGATTAACCCTCAACCGAGTTCAGTAGAACCGGCGAAGGTAAACAAACCTTCGCGTCCGGTACCATCAAAAACAGCAAAGAAGACTTCGAAACCTTTATCGAGTCGTAAACGATGCCCGGAGTGCAACGCGATTTACGATAGCGAGCTGCTAGCATACTGCGCTCATCACATAGTTCCGCTCGTGGATGCGGACGAACCGCTACCTTATGTTCCTCCGCCAAACCGGTCGGGGCCGGTGCTTTGGGTACTGGTGTTGATTACTCTGAGCGCGGCTGTTTTCACAGGAGTTTTTGTCACCAGCCTTCTAATCAAGCAGAATGACGTTGCCACCCCAAGTGACCCAGCGCAGCCTGTGTTTAGTACTCGAAAGGGAGTTCCAGTGGTTGGTCGTGAACTTGCCGGCAAGGCAGTGGCATTACCCTGGGCCGAGGTTCCTTCAAAGGGAGGTGAGCAGGCAGCCTCGGTCATAGTACGCGTCAAAATAGATAAGGATGGCCGCGTCTATTCAGCTTTATCTACAAGTAACGACCGGGTGTTGCGTGACGCAGCAATCGAAGCAGCAATGGGATCAATGTTTTCAACTCAGAAGTTGGGCGGTAGAAAAGCCGAAGGAACCATCACGTACACTTTCAATCCCTGACGAGAAGATCCTTCGTGAAATACGTGAGGTTAATAAATAAGACTGCGGATGACGAAGAAAGAGAAGAACGCGTAAAACGTCACGCACAACCAGAGCAACGCCTCACGCCACATGGGCGCCCGCAATTCACGCGGGAGGAAACGGCGGTTAACCAGAAAAATCTGCACACCACCAATCACCATAACCATGCCTGCAACATTTGCGAGAATCGTAAAGAGCCTTAGCGGAGAAGCTGCACGGATTGCGAGTGCTCCCCACACTGAAAAGATCACGAGTATCGCGTAATAGACCCGGTGAATCGCCGCATGCTTCCAGTCGCGTAAGTTCTTGTTTGACATCCACAATGCATCTGTCACAGTGCGGACGAGAATGTCAGTGTTCCCAAGCTGCGTTTTGAACAATATCCAAAACCCGTTGAAGAGAGTCACAAACCAAAAGCCAGGCCAGACACGTTCGGCAAGATACTTCGCCTGATAGGCGCCTGCGCCTAAACCTTGCATGTCGGTACCGTGAGGCACGATATGAGTAGCAAGATTGACATTGAGATACATCCCTAGAAAACAGAAGACGGCCCAAACCCAGATCTGATCTGCGTGAACATACCGCAGCCAATCTTTCCAGCGGTTCAAGTTCTCACCATTTATCTCAAAGACCTTGCCGACATGAGACAGTCGAATCTCGTGACCTCCGATTGCGCTTGGGATCGCGCCAACTTTTGCTCCCATTCCAAATCCCTTGTCGCGTACCCAGTTCGTGATCGTTAGGTTGCCAAGTCCTCCTGAACCTGCTGTAGCCGCGAGCGCACCGATGAGTCCCCAATCAATCGGACGCGGCATGCCGGTGAACTTGAAGAAGCCGGCAAAGGTCGTCCACCAGTGTGCTCCCGGAACAAAGGCGATGTTTACAAAGAGAAGGAAGGCGAAAACGACGAACAGCATGGTCCAGGCAAACCGTTCCAACATCCTTTCGATCGTTCCGCCGAAGGATAGGATAAGAATGACAATCAGGATTAAACTGGTTGCGGTCCACGCGAGTACTTCCTTGTTTTCCGCTGTTGGGACTTTACCCATCCAGGCGCTGAGAAGTGTGGCGGCCGCACTTCCCGCCAATGCCGGCCAACCTAACTGAAGAAATCCCACAACGGTATAGAAGAGCGCCCAGAACGTTGGCCCAGGTTTAAGTCGCATAATCCCGCCATAGATCGGTTCACCCGTATAGAGCGTGTACCGGATGGCCTCGAGGTTAAAAATTACTTGGAGGAAAATGGCAGCAGTAACCAGGAGGAATATTGATGAGGAGTATTTAACAGCGACGGCTGGGCCCACGAGCCACTCGCCGCCGCCGATCGAGGTGGCTGCCATCACAGCGCCTGGTCCAATGATCCGCAGGAGATTCCGGAAACCAAAAGGGGGCGGCGCCGGCAGTTCATCTATATCCCACGCAGGGAGTTCTCCATGAGGAGTCTTGTTCAATCAGTCTCCAGGGATCAAGGTTTCTTCATCATAGCAGATTGGAAATGGGCCAGGCGCGAACAACTACGAACCAACGGTAAGATGCGACCGCTCTATTCCCCTTCCCCCGGCAAATCACGTAGACTTTCCGGACAGGAAATCCTATGTCATTCATAAGCAAGACAGCTGCGTTCATGGGCATGCCCGCGCTTAGAAATTTGGTCTCAGAGTCTATCGCGGTGGATATGGGATCAGCGGGAACGATCATTTATGTACGGGGACGTGGTGTGGTTTTGGATGAGCCCTCTCTCGTCGCCTTTAATACTCTTACGGGAGAAGTTTTAGCGATTGGACTTGAAGCGCAACAAATGTATGGGCGCGAGGCTCGTGATGTTACTGTCGTCGCCCCCTTGCTGAATGGCGTCGTCGCCGACTTTGAAAGAACCAAGGAAATGCTGGCGCACTTCGTGCGCAAGGCACGCAGCGGGTTTTCATACTTCAGCCGTCGCGCACTTATGAGCGTTTATCCCGGCGTAACACAAGTTGAGCGGCGAGCGTTACTAAGCGCTGCCGAGCACGCTCGAATCGGTCGAGTTTTCATGATGGAAGAAGGCTTAGCGGCGGCTCTCGGCGCTGGTATCAGAGTGGACGACCCGCACGCTTCCGCAGTTGTCGACATCGGTAGTGGGACAACGAACGTCGCTATCGTCGCGAACGGCGCGATTATTCATGCCCGCTCCGAACGGATCGGAAGCTCGGATATCAATGCAGCGATTATCGCCCATGTTCGCCGTCACCGTGGACTTGCGATCGGATTGCAGTCAGCAGAGCGTCTCAAGCTTGAAGTCGCGTCCGCGATGGTTCCGGCTGACCTTGCGCAAGAGATTACGGTCAGAGGACGAGATGTTTTGACGGGCAGTCCCGGCGCTGTTGAGATCACGGCCGGAGAAGTTTATCCCGTGGCGCATTATGTGGTGAGCAAGATCGTTGAGCATGTTCGCACCACGTTGGCCGAACTGCCACCTGAAGTGGCGGGTGATATCTACGACCGTGGAATCATCCTAACAGGGGGTGGCGCCTTGTTCGATGGCATGGACGATTACTTCCGAGACCAAACCAAGCTGCCGGTACAGATCGCTAATGAGCCGAGATATGCAATCGTACGTGGACTTGCACAGATGTTTGACGAGCCACTTTGGCTAAGGCGGGTCCTTCGAAGCGAACCTCATCCACTGCTGGACGCTGAGAGCGAATCGCTTAGTTAAGAACACAAATTTCCACCGCCTTGATGTGCCAGCCAAAACTGCACGTTGATCTTTGATCTCGCACAGCATCTCACAAATCATTGACGCTGAGCATCCGATTTGGCTCAGTGAACGTATTTTAGGAAGGAGGAAATGACATGGGTTACAGGAGCGATATCGTTGCTCTCGCACAATGGTGGGCTGATCCGGGCGAGTGGAAGCCTTCTGCGCAGGATCTTGTCGACTTCTTCAAACTGGCCGGAGCTGAAGCTTCTCCCACCATTAAAGAGGCACAGGAAGCGTTGCAATACCGCGTGACTGGCGTGAAGGTAAATGGCGTCGTCAAACATTGGTGCGGCGTGTTTGCCTGTCACGTTATCCGTGATATCGGTTTAACTCTGCCGCAATGGACGCTTTATGGTGGGAAGATTAAGAATCTTGAAATAGTGTGGGGAAATGGTGGGATCCGGCCTGGCGACATAGCGATGATTCAGAGCGGCAACCATCATTTTATCGTGACCGATGTCGACTATTCGTCAAAGACGATGCATACGGTGGAAGGCAATACGGCCAATCAATTCATCAGAGCTCGTACACGAAGCACGATAGAACCTTACGCCTACTATCGGATTCCTGAGTGAGTGATACCTCCGCGTTTGCTCAATGGTGCAACTTGGGCCAACTTATGAAAGGGTGTCACCCCTGTTGTGCTACCGCCACTCAAAGAGATCTCGCGAGTCTACTGATCATTAGCCGCCTGTTTAAGTTTGTCCTCCGCTGCCCAGTCCTTCGCGGAAACGAAAGACTCACTATCATAGACCAGGACGATCGTTCCCACTGGCAGAAACTTACTCACATCTCGGGAGGCAAACATTGGGATTCGAATGCATCCGTGACTCGCCGGCCTGGGCGGAACGTCCGGATTTCCGTGAATCGCTAAGCCATCGCTGAAGTAGTTTGGATAGTACAGTAATCCGAGCGGAGACTTTTTCCATCCGAACGCTTTGCCATAAACCCTAAACCGCCCTCTCGGAGTGTAGGCTGTGCCCCTAATGCCCTTCTCGTTGTAACGTTTGCCACTGCCGGTTGAGACGGGAAGAATTTTGAGATCTCCGTCGGCTTTGACCAACAGAAGTACCTGTCGATCCAGATCAACTTCAACGTGCTTATAGCCAACGTCTTTAGATTGTGGTGAAGCAGCGTTACGAATCGCCTCGAGATCATCGCGCGAAAGCCTGCCTGTAACCTTGAGACCTTCCATTTTCTGAAAAGCGATCAAGGCGGCATGCGTGGTGCGATCAATCATTCCGTCGACAGGGCCTGTCCAATAACCCATATCGGCGAGCCTTCGTTCTGCCTCTTTGATCTCGGTGCGGCTCGGAGCGCGTACGCCACGCTTTTTCTTCTCCGGAGGGTTGGCAAACATCTGACTTGTCGCCAGCATGACCAAGAACACGATAAGAAGCACATCGAATGTGGCCCTCGTAATTGGAAGTCGCTCGGTTCGCTGGAAAGCGGACGGGAATGACCCTTTTGACAGGTGAGTTCTTGAACGCATACGCGCGGATCCTCCATAAAAACAGGGGCGAACGCGTTTCGGGGCTGACTGGTAAGGACGGAAGTCGGGAATACCTGGGGCGAGAAGGTTACCGCGGCCAGTCAATATCTAATAACTCTCTACACGCAAGACCATACGCCGACGACTTTCCGCAGTCAACAGTAGACGTATAGTGTTAGTAGCAACGCACTTGCGGGGAGATCCTGGTCGTCTTATTCCTCTAACGAAGGACCTAGAGCTGCACCGCTCCTGGAACGAGAGCGGGCCGTACGACTCGTATCGATAAGATCGTCGACGTGCCAGCATGTGGATCGCCCATGAAAATGAATTTTGCCCGCTTCATCAGACTCGTATGCGTGAATGCCGAAAAATTCCCAAGCCGCCGGCGTATAGAGAACGTAACCGGCTTGAAAACCTCCATGCACCACAAATTCTCCTCCCTCGGGCAAAGCATAAATACCGCGTTCTCTTAACTCTTGCATTGGTCCCCTAAATAAACCGTCGCTCTTAGTGGGCATGGAGCTCGACAAACAGGAGCACGGCCAACAATGTCAGAAAGGCGCTGAGGAAAAGAACGTTCACCTTTGTGGTGAACGCGGTCTCTTCAGCAACTGCTTGTGCTTGAAGTGCACCGACTTTAAAGATTTCCCTGCAACCAGGACAGGATCCAGCATCAGTAAAGCAAAGTTTGCGACAGTGCGGACATAGTGTAAGACTCATGTTCTCTCCCTTTCTCTCACAAGGTCTCGGAGGCGCCATCTTTGGCTCATACGGTGAAGCGGGACAGACATTTGCCCGTCCCGCTCCGCTCGCCCGCTCACGCCACCTTAGCAGCTGCCTTATGGAAAGTGGAATTGGCGAACTCGAAGGTCTTTACCGTCGGCGTTCCCTCAATCACATTCGACAGGGTCTTCAACACTTCAGGATACACCGAGCCGTTGTAGGTCTCTGCATCTTCTTTCGTGTCCCAGAAGCTGTTCGCGATGGCTTCTAAGCGTTCTGGAGCGATAAAGGTGGTCTCATCGCGGAATCCTTTCTGCTTAAGCAGAATGGGGATGATCTCGTTGTCGGCGATCCGGGTAAGCTCTTCGGCCGAATTGACCTTGAGCTTCATGGTAACTTGTCGTCCAAACATTTGTTGCTCCTCTATTTTGAGCTGTGACTTCAGGTGATCTGGAAGATTCCAGAGGAGCTGAGAAGAGAGTAAGCCAGACTCGATTCGCAACGACCTTATGCTAATTCCTAGTATATGTCAAGTGCAGAATATATCTCACATGGGCACTATTTCTCGTATATGGTAAATAATTGTTAACCTGCCACTGATCCAGAATGATATGGCGGGATCTGAAAAGCTTACCTCTTTTCACCGCGCACCTGCTTCATCATATTTGTCTCTTCGATGAGCAGCAGCAGCGGCGGCCGTATCCATGTATTCGTGAAATCTTATGACTTTATCGTTACGTATCGTGAACACATGGGCAAAGTCACCCCCGAACTCCCTACCAGTAGATTTAACGCGCCAGGCGTAATGACCGAGAGCCACGACTTTGTCATCGTGAGCGATAAACTCCCTTGGCTCAAAATGCTGAACCTCCTGGGTGTCCACCAAAGATGCGAAGAATTGACCCATCTGTTCCTGGCCTCGACGTTTTCCGGCAAATGGCACATTCGCTATTTCGGGCAATTGCCATTCGATGTCATCTGAAAGCAGATTCAGAACAGCTTTAATGTCTCCACCCTTGAAATTCTCGTAGACATGTTGCACGAGGTTCGTGTTGTCTTCCTCGCTCATTATGTCCTCCTTTCTCTCTTCTTGCCCTACCTAAACCTTCCCACCGTGCAAAAGCCAACGTTATTCGGCTGACAAAACAGAACGTTAGGCCCAGCAAGCTGGATTGTCTGTGCGCTAGACCGCATATAGTTGGCGTGTCAAAACGAAGTTTACTTCGACTATGTGTGTTGTCGCACGGATGGCTGAGCTTTGCAGTCGTATATTGAATCAAAGAGCGGCCAGGCGGACAGCGAGCAAAATTACTGTGGCGCCAGTTGTCTAAGCAAAGAGTATTTAAGGTGTGATGAACAACGTAACGATCCAGATGCGCAAACAAACAGAACAACAAAGCGTTCGAATGAACAAAGAGAACGGCATGAGCCCGATCATCCTGGTAGTGGAGGATGTCGCAGAGACCCGCGACGGCATTGAGAAGTTACTGACAGTAGACGGTTATCGCGTAGCAGTAGCCAGAGACGAACGAGACGCCATAGACAGCGCCCAGCGAAACCGTCCTGACCTGATTCTGGTGAGCCTGGCGGGGTTACCGCGCGAAGTTATTGTTGTCGCCCGTCGTATCCGCGAACGTGCGGAGGTAGAAGAGAATGTACCGGTGGTTGTCTTCTGTATTGATGAGCTCGCTGAAGGTGATGAAGTCGCGATCGGCCTGAATGTACATGTCACGCGTCCGGATAATTTCAATCAGTTGAGAAGCCTCCTCGCTCGTCTGTTGCACAGGATTTCAATCGCCGCTTGATGTCATCGAGATTCTGAAAGGGTAATTCAAGTATGTTATATCCAGAATTAGAAGAAAAACTGCAACTCGCCAGGCACGCTCTAAACGAAGCTACCAGCGAAAACATCATTGAGCTTTGTAAGCAATACCTTGCACTCCTCGCCGAATACCGCGGTAAGCTTTACGACCTGCAGAAAACGCCTCGCATCCAGCGACAGTCAGCGTCCTCATCGACTGCAGACGCAGGCGACACCAGGAAAGCGATCCGCGCAGCGATAGAGAATACCACCAGCGAACGCAACGGAACTGAAATGCTCCTGCTCTCGATTACCACGGTTAGTGCCTATGAGGCAGTCGACATATTCAACAGGCGGAGGTATGAGGGCCATAGCGATTGGGAACTTAGGGCAAGCGGTGTCAAATTTAGAGGCGGCACTGGTAGTGACTTATTGACGATCCAGGAAGCCGTTGACATTGCGGGGCTTCTTCGACGCGAAGAACATGTGGCGCAAAACGCCGCGCAAGCCTTCGACGCTATGGAAGCAGGAGCGGCAGCGACTGCACTCACTTAACACCGAGGCCTAAGTCGGACTAGTGATGCAAGTAAGACCAGCTCTTCAAGGGACTCAGGTGTTTAACTGGTTCACTCATTAGCCGCGAACAAGGGTAAAACGACGTGCGGCTCCCTTGTGTGGGTTTGCTGTCCTGGGCCCGGTGTGAAACCCATAGATCTGAACAGACTGAAAAGCTGCAACATCGAGTATCGGAGACTGTGCTCCACTGTTTCGAGCGGCTGTCCTAGTTCCGTTGCGATTTCGAGATTGGTCATTCCACAGAAGAAAGCCAGTTCAATCATCCGCTGCTGTAAAGGTGGAATTGAGTCCATTGCCGCGCGGATAAGTCGCCGCTGTTCGATTATGTTTATAGATAAGTCTGGAACTGTGGTTGAGTTAGTTTTGCGCGAGATCTGCTTTTGAGTTGCTAGTCTGCGACACAGCCTCTCGATCGCACGCCGGTGTGCAATAAAAATAAGCCAGGTTAGAGGCCTCTCATTCTGCTTACCGTAGCGTGCGGCCTTCTGTCGTACCTCTTCGTAGAGCTCAGACAACACTTCTTCTGCTGTCTGGGCGTGCCCGAGAATACGTAACAAGAGACCGAAGAGCAACCCATTCGTAGCCTCGTAAAAAATACGGAAAGCAGCTTCGTCGCCTTTGGCTATCCACGGGATCAGATTAGCTTCCCACCTATCGCTCAACTGGTGAGCCCTGGCCTGAGAAAGTGCAGTTTTTCGCACGGCGTTTCTCCCTGAGCCGCGAAGAATCGTTTCTTTTAGGAGCAAGAGCTTAAGACACGTGTAGAAATGTCGTATGTGCGCTACCACACATATAGATAGTATTTTTTAAACGTGTGCGGTGAAGAGGTTTAGCTTTTCAGTTGAGGTATTCATCACTCTCAGCCTTAATAATTGAGTAACACTCACAGGAGGTGGCTTCCAGACTCCGGCGGTCAAGAATCGTGATCGTACCCCGACTGTAACGAATTAGTTTGTTGGTTTGCAGCGCGCCAGCCGCCCTGTTTACACCCTCACGCCGTACGCCCAGCATGTTGGACATGAACTCCTGGGTCAGTTGAAATTCCTTCATGCCCAAACGATCACTAGTCATCAGGAGCCACCGGGCAAGCCGGGCGTCCACCGAATGGAAGCGGTTGCAGGCACACGATTGAGAGACTTGGGTGAGCAGCGAGTGGGCATAGCGATGCAGAAGGCGATGCAGAGTGCCAAGGCGGTTCGCCTCGTGGCGGACGGCCGCCGACGTCATTCTCATCGCTGATCCCGAGCCCTGCACAAGCGCACGCGTTTGCGAAATGTTCACGCCCATAAAGATGGGAAGTCCGGCCATTCCTTCATTCCCGACCATCCCAACCTCGAGGGTGGATCTCGCTGTGATCGCCGAGAGCAAGGAAACTATCGAGTCGTTCGGGAAATACACATGCTTAATCCTGTTGCCGGGTTCGTACAGTACTTCCCCGAAAGTCAACTTAATAGATTTCAATTCGGGCAGCAGACGTCGGTACTCATCTTTTGGGAGCCTGGTCAGTAGCCGGTTAGTTGTTACGCCGGGGATGGTTATTGAAGCCATCTGCGTTGCTCCTAAACTGCCCGACGACTAGACACCAGATTAATTACCAGGACGATGACCGCTATGACCAGCAGGATATGTATCAGGCCGCCGCCAACGTGGGTCAAAAACCCGAGTAACCAAAGTACGAGCAATATGACCAGGATTGTCCACAACATGCTTGATCCTCCTCCATGAAAACCAGTTAGTGTTCGTGCTTAGAAATGATGACTCTCCACGAGTAACATTGAGTAGGGAGGGCGTCTGTGCGGGAACACACATACGAAGAAGTGCTCTACAGAACAACGGTTTATATGTGTGTCAGCGCACAGACGGCATGTAAAGGCCCGGCCAGACTAGTTATCCAAACGACCAACGAGACAGACCGCGAAACATTCTAGTATTTCACAACCAACAACTCTCGATTCAGGACGCTACCGTCGCTTTGGAAAGGACAATCCCGTGTCTGCTAGTACTGGCGTAGCCAAAGCAACCGAACCTGCAAACAGCAACTTCATGGGTCAAGCACGAACCTCCGGCAGACGACCTACGATCCTCATAGTCGAAGATCACGACGACACGCGCGAAATGCTCCGCACCCTATTCAAGATGTGGGGCTGTCGAGTTGTGGAAGCCTGTAACGGACTAGAGGCTGTGGAGGCTGCGTCGCGGGAACGGCCTGCCTTTGTTTTTATCGATGGTAACTTGCCTCTCCTGGATGGCTTGGGTGCCACTCGCCGCATCCGTGAAAACGCGCTCTTGAGTGAAGTTAAGATCGTGGCGCTCAGTGGTTGGGACGCTCCAAGCTATCACGCTGCTGCTTTAGCAGCTGGTTGTAATGATTGCCTCATAAAACCACTTGATCTTGAGCGACTACATAATTACCTGGTCCCGCTCCTCGGAGGCGAAGAGCAACCGACCACTTGAACTCTAAACCGCACTTCAATATCCAAAGGTTGTGAGGAATTCTACCCCAGCAGTC
Organism: Acidobacteriota bacterium; assembly: GCA_046725195.1. GTDB lineage: Bacteria > Acidobacteriota > Blastocatellia > Pyrinomonadales > Pyrinomonadaceae > PSRF01. Next base: position 7,750 of record JBKOYD010000163.1, on the reverse strand, counting down.
GATCGAACTCGTTCTTGACCACGCGGTAACACTCGCAGACGGTTGCTTCCAGTCTCGGGCGGTCGAGGATCTTGATGTGGCCGCGGACGTAGCTGATTGCCCCGACATCTTGGAGGCGACCCGCAGCCACTGTAACCCCTTCGCGACGTACGCCCAACATGTCGGCAATCAGTTCCTGAGTCATGATCAACTCATTCGCCCTCACCCGGTCGTGGCTTAATAAGAGCCAGCGGCAAAGTTGCTGCTCTACGGAGTGAAGCCTGTTGCAAACGGCCGTCTGTGATATCTGAGTAATTAATGCCTGCGTATAGCGCAACAGCAAGTGTTGGAATTGCCCACCCCGCGCGAATTCATCCTGCAGCACCTTCACCTTCATCCGGATAGCAGCGCCGGCGCTCTGGACCACGGCACGATTAGGCATAGTGCCGCCGCCCATGAAGAGGGCTATCCCGACCACACCATCATTGCCCGTCAAACCCATTTCAGCACTTGCACCGTTCTCCATCGTGTAGAGCAACGAGACAATCGCTGTCGTCGGAAAATAGACGAAGTCCAAGTGTCCGCCGAATTCATAAACGACTTGACCAAGAGAAAACGAGACGTGCTGCAAACTTGGAAGCAGTCGCTCATACTCTTCAGACGGAAGCGCGGCCAGAAGTCGGTTCTCAGTCGGAGCGGTAGGTCTTGCAGTTACAGGCATGAGCAATCTCCCTGGACTGTGGCGACAATAGAACCAACTGTTGGTGCCGGGCAAATTCCCGCCTCCAGTCGATGTCTGAAGGTGAGGATTCGAAGAGCAACCACAAACCGGAATAGCTAAAACAGTATCACATATGTGACCTAACGCACAGACCGCGTTGTTAGGTTACTCCACTCTCATTGACATGAGGTCTCGAGATGGTTCAAGCGGCCCGATAATTTGAGGTCAGGAGTGATTATGTTGTGGACAATCCTTATAGTGTTGTTACTTTTATGGTTGATCGGGTTTTACGGTGGCTTTGTCACCACCAATCTGATTCACCTGTTGCTTCTGGGAGCGGTCGTCGTCCTTGCGGTTAATCTTCTCAGGCGCCGAAACCCGGCGTAAGCACATAGAATTAAGACCATGTTGAGCGGAAAAGAGTGGTGGGCGTAAGCAATTCATAGCATCGCTCACTGCACGTTCGACTGGAAAACCTTTCCGTGCCTGTTACCCGAAGGTTGAAAGAGCATTTCGATCAATAGGGCAATTTCATTCTCGGAACGATTAGCACCTGCCGATGGAGACTTGTGTTCGCGAGCTTCCTGGGATTAATCTATCGTTGTCCCCCAGCAGCGTTTCTCGGATCCCGACAGCGCAAACACGCTGAACCTCTCCCCAAATTACTTTCTTTCCCATGTCGTATCCGGCGCTAACAACGTCGGGAGTTGATCCCTCCCCAGTGCTTGCTTCTTCGGTGGCTAGCTTCCAAAACATCCCAACGGTTCATGCTTCGAGTAAATTACAGCTTGAATGGTCACACATCTTCGAAGGGAGCAACTAAAATGAGAGTATTCTGTCCAGAGCATAAGAGAGGATTCTTCGCTCCTCGGCAAAGTCCCATCAAGTGTGAAAACAAGGTTCATATCCTTGGCGAATTGGATTTCGCAGGTGAGGCTAAGACTCCGGTTGCGCTTCAATGGCAATACTGCTGCAACTGTGAGCACTTTTGTCCGGTCGATTTCGATCGAGATGGACTGGAACGGTGTCCCGTATGTACGCGGCGAAGTTCCTTCCTTTATTTGTGCGACCGATGCTATACCATCAGCTTCGAATCCGACACGCCTCTCCAGCTGAAGAACTTCACACTTACAACCGAAGGTGGAGCACACCCCTCCTGCCCAGGATGTTTGAATCCGACTCCTGCCGATCTGTATGAACACGCTTGTGATGGCCTTGGCATGACGTTCGTTACAGCGCTGAGGTCTTGTCCAGTCTGTGAAGAGCGATTGGACATTGGTCCGGAATTTCCTTCTTCAGTCGCGCGCTATTTGAAGAGAACGAGATCTGCAAACAAGATCAATGTTACGTTCGATTACGAGACTGAGTTATTTGTGCCGGTCGAAGACGGAGAGTTTGTCGTGATCGTAAACGGTGAGCAGCACTTCCTTTTACCGCGAGCACCACGATTCGCCACAAGGCGCGAGTTCTACGAGTTCTACCAGGATTACTATCACTGTTCAAAACCGGACGCCGGCGAAGTGCATGTGGTTCAGCCTGCGGGTGTTGTTCCGGCTAACGATGGATGGAGACTTCGGGCTACGGGCGTGCTTGAAGTTCCCACTGACCAGCCCCCGAAGAAGACCATTCAGTCTGAAGTAACGCGTCCTCAGGCAAACGTCCCAGTGCGCACCGAACAAGCGCCTCCGATTGAAGTAGTTAAAGAGGAACCGTCCGTTATACCGTGTGTTCATTGCGGGTCGCTGATTGCGACGAAATACTCATTCTGTTGGAAGTGCGGTCACCAGCTGACATCTGACGCGTCAACGGTTGCACTCGGCAAAGAAGAAGATGAGCTCACTGTGCAGCACGAAGGGCAGCCGGTTCGCTCGCCACTTTTTTCCTGGGCCTCCCATCAGAATTCCGAACAGTCTAGTTCAATAAAGGGATCGGTGCTGAAACTGCTGGGAGTTGCTGTGGTTGGTTTACTCCTGGGCTCAGTAGGATTACTTGTCGTGACCCGATCAGACACAAGAATGGCGTCAGTTACTGCGCAACCAGTTGCTGAGAACCCGCAACCCAATCCGACTATTGCACCGTTGGAGCCTACCCGGGAATCCACGCCTCAACGGCCTTCGCCAGTTAGGGCTGAGGACACCGAACTCAAGAAACTCCGGGAAAAGATTAATGGTGCAACTCCTTCGAATCGATCGACCATTCTTCAAGCTTTCGCAAAAGTCGAAAAGCAATATCCCACCGATTATCGTTTCCCGTATGAACGCGCCAAGCTCGCCATCAAAGACTCACAACCAACTTCGCAGGGTAAGGCCTTTAAAGCACTGTCGAATGCGGCGGAGAAGGCAATCAACACAGGCAAATCTCGCGAGATGCTCGATGGTCTAGAGATGGATAAGGCTGGAGATTTCAACAAACTAGCCCGAAGCCATGAGTGGGCCAGACTACTGACCGCTTTGAAGAGCAGAAATACAGGACTCCTGAGTGCGAGAGCGCAGCCTCGTACGCCCGAAAGATAACAACAGGCATGCAGTTGAGGAGTGATCGGATCGCTCCTCAACTCATGTTTAAGAACGGAAAGTTATCGAACGAAATTTAACCGCAGACTATGCGATTGTGATTGTCGTGGCGGTCAGGGCATCCCCTTCACCTTTGGTTGCCACAACTACCACTGCATCATCCGCCTTGATATCAGCCGCAGTAGCAGCCTTTCCGCTTTTGGTGATTTTAGTCTTCGCGTCGAGACTGATTGTGTATTCAGCCTTTTGATCATCTACAACAGTCAAGCTGGTCTCAGAGACCATTTTAACTTTGCCTTTGACAGTTACTGTTTTGGCCGACACTTGGCTAGCGGCCATTAATTTGTCAGCCGAATTGTGTCTGGTCTGCCCGATTGTAGGGGTGACGATCAAACTGGCAATAAAAACTAAGCCGACGCCTAGTTTCAACATCGCCTCTGCCGTGAAAATCCTTCGCATTTTTACCCTCCTTATTCGTTGAAACTGAGTATCTCCAATCGGGTCAGCCGGGAGGACAAGATGGGAGTAGCGATATTCTGATCGACGAAGTTGGTTAACGGGTTACTTCAAACTTGCGTTTACGTTGCGATACTGTGGGCCTTAAATCTACTTTAATGACGATCAATCACTCAGAATCTTTTCTGGCCGATTCAGCACGGCGTTAAAAACTGTTGGGGGTACCTGCACGCGTTCGTCTTCGTCGTACAGCTTCCGTAGTTCCTCGAACAATTCATCGGGCGAGCGCGTAAGGACCGCCAGATGACTGAAGAAGTCCAGTTTTTCTTTCGTAAATTGTTCGCCCTGGCTCGGCATGGCACCCCAAACGTCCCAAGGCAGCATTTCTAATCGGTTAAGTGCTGCCACGTCTTTCACAAGGTTGCACGCTATAAACCACATACCACGTAAATTGCCTCTAATGATCCCGAATTTCGAAGGATCCTCGTCGCCGGCGCGACAGAGAGTCCAAGCATCGGAGGCGATTACGAACCGGTCGCGCGGTACGTCGAGTATGTTGTGTTCGATCTTCGCCTTTTCCTTCCAAACTTCATCGAACTGAGGATCAACAAGTGTCCAACGTTTTTCCCTGGCGTTCCACGTTTCGCAAACTACGTGGTCTTCGAAGAAACCTGGATTGAAATACGCGCCAAAACCCCAACGAGCACGCGCAGGAATATGCTTGACACGCAACATTGCAAGCAAGAATTGAACGAAGTGATGACAAACACCCACGAGACGCTTTTCAGGTGGTCGCGCTTCCGTGAGCGGACGAGCATCTATAGCAAAAAGGCTATCCAGCATCTGTTCGACGGGACGAATATGAGACTCGGCCTTGCGCTCTTCTGGAATATCGACGCCATAAAACGGTTGCGCAACAAATTCATGAATCGTCAAGCCCTGCACAATGCGGCACAATTCACCGACGTCGTCCGGCAGCTTTTCCAGTATTGCGGCGTATTTACCGCCAGCTGTCATCGCAGCCGGAACTGAATAGAAATCGAGTATGTTTTCCTGCATCGCTACTCTTCCAGTCTTTGGCTGCGTTGTCTCTATCGTACTCATTGACGCTCTCCCCTCTGCGGAGATTAAGTGCTATAGCGACCTAACCAGGCTGTTTACTTTCTGGTAGGGATCCAAAATAGACCTCAACCTCCTTGATCTTGTTTCCCGCGAGTTTGAAGAACTCGGTATTCCGAAACCTGGCGTCGCCCTTTGGTTCACATTCGTAAAGAACAAACGCCTCACTGCCTTGATCAAAAAGTCTCTGGATGTGAAAGGCCTGAACTTTCTCACTGAACGGCCAACACTTCGCAAAGTAGTCAGCTTTATCAATGTGATCATCGAGTGGACTGGTAAAAGTAAAGTCATCACTCAGTAATCCTTCTAACGCCTTCTTGTCCTTTGATTCATAACAGGAAAAATATTCGCGAACGATATTCGCCGGCATCTTGCGTGGTTCCATTTTCTTTCTCCTTCCTCTGACTTGTTATGGCTTCAGATCAAGCGAAGCTTTTCCGCTCTCGACGTCAAACGGTACCTAATTGTCGTCTTCATATGTCACTTTGCTAGTATCGAATGCCATCGCCTTCCCCCTTTGGAGCAACTTATACGGCGAGTACGCCACATTAGTGGCGTGCTGCCTGGACCTTCGTGCCATAGCTCAGATCGGCATACCAATCACCCCGCCCCTGCGGCGTAAGGTCCAGAATGTTATAGACAGGACATAGAAGATCGAGGCCCCGCTCTTTGATATCTTCAGCCATCGACGGGTGTGCAGTGTAGAAATGACGCAGCGTCCCGTCTTTGTCTCGAGTGAACACCGATACTGTTGAGTCCTGGTGCCCTTCCCGATCTTCGCTGCGCAAATCGTATTTGAAGCTGTTGTTGCCGGAACTAAGAAGACGGAGTTTGTCCCAGCCACGCGCGCGGGCGTGTGCTCGAAGCGACGGTGGGTCGACAGCAGCGACGATTGCTACATCGACGTTCTGGGCCAGGTGATGCGCAACGCCGTTCCAACCGTCAATTATGAGCGTGCACATCGGACATGGACTCGCTTGTTTCTTGCCAAACATGAAGTGATAGACCACCAACGATCGATCTGGTCCAGTAAAGAGCTCGCTCAAGCGAACTTTTCGCGTTGGGCTGTCTCCTTCTTCCAGATTGGCGGGGCCTTCTTCAAACTCATAATCCTGAATGATCGCACCTTCGGGTAACTGCCGGCGAAGTTCTGCAACACGTTCACTCTGTCGCATCAACTCAATTTCGGCCAAGCGAAGTTCCTCGCGTTTGGCTAGATATTCTGGGGATTCGTCAGTAAGGTTTGTTTGTCTCAGTGGAGCGCCTTCTCTTTTCTGTTCCATAAGTCCGTCCTTCTTTAATGGTTTGCAAGCTTGCTAGAAGGTTAAACAGGACCTCAACTTAAACAGAGGCCTTTGTACTGTTTCTTTCCCAATCGATGCTTGTACTTCTACGGTACGCAGCATCACCCGCGCACCGTTCTCTTGGGCATAAAGCCCTGTTGAGGAAACTCAGCAGATCTATCGGCAACCTGGGTGCCAAAAAGACATCGGCTCATTTCCCACAGGAGATTTCGCTTGAACCTGTACCCTTCAGCCCATTGTTGGGCAATCACGGCATCCTGAGCACCCTCCGTTGACGGCCACGCAACCTTTCTTGTTGCGGCGGACTTGGGCTTGCTCTCGGAGAAGATGTAGGGCTAGGAGTCGGCGTCGGCGTCACAACCAACCGGAGAAACTGATTCGCAGCCCAGCCATTTGTCCCATCGCTAAAGTTCACAAAGCAATAAATGTTGACACTCGCTGTATCTCGCTGACAGTTTCCTGCCGTCACGCCTCGCACTCCAGTTGCGGCGATGAACGTTACCGTCCCGCTGATTGACGGAACATTACGGATGTTCGCCGGACTGATAATCTCAACCGTACTTCCCGGCGGGCCAACTACAGGACCGGGCGTTGGTGTGGGCGTTGGCGACGGGGCAGGCGCAGGGGAGGGCGTTGGTGTCGGTGTCGGTGGAGGGGTCAGACCTCCTAGCGCTGCTTGCAATCGGGCCATATCCACGCCTGGATCAGTCCCATTATGGCCTAAGCCCTTGAATGGACTTGTCGAACTCAGGCCATAGTTACCATTGGCACGATCAGCAAACCCAACCGCACTTTCAGAAGCGGCAATAAAATCGTTTGGGTACTTCGGCTGGAGCTGCTCTGCGTTCTTCGCGTCCGCACTACGGTTGTCAATAATCACATTCTTTGATTGAACTAAACCGGGATAACAGCCTCCCCCCGTAACCTGACAGTTCATCCCGTACTCATTGTTCTTGCTGATATTGTCCTCAAATATGAGGTTTGTAATCGGGCCTCCATAGATAAATATGAACTCTGAACCACCAAGAACCTGTGTCGTGGGATAAGTGTTATGTCTTACCGTTAGATTTGTTATCCCACCCATTTTGAGGAAATTGAACGTCCCGTCGGCAAACAGATTATTTTCAATCAGCCAATTCTTTCCCTGCATTGAAGTGCACTCGTTGTCTTCGCCTTGCAGCCCCATGCCGCCCGCAAAGATGCGCATCCAGTTGACACCCTTCATGATGTAGTTATTAGTGAAAACGAAGTCGTCAATTGTGCTCCACGGGTAAGCACCGCTTACGTTAATATCGCCCTGATTCCTTGTGGTAATGGTGAAGCCGCCGCCCCATCCGCCAAACGTATTACCGTCCAAGGTAATTCGCTTGCCGATCTTTATTTCAACACTGCCCTTTGGAGCGGCGCCATAGTACTTCTGCTGTTTAGTTGGAAGCGTAGTCGAGCTGCCGAACTCCGGTTGACCGGGATCATTCTTGGTATGAGTCCAGACGTACTCTGTGGGTTCAAACTTGAGCTCAATTCTCGAATGACGAATCGTTATGTCTGTCGGCAAGTATCCATTCCACAACGCCTGTCCCGGTGAATCAGGAGTTACCAAAAGAGGATTGCCGCCATTTATTGCTCCCGCAACTCCACTAGACTGACTGACAAAAGTT
>JBKOYD010000048.1:0-10010 GCA_046725195.1 Acidobacteriota bacterium | reverse complement strand
AAAAGCTAAGATCGAAAAGTACGATAAAGACGATCTAAAGCTGCGCGCTTTCGGCAATACAGTAGTGACGAGCTACCGGTTGACTGCTGAAGCAACTTTCGAAGGCGTCGAGATCAAACGGCGGATGTGCACCACAAACGTTTGGATGAAGCGTGATAGTCGCTGGCAGATAATCGCGAGACATACGGCTACTCTTCCAGGCGATAAACCGCCTTCGACCGAAGCATAAACGCGTGCGTGACGATCGCCCAATGGGAGACACCGTCTTCGTTACGCCCGGAACCTGATGAATTGCCGTTTCGCTATCATCAGATCGGCTCGACGCAACTCGCCTCTTCCCGGGCGGCAAATCTCGATTTCATAACCGCGCGGTAAATGCCGGCTCGATACAGAGATGTTTCCCCACTCGAAAATGTGAGGAAATTAGCTGAGGGGAACGCCGAGCATCGAACATTTCTTCGACATCGCGGAAGCTCAGGCTGAAGCGAAAGTATAACCAGACGGAATGACTGATGATCTCGGCAGGGAAGCGATGACGATGGTAGGGAGAGACGGAGCTGTGCATCAGTGAATTATGGTGCCACCAACAACTTGATTGCATTAAGCCCGTTTAACCTGACAATGCCCTTTATTTCTCTTCGAATTGGTTTACTTCAGCAGGTACTCCTTTATGAATAGAACGGAGGCATATAACGCAAACTCCTGGTTCTGTTTCTTCGCAAAACCGTGTCCTTCGTCTTTGGCCATCAAATACCAAACAGGTGTGCCATTCTTGCGTACAGTTCGGACGATCTGCTGGGATTCACTCAAAGGCACGCGCGGGTCGTTGCCACCCTGCACAACAAAGAGCGGCTTTACGATTTTCTCAGCGTTGTTAAGCGGAGCAATACGATTTAAGAATTCGCGCATCTTGGGATCGCGCTCGTCTCCATATTCGACGCGCCGCAGATCACGTCGATACGCGGAAGTGTTCTCCAAAAAAGTAACCAGATTCGATGGTCCGACAACATCCAGTGCGCAACGAATGCGATCCGCGTAGAAGGTGGCCACAGCGAGTGTCATGTGTCCGCCATAGCTCCCGCCGGTCACCATTATTCTGTCGGCATCCAAATCAGGACGCGTCCTGATCCAGTCAAGCAGGGCCGAGATATCTTTGTAAGAACCTTCGCGCAACAAACCGTTGTCGAGCTTAACAAAGACTTTTCCGTAGCCCGTTGACCCGCGCACATTCGGTTGAATGACCGAAATTCCCAGCTCATTGACAAAATAATTGTTGTAAGCCTGAAACCAAGGTCGTGACTGGCCTTCAGGTCCGCCGTGAATATCAATAATCACAGGTCGCTTGCCCGAGAATTTCGTGGGCGGTTTGTAGTACAAACCGGAAATCATTTTGTCGTCGAACGTTTTCCAGCGCACGACTTCCGGCAGAGAGAAATTCTGGGTATTGATGCCACCCGTCTCGCTTTCAGTCCAGCGTTCAATCTTTCCTGTTTTTACCTCAAGCGAGTAGGTGTCGTAAGTGGCGCGCGCCGACTCGAGACCAAACCCTAAATCGCGATTATTCCTATGCCATTCAAGCGACCCAATCACGCCGGCTGGCAACTTGGGCGCAGGCAGTTCTTTACGGCGAACAGTATCGAAGAGGTGAAGCACGCTAAGACCGTCTTCGTTTGTCACGAAAGCAATTGTTTTTCCGTCCCAGGAAAGCGTGAAAAACTCCACGTCCCAATTGAGCGAAGCAGTCAGAAAGTCATGCTTCTTGCTTGCCAGGTCAATATAGGCGAGGCGTTGATATTCCGAATCGCGATCTGTTGTAACGAAAATTCCTTTACCATCTTTGCTGAACTGTGCCGACCCGTAAAGAACCTGCCCGGCTCCACCTTTGGGTGTGATGAGCGTTTTGTTACCCGTTGCTGCGTCCATCAACCAGACATAACTTTCAGTTGCCGAAATGTACTCACCAACAAGCATTTGTTTGTCGTCAGGTGAAAACTCATAGACGCTCCAGCCACCACCCTTGAGTTGCGTGACCATATGATCTGATTTCGGCTCTGCTGGATTCAGTGCCCATATGTCCACGTCTTCATTATTGCGCCGGGTTGATTCATAAGCATATCTGTCGCCTGAGTTAGACCACACTCCACCTGTATTTCGCGACTTGCCGTCCGTCAAGAGAGTTATCATGCCAGTAGCGAAATCATAACGGTACTTTTGATAGTTTTCGTTGCCGCCTGACCCCTTGCTGAAAACGAAATAGTCACCTTGTTTCGGTTGATAGCTTGCGCCGCCAACGGGGTCTTTGAAAAACGTAAGCTGCGTTCTTGCGCCGCCGGGGAATTTGATGCGATGTATTTGAGACGTGTCGGCGAAGCGAGTGCTAATTAGCATCTCGCGCTTCGTCGGATGCCAGTTAGAGAGTCCTGCATAGCGAAATTCGGTGTAGCGCTTAATCTCTTCCGCTAGCGCCGCAGGAATCTTGGGAATTCCTTCGACGACCAGATTATCAGCAGGCGAGACCACCTCATCCTGAGCAACAACTACCGTTACGCTTAAGACAATAAGCAAACTGAGCATCACCTTCATGAATCTCTTCATACTTCGCCTCCAGTAAAAACTAAGTTCGTCTCGGTTCGGAACTCTTTTCATCATGAAACCTCCGAACCTGGGTTGTCGCGGAAACGCCGGAGATCCACCTTGCACGAACTTCAATTGACGAGGTTCGCGGTTCACGCTTAACGCAAGGCATCACTCGCAGAGCACATAACCTCGAGGCCAGACAAGTTTATGAGAGCCCGCTGGTTCTCGGTCAGGTGCATGCTGTTAGATTGCAGCATTTAGCGCAGGGGCATCAGTTCCCTATGATGCAGGGCCAAATCTACAACCCCCCGTATGGCACTAATCACTAAAGCTGGATCATCAAGTTGAATATGATGTCCACACGCCTCCGCTATTATTTGTTGGCTGTTGCGTGAGAGATGAAGCAGGTCTACCTGCATTCTCTTTTCCCGTTCGTTAAGCTGCCTACCCGCCTCCGTATCAGGGTACTCACTCTTGCCGCGCGTCAGCACGATAAGCGGAATCTCACCAAGCGGATATTCGCCCGCCCTTCTAGCCGAATAAATCTCAGCGTACTCCTCTCCCGCATAAGGGTCATCGTCTGCTGCGTAATGCTGCGGCTGCGCCAGTGCCCACAGCCGCACCTGTTGAATCTCAGGCGGCAGTCGATTGTAGGGTGGCTCGATCTTAGGTGGCCCAATCCGTTTTAGGAAGCCCTCGATTCGTTGCCTTTCTTCGGAAGAGAGTGTTTTATCAGCGGCAGGGAGAAAGGCCTGAATCGGCGGGATTGCCCTACCCTGAGAAAACTCTCTCATTAGCATTATTTTACCTTTAAAATTTCGCTGGTCGTCTTCGTGTGCGCTGTCAACCAGAACTATCCCGGCTACTTCCTTCGGGTATTGGGATGCAAAGGTACGTACCAGCAGGCCGCCGAATGAGTGGCCTACCAGCACGTAAGGAGGTTTGATGCCGAGTCTAACCAACGCCGTATGGAGTTCATAAGCGATCTGCCTCATTGTGCGTGGGCGCGGGCCGAGGTCACTCCAAGCGTGGCCGGCACGATCATAGGAACAGACGCGAGTAAAGCGTGCCACTCCGGGTTGCACTAAACTCCAGTCGAACGAGAAGTCATTCCAACCAGCCTCCAGCACTACGGTCGGGGTGTTTGGCTTATTCTCGCCAGTGCAGTTAAGGTGCATTCGCCACCCACCAACATCGACCAGTTTGCCAGGAGGAAGATAGCTGCGTGTATTGGCTGGCTGCTGGGCTGCTACTGATAGTGGAAGGATCAGCACACCTAAGACACCTATGACGCATCGGGCCCAAAACTGATTCATGTTTCCCGTGTTCTGCTCTCTCACACTGGCCCATCCTGATTGTGCAGTTTTAAGAAAGCAATCTAACGCTTCAGCGGCTCGCCCACGCTATACTTACCCAAGAAGCCCGCTCACGGCGAGTCCGCTTCAAGCGCTTGTTGGGCTGCGCTCTTCTACTCTTCACAGTCTCTTCCAGCTTAAGGCTACCGACGCGCTCTTCCTGCCGCAGAAACTCAACAACGAAGCCTGGTTCCTTGGCTTCAAGACGTTTACTGAGAAGGTCAGTTTATCCTGCTGCTCAACAATAGCGCCCATCTCTTCGATCTCACAAATGCACCCTTCTCGGTAACTCTCATTAGAGGAATCGAACCCGCACGTCCTTTCCGGCAAGTTAATTCTGGGTCTTGGCTGCTAATTTTCGCTGAGTCGGTATACGTAGGCAACCAAAATTCGACACGTGAGGGATGCTTTCTGAGTGGCGTCGGGTTTGACGAACGGTAGCTTTACCTTGGCACTGCGGTCACCTGACCAACTGCGGTGCCCTCGCAATTCGTTTGGGTCTGAGATTTACGATGTAACCTCGTGACTCCTGGTTATCCTTTCCTTGAACCAGCGCTATTCCTTGTTTTTTACCAAGCCCTAAAACGGTTCAAGCCGGAACAGCGTTCAAGAGAACCAGATGACGCAGCGCTGAAGTTGTTGAAAATTGCAAAGAAACATCCGCAGGTTTTTGCTCGAAGCTTAAGAAGCACAAATGTATCAAAATGTAAGAAAGAAAATGTAGCTCATGCAATTTATAATGCGGATACTGGGTTTAGTTACCAAGTCTCTTAAGTCTCGAAGCGCATAGCGCATCCCATCAGGAGTCAAGCCAAATGTTACGCTTGACGAGCGCACCTAAGCATGGAAACGACGGGAACCATCGTGTCGTCCCGCCTCGGGAAACCTGCCGCCGTGCCCGTGCGGTCATGAGGAGCATCGGCGTTACTCGCTTGGCAGATGTTACTGGCCTAGATCGTATTGGTATTCCGGTTTGGGCAGCCGTTCGACCCATAGCTAGCGAGTCTTGCATCTCCGTTCAAAACGGCAAAGGGCCAACAAGTATGCATGCCAAGGCCGGAGCCATGATGGAGGCCATTGAGCATTACTGTTGTGAACGCCCAGCCCACGAACCCAAGTACTCCAGTTATCGTTCGCTTCGGCGCCGGGTTAACGTCCTCGCTCCGCAAAGTCTCATTCTTGACATCGAATCACGTTATACAGAGATGCTGCCGCTGGAGTGGCTCGAGGGCACTGACCTGGTGTCTGACAAACAGATCTGGGTTCCAGCTTGCGCCGTGCTGAAACCTCATCCTCGAGACCGGAGCCCACACATTTTTCGCGGCAGCACCAACGGTTTGGCCTCAGGTAATACGATCGAAGAGGCCGTGTGTCATGGCTTGGCTGAGGTGATAGAGAGAGACTCGTGGACTCTTGCCATTATTCAGGGAATGTTGCTTCCGCGCATTCGCACACTCGCGGCTGCCGTGAGAAAAGGTGTACCTTGCGAACCGACGGCAATACACCACGCAATCCCACAAGGTCAGCTGTTCCCGATCATCGATGTGGATAGTCTTCCAGAACCAGCCATCAACCTGGCGGGACGCTTTAAGGCCGGCGGTATTCGTTTGGTGATACGGGAAATCACGTCCGACCTAGGGATACCCACCTTCGTTGCTGCGGCCTGGGACACGCCAGCCATTGGACCAGTACATTTTCACAGTGGTTTTGGCACACATCCGGACGCGCGGGTGGCTGTCACACGAGCGATTACCGAGCTTGCGCAAAGCCGCTTAACTATCTTTCAAGGCGTGCGAGAAGACATAGATAGAGTTGCCAAACGAGACGGCGCAGTGGACAACCCTGCTCACAGTCTCTGGCTCGCTGATGGTCCAACAAAGCCATTTCAGTCCGTCCCTACGTACCGACACGATGACATCCTGGACGACATCAACTTCATGTTAGACCGGTTACAAGCAGCCGATATGAAACAGGTTATCGTTGTGAATTTGACTAGACCCGCAGTCGGTTTCCCAGTTGTAAAGGTTATAGTGCCAGGGCTCGAACACTGGTCCGCCAGGCACTTTGATCCCGAACTAATTATCGTGGGGGCTCGAGCACGAAGGTATCTGATATGAGCCGCGCCGTGATCTTCCTGGGACCCAGTTTGCCGATTCCCAGGGCCAAAGCTGTTCTGGCAGAAGCCGAGTATCATCCGCCAATCCGCCGAGGTGACCTGATTGCGGCGCTAAAGGAGCAGCCTAATGTTATCGGCATTATAGACGGCCAGTTTATGCAAAGCTTGGCTGTTTCTCCGCTAGAGATCTTTGCCGCGATTCAGGAGGGCATCACAGTCCTGGGTGCAGCCAGCATGGGCGCTCTCCGCGCGGTTGAGATGGCTCCCTTTGGAATGATCGGTGTAGGCACTATCTTCCGCTGGTTTCGGGATTCTCGACTGATCGCCGAAGATGAGCTGGCGGTGGCTTATGATGAGAATACAGGCGTAGCACTGTCCGACGCGCTGGTCAACATGCGCTATGCCTTATCGCGCGCTGTTGCAGAGAATATTATCTCGAACGATACGCGCCGCGTGCTGATACAGCTTGCAAGACGCATCTATTTCCCTAACCGTACCTATATTCTGGTGATGCGTTTGGCCGAGGGGCTGGTGCCATGCAGCGATTTGAAGAGGCTGCGCCAGTGGTTGTTACAGGGCTGCCCAGACCTCAAAGCTGACGATGCTCTTCGTCTGTTGCGGGTCGCGCGTCGGCTATCGAAAAAGCCTGAAAGGTCTATCTAAGTTCCGTGCAGCGTCTGGCTATGTTATTTGCGCAAGGAGGTGATTCGCGATGAACCCGGTTGTTGAGCAGATCATTGGAAAGTTGATAATCGACCGAGAATTCCGGCAAATGTTTAAATCCGACCGCCAGAGGACGCTGGCTCGCTATCAACTGACACCTACAGAGCGCGATGGCCTGATGCAGTTCAATGTGGACGCCATCGAAGCAGCAATCCGCAACCTGCAAATGAGTAAGGCGATTCCCACTGATAGCATGTTTTGGTAATTGTTGCCACTGCGGGGACCCACGCAAGTGGTTTACTCAAGAGAGTGCAACAGGGATTTTCGGTTGTCACTTTGCCATCCCAGCAAAGGACCTTCGTCACTTCTTCGCAGCCTTCTTGGTTGATTTCTTCGTCGTTCGCCTTGGCTGATCCCCCTAGTCGCCGTATCCTAGCTTAACCTTCTTCTTCGCTTTGCGCCTGCGATCAGCGGCCAGCGATTTACTTACGTCGTCTGATTCTTTGAACGTCCCGTCTGGATTGCGTGTTACATATCGCGTATCTCGTCCGGTATCTATCAATTCGCGTTTGCCCTTAACTGAGGGCTCACGTGTGAAGTCTGTCTATGTTGGCCGTGGCGAGATTGCTCACCTGATCTGACGACAAACCTTTGACGAGAAATCTGTGTTAGTATATATATGGCAACACTACATATGGAGATAACCTATGCTTGATCGCGAGGTGAAAAGAGGCAGCACCGAAATGCTGATTCTGGCGTTGGTGGAAGATCGGCCACGTCATGGTTATGAGATCGCCAAGTTGATAGAACGGCGCTCGGATGGGGTGCTGCAGTTTCATGCTGCCTCACTGTATCCGTTGCTCTACCGGCTCGAAAAACGCGGACTGATAAAAGGCCGGTGGGTCGAAAGGGCGGGAGAGCGCCGGCGGCGCTTTTACAAGCTAACTGCCGCCGGTCAGAAAATATTGGCCGAGCAGCGCCAGACCTGGAAGGAATTTTTTGCCGCGTTGGATCGCGTGGCCGGGATCACTCCGGCCTAATGAACCAGCTAATCCATACCTCTCGGGAGGTGACGAATGATGCCGGATTGGAAAGAAGAGATCAGCAAGCAACTGGCGACTTTGAAACTTGCCCCAACGCGCGAGGCCGCCATCGTCGAGGAACTCGCGCAGCACTTGGATGACTGCTACGCGGAGTTGCTGGCGGGCGGTGCGAGTGAAGCGGAAGCTCATCGCGCGGTGCTCGCGGAATTGAGTGAGAGTGAAATCCTGGCGCAGGAACTGCGGCGCGTGGAGCGGCAGGTCGCGCCTGAACCCATCGTACTCGGAGCAAATCGGAGGACAAATATCCTCGCAGACTTATGGCAAGACCTGCGCTTCGGCGCGCGCATGTTGCGAAAGCAGCCCGGCTTCACCCTGATTGCCGTGCTCACGCTGGCACTGGGCATCGGGGCGAACACTGCGGTCTTCAGCGTCGTCAATACTGTCTTATTACAACCCTTACCGTACAAAGATGGGCAGCAACTCATGGCCGTCTGGGAAATGCAGGCGAAGGATTGCTGCGCCATGTTTTCCCCAGCGGAATTTCTTGACTACCAGGCACAAAATCAATCGTTCACCGAAATGGCAGCGTCTCGGTTGATGTCCTTCACTCTGACGGGTCAGGGAGACCCGGAACAACTCAATGGACTGATTGTTTCAGCCAATTTCTTTTCGCTGCTCGGCGTGATGGCGGAACACGGTCGTGTCTTGCAACCGGCGGATGGGCTTGCTGGCGCGCCGCGCGTGGCGGTCATCAGCCATGATTTTTGGCAAGCGCGGTTTGGCGGCGATCCGAATGTAATCGGCAAAACGCTCACCCTCAGCGGTGAGCCAGTCAGGCTGATCGGGGTGATGCCGCGTGGGTTTCAAGACACCGACCAGAATACGGAGCGTCAAATCTGGCTGAACCCGCATCAGGTCGTCCCAGATTGGCAACTGAATTCCTCGGTTGATTTGCTCTCGATGCGCCACACCGGCTATCTCAGGGTCATCGCTCGGCTCAAGCCAAACGTCAGCTTGCCCCAGGCACAAGCGGAGCTGGACACCATTGCGGCACGCTTGCAGCAACAATACCCGCGCCCGATTGGGCATGGCGCACGCGTAAATTCGTTGCAGGAACAGATGGTCGGCGACGTGCGCCCGATCTTATGGCTGCTGCTTGGCGCAGTCAGCCTGGTCTTGCTGATCGCCTGCGCAAATGTCACGGGCCTGCTGCTGACACGCGCGACTGAGCGAGCCAAAGAAATCGCCATTCGCACTGCGTTGGGCGCGAGTCGTGGGCAAATCGTGCGGCAACTGTTGGTCGAAAGTCTTTTGCTGGCGGGTCTGGGTAGCCTGGGCGGTTGGTTGCTTGCGGTTTCGAGCGTGCAACTCATGGTAACAGCGGGGCTTCGTGAGATTCCGCGTTTGAATGAAATCGGGGTGGATTATCGTGTCTTCGCCTTCACGCTCAGCGTGTCAGTTTTGACTGGGTTGGTCTTCGGTCTGATCCCGGCGCTCGCGGCAGCCAAGCTCGATCTAAATGCGACACTCAAGGAAGGCGCGCGCAGTGCCACCGCTGGGCGCAATTGGTTGCGGCAAACATTGGTCGTGGCTGAGGTGGCCCTGGCGTTAGTTGTGTTGCTGGGCGCGGGTTTGTTGGTGAGCAGCTTCGCGCGTCTGTTGGCCGTAAAACCAGGCTTCAATCCACAGCACTTGTTGACGATGCGCATCGGTCTGACGGATGAGCGTTACCGCATGAGCAAAGATAAGAAACAATTGGTTAACGATCTGAATGCGCGTCTGGAAGCCCTCCCCGGCGTCGAGAGCGTGGGCATTGGCGATGACTTGCCGATTGCGGGCACCGATTCCCACACCCGCCTCAAAATCAAAGACCAGGCCACCGGTCTGCCGGATGAATTGCAGTCGGTTGGTCTGCACGTAATCAATCCTCATTACTTCGATTCGCTAGGCACGCGATTGCTCAAAGGGCGCGCCTTTACGGAGCGCGACGCGGCGGGCGCGCCGTCGGTCTTCATCATCAACGAAACCTTGGCGCGTCGTTTCTGGCCAAACGAAGACCCGCTCGGGAAACAGATTCGATACAACAGCAATGACCCTTGGGGCGAGATTGTCGGTGTTGTCGAAGACATAAAATATGACGGCTTGCATCTGGCCTCTACGGCGCATCTGTTCGAGCCGTACCAGCAAAACGCGTGGCCGTTCCTGTCCATCACCATTCGTTCTCAACTCGACCAAGCTACGCTGCTCACAGCGGTG
>JBKOYD010000092.1:0-26838 GCA_046725195.1 Acidobacteriota bacterium | reverse complement strand
GATCAACTGGCGGATGACGAACGCCGCGAAATCGGTGCGCAAGCCAATCAGTTGCTCGCCAATTCACAGCAGCACGCGACACGCGAGCGGTTGCGTAAATGTCTGGACACCATCGCTGATGCCCACATTAAATATGAAACTAAACGGGAACAGGAAATTCATGCGCAAAAGATGGCCGCTCTCGGCGAACTCTCCTTCGGCGTGGCCCACAACGTTAACAACACCCTCACCGGCATCCTTGGCCGCGCACAACTGATCCTCCGCGCCAGTAATGACCCCGGAAAGATCGAAGCCGGCCTCGAACTAATTATCAAGAGTGCCGAAGACGGTGCCCACATCATTCGTCGCATTCAGGACTTCGCTCGCCAACGACCAAGCCGTGAGTTTGAAATCATCTCAGTCGCCGAACTATTGAAAGACGCGTGTGAGATGACACGTCCGCGTTGGGAGTCGCGCTCGGAATTTGCTCCCATCCGCTTTGCGATTCACGCTGACTGCAAGGCGCACGTCAAAGGCGATCCTGTCGAACTGCGCGAAGTGCTCGTCAACATGATCTACAACGCCATCGACGCGATGCCTTCAGGTGGCGAAGTTCGCGTGTCTGCACTGGAAAATCGCGACCGTGTCATTCTCAGCATAGTCGACACCGGAACTGGTATGGGTCCGGAAGTGAAGCAGCGACTTTTTGATCCGTTTTTCACGACGAAGGGAAAGGCTGGCACCGGTATGGGACTGGCTGTGAGCTTCGGCATTATTCGTCGCCACGAAGGCTCAATCGACGTCGAAAGCGAACCAGGCCGCGGTACCACCTTTAAGATTTCACTGCCGAAAGTAATGCCGACTTCCATCAAGCCCGTCGACAATTTAGCGACACGCGGAGACTCCTCCACCGGCGAAGACAAGGTTCGGGTGCTGGTGGTTGACGATGAAACTCACGTGCGTGAGGTCTTGATTGAAGCGCTCGAAGCTGAAGGCTGCGAAGTAATCGCAGCTCCCGGAGGTGAGAGTGCACTTGCGCTCTTCGACCAGTACGAAGGAAAGTTCGACGCTGTCTTCACTGACATAGGCATGCCGGAAATGAATGGTTGGGAATTAGTAACTCAAATTCGTGAGAGGTCGAAAACGATGCCTCTCGCGATCGTCAGCGGTTGGGCCGACGCGATTAGCGTCCAGACGCGAAATGCGGTGAATGCCGATTGGGTAGTTGCGAAGCCATTCGACATCAACAAGATTTCCTCCATCGCACAGGAAATCGCGCAGCGCAAAACGGCTTAACGTTTTTTCTGATTGCATCCTCATCACGAAGTCACGAAGTCACAAAAGGGCCTTGCAAGCAGCCAGACCAATAATACCTACTCGACGGAAGCCGTGAATTGGCGCAGTCGCGCGGATATTTCATCGCGTACTCGCCGGAAAACCTTTAGCCGCACTCCTTCATCGCCTTTCGCCGCTGCGGGATCTTCAAAGCTCCAATGAATACGTTGCGTTTTTCCGGGAAAGACCGGGCACCGTTCGTTGGCGTTGTCGCAAACAGTAATCACGTAATCAAACTGCTGCCCCGTAAATTCATCGATAGCTTTCGAACGGTGTGCGGAGATGTCGGTGCCGATCTCCCTCATTACTTCAATTGCTTCTGGCCTTACTTTACTTGGCGCCAGACCAGCACTCGATACATCGAAGCGATCGCCAGCCATACCGCGTAGCAGTCCTTCAGCCATCTGACTGCGTGCAGAATTGCCCGTGCACAGAATCAACACTCGTTTGCGATCACTCACGATAAATGATTAAGCGCTTGCACTGAGGTCGTGCCGCTCAAGTTTGAGATAGAGCCCCCGGCGTGTTAATCCAAGTTCGCGAGCGGCGCGTGAGATGTTGCCGCCATGTCGACGCAAGGCATCAGCGATCATGCGACGCTCAACTTCTGCCAATGCGTCAGCGAGCGTACCTGCAGTCTGAAGATTCGCGCCCTGCATTGAAGCGATCGAAGCAGCTGAAGGAGTTGTCGGCGAGGAGGTTCTTTTCAGTTCCGGAGAAAGTTGTTCAGGAGTGATTACTGTTCCGTCTTCGGCGCGCGCGACCGTACGCTGAATTTCATTACATAGCTGCCTAACGTTTCCAGGCCAATCGCTGACCATCAATAGATCAACTGCTTGAGGAGTAATCTGGATATCCTTGCGACCAAACTTTGCCGAATAGTGATTGATGTAATAGTTAACGATAGTTGGAATCTCCGATCGACGTTCCCTCAATGGCGGCACGCGCAATCGGATGACATTGAGCCGGTAGTACAGGTCCTCTCGAAAACGTCCCTGCGCAACCATTTCCTCGAGATCAGTATTCGTCGCTGCAATGATCCTCACGTCTACTTTGCTTGGTCTCTGTTCACCGAGGGGTTGAATCTCACCCTCCTGCAAGAACCGCAACAGCTTCGGCTGAACATCAAGAGGAAGATCGCCGACTTCGTCGAGAAACAAGGTGCCGCCAGCTGCGGTGCGAATCACACCCTGCGAATCAGAAACGGCGCCAGTAAATGCCCCTCGGCGATAACCGAAGAGATAGCCCTCGGACAGTTCCTTCGGTACGGCAGTGCAGTTGAAGGGGACGAAGACCTTTGAGCGTCGAGACGAGATCGCATGAATCGCGCGGGCGACCAGCTCTTTGCCAGTTCCCGACTCCCCGGTTACCAGGACAGTTACGTCTGATGAACGGATCTTGTGGACCTCTTCAACCAATTGAGTCATAGCCGGACTCGAATGAATGAACCCGGGCATCAAACTTGTGCCGGCAAGTTCGTCAGACTGTTCATGACTTGTACCCTTATGAGCACCGGCTCGCAGCGCACAAACGTCCATTCCCAATTCAACTACGCGAAGGAGAGGTTCGATAGCGACGCCTTTTGGTAACGTTGAGCGGCTACGCGGCGAAAGATACATCAAGGCAGATGGTGCGTTAGCCGACTTCAACAAGATCACTTCAGCGTCCTTTTTTTTACAATATTGTTCTCGGGCAGCGTTGTCCTTGAGCGCATCGAGTTCGGCAGCCAACTTCAAGCTATCAGCAGGCGTGAAGCCCATTGCGATCACCACACGTGGTTCGTGGTGTTCGCCGCGTTCGGTGATCATCACGCGTTGCGCGCCAGTCTCCTGTCGCATGACAGCGGCGAGTTCGCGCAGTAAAAGCTCTCGTGACGCCACCGCTTCAGCTAGCCGCAGCGTGAGAAGTTGTGTTAGCGCTGACTGTTCCTGAATTCGTTCCGGAGTCGCTCGAGCGAGATCTCTCAGCTCTTCTTCAGCGCGTGTTAAGTCGAGGCGTGCACCCAATTCTCGAAAAGTATTGACCGCACGACTGAGATGTTCACCTGCCCGTTCTGGCAATATGGTTGCGCAAGCTCGGCCCAATTCGAGATGAGCACGAGCCAGGCGATAGCGATCACCCAGCATGTCAAAGATCGATACGCTGCTGCCAAAGTGTTGTGCCGCGGCGGCGACATCCGAGCGAGCCATGTGCAACATTCCATAAAGTCTGTGCGCTTCACCAGTAAAGCCGAGATCCGTGGAGGAGTCAGTAGTTTCTGCACTTACTTGCTGAAGTTCTTTCGCGCAGCTGTCTAATTCCTGAGTTAACAAGTGTGCTTCCGCCGCAATCAATCGCGATTCACATATTGCCTGACGATCGCCAATGCTTTCAGCAAGGGTGAGTGCTTCTTTCGCTTTCGCCAACGCCTTTGCTGGATCCGTGATTGCGAGGTAACACCGTCCTAACGTTCTCAGCGCCTGACCTGCGTACCACTTGTTACCGTTTTCAGTTGCAAGTGCCACAGCGCGACGTAGGTAGTCTTCGGCTTCATTGAGATCCCCACGAAGCATATGCAGCTCGCCGAGAGAGTCCAAGATCATTGGCACTTTGGCGCCGCGTTCATCGACTTCGGTGGCAAGTGAAAGAGCGCGCTCTAATGCTTCTTGAGCTCTGTCCCATTGACCAATGAGGATCAGGTTGATTCCGAGATTGTTATAACCATCTGCCGCGTTTGTCTTATGGTCAGTTCGTTCGTAATAGGTGATCGCTTTCTTGAGGTAGTCGATGCCCTCCTGGGGCCGTTTGAGGAACCAGCAGGCGCCAGCCATATTTGCGTATGTCCTGCCAAGGACGTAGGCGGCAGGATGATCGCCGATGAGTTTGAGCGCTTGTCCCAGATTCTCAAGGCCTGATTCGTAATTACCTTCCTGTATGTCAGCGAGTCCTACTCCAAAATACGCTTCCGCAAGTCCTCGCCACTCACCACTCTGACGGAAACTCTCCAAAGCGCGCTGAGCGTAATCGCGCGCGATCGGATATTCGCTAATGCTGCGGTATGTGCGCGACAAAGCAGCGTAAATGTGACCCAGATTTGCAGCTCCACTTTCTGAGTAGTCGCGCAGGGTCGCCTTGAGCATAGCGATAGCTTTTGGGTGGTCTCCGTTGTAGTTGTAACCGAGTCCAATCTGTACGCGGAGGTAACTTACAGTTTGGTCGTCCAATTTAGCGCGCGATTCCGGCGACTCGTACATTGAAACGGCTGCAAGTGAGTCCCGATAGTGGCCTTGTTGTTCGAGAGCTGTAGAAAGGGCGCAGCGGGCCAATGCTAGAACCGACGGATGGTTGCGTGCGCTCGAGATTAGTGACGTGAGCCTGTCTTTAGCTTCAGTTGAAAGACCCTGGTCAAGCAGTGAGCGGATCTCGTCCAACTCGCGCATGAGGGTCTCGGTTGACGGCCGCGCGCGCGAGCGAATTCTCACGCGTGCGTCCGCGAGATCAACCACACCTCGCTCACTAGGGGGCTTTTCCTGGTCGCGGCCCAGGGGGGCGGGACCGACACGTTTGTCCATTTAATACCTTTAAAAGCTCAATCGAGCGGGCTTTTCATGACGCGTTTAAGATTGGAAGGGACCCCTTAAACCGTTCGATTACGGTATTGCCGCGCAACCGTGTTGATTCGCTGTGAATTTAGCACATGAGCCTCGATGCGTACAGCTAACAGTTGGTTAAGTTAGACAATCAAGTCGTGGTCGCTGCGACACCTGCCAGCTACGTTTATTCAGAGATCATCGGCTACTTCCATATAAAGTAAGTTCTCAAAACACAGAAACTTACAGTGCTTGCATCTGCAACTCGAGTCGCCTTGACACCCCTAAGGCCGGCCGCTATCATTTCCGATTCCGTTTGCAGCGCGGAACTTCGCCTACTGTTATATGTTTGAGTCGCTCTCGGATAAATTAAAGCGCACGCTGAAGAATCTGCGGGGCGAAGGCGTACTGACGAAGGAGCACGTTGACGCTGCGCTGAGGGAGATCCGTCTGGCGCTTTTAGAGGCCGACGTCAACTATAAAGTCGCAAAAGACTTTATTGCCTCCGTACAGCGGAAGGCAGAGGGACAGCAGGTTTGGCAAGAACTCAAGCCGTCCGAACAGGTCGTCAAAATAGTATTCGACGAACTGGTGGAATTGCTTGGAGGCCAATCGTCGCGTCTGGTCTTTACCAAACAAATACCAAACACAGTAATGGTGGTGGGCCTCCAAGGCTCAGGTAAGACTACTTCTACCGGTAAGATTGCGCGATGGTTAGCGGCAAATCAGGATCGAAAGCCCTTATTGGTTTCGGTAGACGTCTATCGACCCGCTGCACGTGAGCAGCTAAAGGTTATTGCCAGAACCACTGGCCAGCAGATCTTTGAACGTCCGGAGACTAATGATCCGTTAACGCTCGTGAGGGAAGCACATAAGCACGCCCAACAAACGGGATTTGACACCTTGCTTATCGACACAGCAGGACGACTGCACATCGACGATGAGTTGATGGATGAGCTCGTAAGGATCAAGCAGGAAACCCATCCGGTAGAAATACTATTTGTTGCCGACGCCATGACCGGTCAGGATGCTGTTCGTTCGGCGGAAGAGTTTCATCGGCGTGTTGGGATCACCGGAGTGATTCTAACGAAGATGGATGGAGATGCGCGTGGCGGTGCGGCTCTTTCCATAAAGCAGGTAATCGGCCAGCCCGTAAAGTTTGTCGGCGTTGGCGAACGGTACGATGCACTCGAACCCTTTTATCCTGATAGAGTCGCTCAGCGTATTCTGGGAATGGGCGATGTTCTGTCACTCATTGAAGAGGTTCAGGCAAAAGTAGATCAGGACGAAGCAGAGCAACAGCTCAAGAAATTACAGAAGAACGAATTCACACTAGACGATTTCCGTTCGCAGTTGCGACAGGTCAAGAAGCTCGGTTCTTTCTCAAAGATAATGAAGCTCCTGCCGGATCAACTTCTCGGTGGTATGGGGATGCCGCAGTTGGACGATGAGCAATCGAAGTTGATGGAAAAGGAGCTGAAACGCACCGAAGCTATCATCGACTCGATGACGAATGAGGAACGGAACGATCATCGAATCCTAAATGCGAATCGTCGAAGAAGGATCGCGCGCGGGTCTGGGACATCAGTTGCCAGCGTGAACCAACTCATCAAACAGTATTCAGAGATGCGTCAGATGATGCGCCAGCTTTCCAGTTCCGGATTATTTAGTGGCGGTGGATTAAAAGGCAAGATGATGAGGAAGGTGGCCGGCATACCTGATATGGCAGGCTTAGCTGCCGATAGCGACGACATGCCGTCTTTGCCGGTCGGACCATCAAGAAAGAAGTTGAAAAAGAAAAGAAAGAAGAGAAGGAGATAGGCTGCTGCCGAAAGGTGGGGCGTTTCCGAAGGAGGAGCGATTGTTAGCAATTAAGTTAATGCGCACTGGCGCTAAAAAGAGTCCATCGTATCGAGTAGTTGTAAAAGAGAAGCAATCAAAGCGGGATGGAGCCTATCTGGAAAATCTGGGTACCTATAACCCAACGAGAAATCCGGCCGAGATTAAACTAGACCACACTCGGATTAATTACTGGATTGAGAAAGGCGCACAGCCCACAGACACGGTCAACCGTCTTATTAAGGCCAGTACGCGTGCTGCAAACGCTGCCCCCGCAGAAGTCCAGAGCTAGCGCGTCGATTCTCGTTGGTACTACAAGCGATGCGAGACGCTATAGAAATGATCGTGAAGTCGTTGGTCGACGATGGCGAGACTGTGGACATTCGTGAGGTCGAGCAGCGCAACGGTGCCACGTTGATTGAGGTGCGAGTTGCGCCGCAAGACGTTGGCAAGATTATTGGAAAGCAAGGACGAACGATACGCGCCTTGAGATCACTCGCGAGGATTGCCGGCGCGAAAAAGAACCGTCGTTACCTCCTGGAAATTGTGGAATGAACCACATGGAGGAGCCAAGCTCGGGTGAGTTAGTTGTTTTGGCTCGAGCTGTCAGGCCACGGGGTCTGAAGGGCGAGATTGTCGCAGAACTTTTGACGGATTTTCCGGAGCGTTTTGAAGACGTCATTAAATTGACTCTTGTATCGCCAAGTGGACAGCGTAAGGTTGTTAAGCTCGAGAGTTATTGGTTTCAAAAGGATCGAGTCATTCTCAAGCTCGCCGGCTACGACAACGTCCAAGCTGCGACAGGGTTAACCGGATCGGAATTCGCCGTTCCGGAATCAGATCGCGTTAAGCTTCCTCAGAATCACTATTACGACTGGGAATTGGAAGGTTGCACGGTCCAAGTTCTTGGCCGCGATAACATCGGTAAGGTTAGCTCAGTTATGAAGACGGGTGGAGTCGAGATCCTTGTAGTGCGGGACGAAAGTGGGCAAGAACGGCTGATACCGCTGGCCGGTTCGATTGTTGTCGACATCGACGTAGTAGGTAAGAAGATAGTAATTGACCCTCCAGAGGGTCTTCTTGATTTGTAGATCTTTGATCAGCGCTTTAAGAGCATGAAGTGCTAAACCGAATCGCTAAGGACCATGCTACGCTTCGATATCATCACGATCTTTCCTGAGTTCTTCCGTAAGATGATCGATTACGGAATCGTGAGCAGGGCGCGCAGTGCCGGTTTGGTCGAGATTCAGTCGCATGATTTGCGGCAGTGGGCCACTGATAAACATCGGATGGTAGATGATCGACCCTTTGGCGGCGGTGATGGTATGGTCCTGAAACCAGAGCCTATCTTCGCAGGTGTTGAAGCACTTACGGGAGCAAGAAGAAGGGAAGATTTCCCGGCGAACACGCGTGTTGTGCTGCTATCAGCTCAGGGTGAAGTTTTTTCACAGAGACTCGCACAGGACCTTTCAGAGAACGCAGCACAGGTCGTTCTCCTTTGTGGCCGCTACGAAGGGGTCGATGAGAGAGTCTCTGAAGCGCTGGCTACGGACGAAGTATCAATTGGAGATTATATTTTATCGGGTGGTGAACCTGCCGCGATGGTAGTTGTTGATGCGGTGGTCCGGTTATTACCCGGAGCGTTGGGTAGCGAAACGTCGGCGTTATTTGAATCTTTTTCACAAGGGTTGCTCGATCACCCGCAATACACCAGGCCTCCTGAATTCAGAGGAATGAAGGTGCCAGACGTGTTACTGAGCGGTAATCATGCGGAGATAGAGCGTTGGCGTAAGGATGCCGCAATAGCAAAAACACGCCGAAAACGTCCCGACTTATTGAAATAGTTGAATTTTGTAAACGCGAACGGTTAAAAAGTAGTATGACCGGAGCCTGGTATCGCGGCTCGAGAGAAGGAGCATTGAGAAATGAATCGATTGGATAAGATTGAAGAGAGTCAGTTGCGGAAAAATATCCCGCAGTTTCAGCCGGGCGATACGGTCCGTGTTCACGTTCGGATTAAAGAATCCGAGACCAAAGAAAGATTGCAAGCGTTTGAAGGCGTCGTGATTGCCCGCAAGCATGGTGGTGCGCGTGAGACGATTACCGTAAGAAAAACAAGTTTTGGAGTCGGCGTTGAGAGAATCTTCCCCCTACACGCAACCATCATTGACCACATCGATCTAGTCAAGAGAGGCCGTGTAAGAAGAGCTAAGCTGTACTATCTGCGTGAGCTTCGAGGTAAGGCGGCTCGTATTCGGGAGCGCGACACTCGTGGCCATCAAAGCGATGAGGCTCAGGCTTCTGTCGCTGGTAAGAGCAAGTAGAATGAGGCGGACGCTACGCCCGACCGCGTCCGCGATCAAAAAAGACGGGAGAACCCCGATTGCGAATAGCAATCGATGCTCATTCTGTTGGGGCGAAGCTTGGGGGCAATGAAAGCTACGCCGTTAACCTCATTGAGGCGCTCGCGCAGATCGATGGGGCTAATGATTACACGCTCTACGTTACAACAGCCGAGGCATACGATCGCTTCCATCGACGTTGGCCCAATTTCAAAGTTCGGTCCACTCTTCCTCACACGCCGCTGATCCGAATTCCATTGACGCTCAGCGCGGAGTTGCGAAAACATCCAGTAGATATTCTGCACGTACAGTTTACAGCCCCTCCTTTCTGCCCCTGTCCGGTGGTAGTTAGCGTTCATGATCTTTCGTTCGAACACTTGCCGCACACGTTCAATCGGCGCAGTAGGACGCAGTTGCGGTTGACCGTGCGCCACTCGGCAAAACGCGCAGCCCGAATTCTTTCACTTTCGGAACATACCCGACGGGACATCATGGAAACCTACGGCATAGAGGCAGATCGTATCAGTGCTATTCCCCCGGCAGCGCCGGCACATTTTGCTCCAGTGAAAGATGACAGGGAGCTTCAACGCGTAAGACATAATTATGGAATACAGGGCGACTATTTTTTGTCGGTAGGTTCTATTCAGCCTCGCAAGAACCTTGCTCGATTAGTTAAGGCATATGCTTCGTTACGCAACTATAGTAGTGTGAATAATCTGCCCAAGCTGGTCCTCGTTGGAAAATGTGCTTGGCTCTATGACGAAACCTTTCGAGCACTCGAGGAAAGTTGCGTCAGAGACTCGGTAATTCTGACAGGCTATGTACCAGCAGCAGATTTGCCTGCTTTGTATTCGGGAGCACTTTGTTTTGTGTATCCTTCGTACTTCGAGGGATTTGGATTACCACCCCTGGAAGCAATGAAATGCGGTGCGCCTGTAATTGTTGGTAACACCACGAGCCTCCCTGAGGTGGTGGGCGACGCAGGATTAGCAGTGGATCCTTTCGATGTCGACGCTATCGCGGCGGCCATAAACCGATTAATGCATGACGTGATGCTTCGTCGAGAGTTAAGCGTCAAAGGCCAAACAAGGGCGGCGACATTTGATTGGCAAGAAACGGCGCGGCGAACATTAGCTGTCTATGAGCAGGTGGCGAAGGAATTTGTCACTACAGCACCCAGTCAAATGGGCATCGCCAACTAGATCCTTAAAACGAAACTAGTCAACAGACACATGCGCATCGCTATTCTCGGAACGCGAGGCATTCCTGCCAGCTACGGCGGATTCGAGACATTCGCCGAACATCTCTCTACACGGTTGGTGGCCCGTGGCCACGACGTGACTGTTTATTGTCGGGTGCACTATGTTTCGCCAAGGCAGCTGGAATATCACGGCGTGCGGTTGAAGGTTTTGCCTACCATCAGACATAAATATTTCGACACCGTAGTTCACACCTTTATTTCGGCTCTACACGCAGTGCCCGGCCGCTTCGACGCAGCGTTGATATGCAACGCCGCGAATGCGCCGTTTAGTCCTAT
The DNA here is from genome assembly GCA_046725195.1 of Acidobacteriota bacterium. Taxonomy (GTDB): domain Bacteria; phylum Acidobacteriota; class Blastocatellia; order Pyrinomonadales; family Pyrinomonadaceae; genus PSRF01. Next base: position 16,237 of record JBKOYD010000092.1, on the reverse strand, counting down.
CCTCAGATTCACTGGGACGCCCGTCGCCATTAACGTAGATGGTCTTGAGCACAAACGGAAAAAGTGGGGGTGGCTTGGGCGGCGCTATTACAGACTCGCCGAGTACCTCTCAACACTGTTACCCAATGAGATGGTAACGGATGCTCAAGTAATCCATGACTATTACCTAGCACGTCACAAGACCTCGTCTACTATGATCGCATATGGCAGCGAAGTGGAACGGCTTCCTGATCGTGCGAGCGTACGTAAGTGGCGCGTTGAGCCAAATAGATATGTCTTGTACGTCTCGCGGTTAGAACCGGAGAACAATGCGCACCTTGTGATTGAGGCCTTCAAAAAGGTGCGAACTGCCTACCGATTACTCATCGTTGGAGATGCGCCGTACGCCGAACACTACATCAGGAGTCTCAAAGCCCAGGCCCGCGGCGACAAGAGAATTATCTTCACGGGTTTCGTTTTTGGTCAGGACTATCGTGCACTTCAGCAGAATGCTTATTGTTATGTTCACGCTACCGAAGTAGGAGGTACGCATCCAGCCTTGCTGGAGGCGATGGGTTACGGCAATTGTGTTCTTACTCTGGCAACACCCGAAAACATTGAGGCGGTAGGTCAAGCTGGCGTTCCTTACGCCGATGAGTTTGATTTGGCCGAGAAGCTTCAGCGAGTGCTACGCGATGGATCGTTGGTACAATCCTATCGACACAGGGCCCAGTCGCGCGTTCAGAAGTACTATGATTGGGATCGTGTCGTGGACCAATATGAAGAGCTTTTTGCTCGAATGAGCGGCAACCCCCTTGCGACCGAAGACCTTGAAGTGAAGTCCCTTAGTAGGCCCGAAGTACTTGTCGAAGATTAGTCGAATCCAAAAATATGGAAAGAGAGGGCCCCGCCGATTCAGAGAATCGGCGGGGCTAAAAACTTGACGGGCAGGGTCGGGGAAACAGGGTGGCGGAGCAAAGCATGAGAACCGTCGCGTAAGACGATTCCCTTTTGGGGCGGTGCGTTACGGGCAAGATGAAGCCGCTAAATTAAGACAGATAAAGCGAGCACCGCTCCAGCACCCCTGACAATTTTCAAAGCAAAAACTCTTGTAACGTCCTATGGCTCTCGGTCTTGTGCGAAATTATACGGACGAATTGTGACCTGTCAAGAATATTATTAACTATTTCGCAAACTTCTTGTAACACTTCGCCACCGTTTGAGGCCGCCAAAGCATCGCGGGCAGCTTATTCACCGGCACGGGTACAGGTAAGTCGGTACGCTTGGCGGCGTACAGCCTCTGAAATATTTCTGTTCTGCGAAATAGTCTGGAGATCTTTGGTGCGGATACGGGCAAGAATCGTGATCGCGGTTGGTATCGGGGTTCGGGGGTTTCGGGCGAGGTTGTGAATTATCGAGTATGAGCGTGCCCATGTCCGGTTTAGGGCGATCAGCCGCAGCACTTCGTCGGAAACCGTTCGCATTGCTGCGACGTTTTCGATTTCCTGTTCGCTGATGCGGGGATTGTTGACTACGCCTGCAGACACCACCCTATTGGAATCTCGGATCAGAATACCCCGAGCTTCCCGGTCTCCCTTAAGTGCGAGCTTTATTCGATCACGTGTGTTCATGAGCAGGATTCGGCGAATCAGTCGAACTCTCTCAGCCGAGATTTCTCCAGTCTCAAGGCGTTCCTGTTCGATAATTCGTTGAGCATTAGCCGCAGCTTCTTCAGCGCTTTCCGAGATCAATTCATCATATCTTTCCGCTGGAAGCCACGAGTCATCAATGTCAGCGTCGGAAACTTCAATGTGCGCTGCAATAATCCAGGCATCTTCCAGAGTTAGTCCACCATTAGTCGCGCTCAATTCGGCGGTTTCAAAAAACTCTGCTGCGGCATTCTTTCCCTGCGCTCGGAGTTCATCAGCTATCTGACGAGCGCCGCGTTCCTTTTCAAAGAACTCTCTCCGTGTCTCCCGCGCACGTCGTTCAGCTTCGCTACTGCATGCAGAATTATTGAGAATCGCCTCAATGATGTCGGGAAAGCGCACCAGTCGCTGCTGATTGATGGCGATAAGGTCCAAAAGCGAACTATCAGGAGTGGTAGCGGCAAGTTTCGCAAGCGCTTGATCCGGGGTCCTATTGTTGAGAATTGTCGCCTCGAGAACCTCGCGCGTTTCGGTTGGTTCGGTGGCAAGATAGGCCAACACGTTTGGAGGCGTATCTTCGCCTTTAGCCGCTATTAAGAGGTCGTCAGGCGTTTCGGCCTTAAGAGTTTCACCCGCGGCCGACGCAATCTCTGCGTCGTCGCTGTTGGTAAGAGCGACAAGAACTTCCAGTAGGTCATTCTGTGGCAGTGGCAACATGCCACGAGCTGCCGCAAGCCGTGCTGGTTGCGGAGCATTACCACTGACTATCGCGTGAACAACCGGATTCGTTGATAAAAGTTCCGAACTCAAGGAAAGAACCAGCCATGAAGCGAATCTGCTGGTTTCAACTTAGCGGATTGGATGAGGGGTTGTCTAGACCAGTTTTCAGCCGATGTTAAGTAGAGCTGCAAAATGATGCCGGTGACTAATGAACGTTACCTAAATTGCTCCGTGACACTTCTTATACTTCTTGCCTGATCCGCAAGGACACGGTTCGTTCCGTCCAACTTTAGGCTGATCGCGAACGACGGTCTTTACCTTTCCGTGCTCTTCTCCCGCAGGCGTTGCGCCTTGATTAGGACCAGTGAAGGTCAGTGGCGACGGTCTAAGTGGCGCTCGACGGCGAACCCTTTCCGGCGGTTCTCCTGAAACTATTTGGAGATTAAATAGCGATCGGATCGTTGTTGTGTCGATGCGGTCCAGCATCTCCTGAAAGAGATCGAAGCTCTGCTTCTTATATTCGACTAGTGGATCCTTCTGTCCATAACCAACCAGCCCGATTCCCTGCTTTAAGTGATCGAGCGACAAAAGGTGATCCTTCCATTGTGCGTCGATGATGTTCAGCATAATGATGCGCTCGTACGTGCGCATCGCTTCCGGCCCAATTTGTTCTTCCTTCTGCGCGTACTTGCGTTTGGCTCTTTCCCAAACTACATCTATCACTTCCTGCGTAGTGAGATTCGGAATGTCGATACGCTCGCCGTCCGTATCCAAGTCATAGATCGTCTTGATCTGGATTTTGTAATTTTCAACGTCCCAATCGTCCTGCGACATATCTGGATTCAGATATTGCTTGGTCAGGTCAGACAACAAATCGTACGCAACCCCAGCCGCTGGCGGATCACCCATCAAATACTCGCGTTGATCGGGTTCTTCCATCAGCTGACGACGCAAACCATAGATAGTCTCGCGCTGCTTATTCATTACGTCGTCGTACTCGAGCAGATGCTTGCGGGCTTCGAAGTTCCGACCTTCAACTGACTTCTGTGCTGCCGCTATGCGCTTCGAAACCATCTTCGATTCGATTGCAACTCCTTGCTCCATGCCGAGACGTTGCATCAGCGCCTTGACTTTATCGCCTGCAAAAATGCGCATCAGGTCGTCTTCGAGAGACAGAAAGAATCTCGATGAGCCGGGGTCACCCTGGCGACCTGCTCGTCCTCGAAGCTGGTTATCGATGCGTCGCGACTCGTGGCGCTCAGTGCCCACAATGTGCAGACCTCCGAGCATCACGACTTCCTTGTGTTCTTCTTCGACGATTCGTTTTGCGCGGGCATAAGCTACTTGCCATTGACCTTCGGTCGCTTCGTCCGGATCGATCTCGTCTTTCTTCAAAAACTCGCGCGCCATGAAATCGGGATTGCCGCCCAACAAAATGTCAGTACCGCGACCCGCCATATTCGTCGCGATCGTTACGGATCCTTTGCGTCCCGCTTGTGCGACGATCTCAGCTTCGCGTTCGTGATATTTTGCGTTTAGCACATTGTGCGGTACGGCTTCCTTTAACAGACGTCGCGCAATCAATTCCGAGTTCTCAACCGACACGGTACCAACCAGAGCTGGTTGCCCTTTCTCGTAGCACTCCTTGATCTCTTCGATCACGGCATCCCACTTCTCCGGCAACGTTCGATAGATGACGTCAGAAAAATCTGTCCGAATCATGGGCATGTGAGTTGGGATGACAATCACGTCGAGCTTGTACGTCGAAGCAAACTCCGCGGCCTCAGTTTCTGCCGTACCGGTCATCCCGGAAAGCTTTTCGTAGAGGCGGAAGTAGTTTTGTAGCGTGATCGTCGCAAGTGTTTGATTCTCTTTCTCTATCTCGACGCCTTCCTTTGCTTCTACCGCCTGATGCAACCCATCGGACCAACGTCGCCCTTTCATCAAGCGACCGGTAAAGTCGTCAACAATGATCACCTCACCGTCCTGAACAACGTACTGGTGATCGAGTCGATACAACGTGTGCGCCTTCAACGCCTGCTCGACGCAATGTAGCAGCTCCATGTTGGATGGGTCGTAAAGGTTGCCAACACCCAACAAGCGCTCGGCCTTATCAACACCTTCCTCCGTTAGCACCGCAGTGTGGGCCTTTTCGTCGACCACATATTCGCCCGTCTTTTTCCCATCGACATCCTCGCCTCTCTTAAGGTGAGGAATAATAGCGTCGGCGTTCTTGTATTTATCTGTTGCCTCGTCGGATGGGCCGGAAATGATCAGTGGAGTGCGCGCTTCGTCGATCAAGATCGAATCGACCTCGTCGACGATTGCAAAGTAGTGACCGCGTTGTACACAGGTAGCGAGGTCAAACTTCATGTTGTCGCGAAGATAGTCGAAACCAAATTCATTGTTCGTGCCGTACGTAATGTCCGCGGCATATGCAGCCTGACGTTCGAAGTCATCCATGTCGTTCTGGATACAGCCGACTTCGAGGCCGAGAAAGCGATGTATCTGACCCATCCACTCGGCGTCACGTGATGCCAGGTAATCGTTGACGGTTACGACGTGCACGCCGCCGCGACCAGTAAGCGCATTGAGATAAGCAGGTAACGTGGCAACCAGTGTCTTGCCTTCACCCGTACGCATCTCTGCAATCTTTCCCTGGTGAAGGACGATGCCGCCGATTAACTGCACATCGAAATGACGCATGCCAGTCGTGCGGACACTAGCTTCCCTAACAATCGCAAACGCTTCGGGCAGTATTTCGTCCAGAGCAGCCCTTTCACGTCGTTTGCGCTCCTCCTTGTCAACCGTTTCACCAACCGCTTGCTTGACTTGTTCTTTGAAGAAGGCAGTGCGAGCCCGCAATTCTTCCTCGGACAGCTTCTGTATAGATGGCTCCAGTGCGTTAATCTCATCCACCAGCGGCCTAATCGACTTCAAAAACCGCTGGTTACTACTACCAAAAACTTTCGTTAGGAATTTATCGAAACTCATATCTAAGAATTAGCTCCACCTACAGATGCAAAGGGACAGTTTCTGCCTTCGTTTGACAATGTTTGATTTTAGTTTAGCGACTTGGGTGAGGCAAGCAGGACACTAGCACGCAAAATCCTCCTAGATCCCGGGTTCCATCTGCCTCTTTATCATTTCCACAACACTTTGCCGCGGCATTGAAAAATTAACCACTACTTTCTTGCCATCTGGCGTGGCATTTGTATTTCTCATCAACACTTCTTCATCTTTTCCGGCCCTGGATCCAGCGCCGAAGACCAACATTGTATTGAGCACCTTCGCGAGGCTCCTTGCGCGATCAGGGGATGAGGTTTCCGACTCTACAGACGCGAGCACTTCACTTTCACCTTGCTTGACTGTGATCTTAACGGTCGCTCCCGGATTATCTTTACTAATCGGCTGCAAATAGGTAAGAAACCCACTGTCGTTCAGCGCGGCTACCATGCGACCAAATAAGTCGACGAGATGCTCATCGCCGGCCTTCTTTGTAAAGCGAGGGTTCTTCAATTTTCCTTTTTCATCCATCTCAGCTTCAATAACGATTTCGAAAGGCTTATCTAGATCAAGCTTACCCTGATTCTTCAGGTCGTTGGCGTAAGCCGCAAAGTCCCGCAATACTTTCTTGTTGATTTCGTTCTCATCAGGTAACGCGAGATTATTTTGGGCAGCCGTTTGCTCTAGTTGTTTCTGTGCTTCTTCGGGACTCAACTGAGTCTCTGTCTTGTTCGGGTTCGGCGATTCCTGACCTTGCGCGATTGCTACAGAGGGTGACGCTGAAGCTGTTGGACTTGGCGAAGCCGACGGACTTGGTTCCAAGCTTGGCGATGGTGACGCTTCAGGTTCTACAGTTCGCCCAGGTCGCGCTTGCGAGATGATCTTGGGTGCAAACGGATCGGGTTGCGACGCATTTGGGGGCACTTCGAATCCAGCTCCTTCCAATGCGAAGTATCCATCAGGATAACGAAACTTCTCGGAAGTCAGTTGAACTAACTGCACGTCATCACCAATTTGAGTAGACCCGTATGGTTTGTCTACGAACCTGGTGTGCGCAATCAGGCTCGCGATATTAAATGCATCGCGGAACACAGGTATGTAGATAGCCGCCCACAACAGTCCCAAATGCAGTACCAGTGATGCTGCGATAAGCCTCAAGAGGACTACCCATCTGGAGTCGCGGTTGACCTCAAAATTTGCGAATAACTCACTCATCCAACATTGAAAAACGTCGATCAGCTCTTTAAGTTCGGTGCTTTAGACGCCGCCGAGAGCCGACGCGTTGTGAGACAGATTGTAACTCCACAACTTCGGGTTAGCACTTCGCAGGCCACGACCTCATCGTTAGAATAGCCGCCATGCGCCGAAGCGGAGTAAAACGGCGGGGCAATCGGGACAAACGAGGAAAACGACCTGGTTCCGATCGATCCGATCGAAAATTAGCGAATGACGTCGCGAATCACGTGCCGGAACGGTCAGGTCGTGTTCTCCCACGCCCTCGTGACGTTAGAAAGCTCCTCGAAGGAATTGGCACGCCGCCTACCACACCCTTCAAGCCAGATGCATTTCAGCTCGAAGCGCTTGCAGTACTTGAGCACGAGGATGTCCTTGTTACCGCATCAACCGGCAGCGGTAAGACGTGGATTGCGCGCGAGGAGATCAGGAGGCTCTTACACCAGGGTCGTCGTGCCTGGTACACAACTCCTTTGAAGGCTCTCACGAACTCCAAATACCAGGAGTTTATCGACGAGTTCGGCGGCGAGCGAGTAGGAATACTGACAGGCGACAGAAAAGAGAATCCGGACGCACCACTAATCGTCGGTACCACTGAGATCTATCGCAATCAGTTGTTTGATTCTCTGAGAGGCGGCAGTGAAGTTAACGCCGATTTGGTCGTTCTCGACGAAGCCCATTATCTTGCGGATGAAGACCGCGGACACGTTTGGGAAGAGGCGATCATTCTCACGCCCGCGCGGATTCGTTTGTTGTTGCTGTCGGCGACGATCGGCAATGCTTATGATTTTGCTTCGTGGTTGGAAGAGGTTCGCGGCGTGCGCTGTGGTGTTATTACTGGTCCAGGCAAACGCCCAGTGCCGTTGCGGTCGGCTGTCTTACTGCCGGACAAACGCTTGCTACCGTTGTTGAATGATGCGGGCAAGTTGAATCCTGAGATTGCTCAGATGATTGACCGAGCGAGAGAAGATCGAGAGCGTTCCCGCCACGACCGTCGCGGCGGCTAAGTGACTAACTTCCAAAGTCCTACTTGCGTTTCTCAGTAGCAATCTGAGCCGAACCAGCTTACGAATAACTCAAATGAAACTTCGAATGCCTGAAATGCCGTCAGCCACGTTGCTCTGGGCACTCGACTCTTACGATCTTCTTCCAGCAATTGTCTTCATGCCGACACGTCGTCGCTGTGATCAGGCAGCATCTGAGGCGGCCCTTGCTCGACGTGACCCCAACGACAACCGGCGCGAGGCGAGGCGTCAATTCATGCGCACCTTCGTCGAACAAAATCCCGAGGTTCGTGGTCATCGGCATTGGGACACAATCATTCGTGGTGGCGTTGCTTCACATCATGCGGGTCATATCCCGGCTTGGAAGCTAGTTATAGAGAAATTGATGAGTGCCGGATTGCTCGACGCGATCTTCGCAACAGCGACCGTTGCAGCTGGTGTTGATTTTCCCGCCCGAAGTGTGGTCCTTACCGGCGCTGATGCCCGAACAGGGAGCGGTTGGCGTCCGCTATCTGCTTCTGAGCTTCAGCAGATGACCGGCCGCGCCGGGCGTCGTGGACGGGACAATGTAGGCTTCGTTGTTGCGGCGCCGGGACTCCATCAGGATCCCGAACGAATCGCCGGACTCTTGAAAGCTCCATCAGACCCTCTCATCAGTCAGTTTCGCGCAACCTATACTACTCTTTTGAACCTGCTCGATGCTTATGGCAGCTTCTCAGGCGTGCGCGAGATCGCTGAGCGCAGTTTTGCCTATCGCGACTCGGCCCAGCAGATTAGTCAACTAGAAAAGACTCGTGATGAAAGTGAACAAGCAATAGAACGCAGGTTGAAGGAAGGCGGCTGCGATCTACCAGTTTCCACTGTACTTGGATTGGAACGGCTCATTAGTGCTCGAACTCGACTTCAGGAAGCAAAACCGCAGACACGCGCCGAAGTTCTTCATCGGTGGCTGAACGAGGTAGTAAAACCTGGACGAGTTGTGGGCGTCGGTCGCACTGGACGCAGACTGGTGATCGTAACGGAAAAGCGAGACGGCAATGTCCGAGGTTTTCGTGAAGACGGCAGAAGCGCGAGCTTTCCTCAAGAACGCATTGGACGTGTTTATTCTCCCATTTATCGATTGCGTGATGAAGAGATCGAAATGGCGTTCGATGAAATCCGCACGCGCGGCAGAGATCTAACTTTGCCCGAACCGAGGTTACGTGACGCCGACGAGGAAGAAACGGATGCTCTGAAAGTCGTCGACGATGCGATCGAGGGTCTACTGCCGCCACATCTCGTCGGCGCCGACAAGTTGCGATGCAACCAATTGCTATGGGACCTACATGAGACTGCGGAAAACTACGAACGAGCCACCCGAAGAATTGAGATGTTGCGAGAGGAAGTTTGGCAACCCTTCGAACAACGCGCCAAAGTGCTCGCAGTTTTTGGATATCTCGACTTCGAAGCCCAGAAGGTCACTGAGCGCGGCCGCTGGCTGGCGGACCTTCACATCGATCGTCCATTACTCGTGGGTGAGGCTTTGGAAAGCGGGCTCTTCAATTCTCTTGGACCGAAACAACTCGCCGGCATCATGGCGGCGCTTACTGCTGATGAAGATCGGGATTACGGTGAACTGGAACTGGACGACGATATCGTAACTTCATTGTCACGCTTCGAGGACATTGGATTCAAAGTCTCTTCTGAGGAGTGGAAATATGGCGTCGATCCGGCTCCGGAGCTGAATTTCTCGGCCGCCGGAGCGGCAGTGTATTGGGCTAGCGGTGCCGAGTGGTCGCGAGTGGTTCGGGAAACAAGGGCCGAAGAGGGAGACCTTTTCCGCATGTTCTCAAGAACAGGTGAAGCACTCTTGCAAGTTGCGGGTTTGCGTCGCACTCATCCCGAAGCTGCAAAGGTGACTGCGGCTGTTGCAGAGATGGTGCTGCGCGATCCTGTTCGCTAGTGCGCGACCTTCAGAATGGTTCAGGTCACAAGCATCGCCGTAAGAACCGGTGGCCCCACCATTCTTATCGCTACAAAGGTCCCTTGAGTTAAGATTGAGCGCCAAGAAATCAATTTCAATAAGAGAGGAATCACCATGTCGACCCCTGCCTCCCAGCAACCATCACCACAACTCTTCTTCCAAACCATCAATGCCCATCAACGTACGGAAGCGTTGAAAGCAGGAATCGAACTCGAAGTGTTTACTGCGATCGGAGAAGGAAACACAACCACGGCGGAGCTCGCGAAGAGATGTCAGACGTCGGAGAAAGGAATGCGCATTCTCTGCGACTACCTGACGATTATGGAAATGCTCACGAAAGAGAATGAGCGTTATGGATTAACGCGCGATTCTGCCGTCTTTCTAGACAAACATTCGCCTGCTTACCTCGGTGGAGCAACCGAGTTCCTGTGTTCCTCGATGTTGACAGAAGGTGCTAAGCATATTGCCGACGCAGTTCGCAAAGGCGGCACGGCGATGGACAACGAGGGTACGATTGGCCCGGAGAACCCAATTTGGGTGAAATTCGCGCGTGCCATGGCGCCGATGATGGCATTGCCTGCACAACTGATCGCAAAATTGGTTGATCCGCAAGGTGATCGGAAATTGAAGATTTTGGATATCGCAGCCGGTCACGGCTTATTCGGTATCGCCTTCGCTACGCACAATCAGCAGGTCGAAGTTACAGCGCTTGATTGGGAGGCAGTCCTGGAAGTAGCAAAAGACAATGCGCAGAAAGCCGGAATAGCGGACAGGTATAGGACCATCGAAGGGAGCGCCTTCGATGTGGACTTTGGTAGCGGCTACGACCTTGTGTTGCTGACAAACTTTTTACATCACTTCGATCCGCCAACGTGCGAGAGCCTCTTGCGGAAGGTTCACGCATCGCTCGCCGAGGGAGGCCGAGCCGTAACGTTGGAGTTTGTTCCCAATGAAGACCGCATCACACCACCGGATGCAGCTGGGTTCAGCATGATGATGCTCATCAGCACTCCAGCTGGGGATGCCTATACCTTTTCTGAGTTGGAAAAGATGTTCGCAAACGCAGGATTTTCGCGCAGCTCAATCTACCCACTGCCGCCGACGATCCAACAGGTCGTGATTTCGGAAAAGTGATTCAAAGCGGGGTTGCACTCCTTGGCCACGCCCCCAACCCAAGCCGCTCATGAACAAACCCGCACGGTCGCCTTGTGGTTGACATGAGCTGCGGTGGTCACTGAGTACAACCTTACAGTCAAACTAAGCTGATCTAAATTACTGTTGTCTTTATGAAAGGTGCCACGTATGCGCTGTGCCCTCTTGTTAGTTCTCTGTCTCACGTCCGTAATACAGGTAACTGAAACTCAACGCCCAAATCCGCCTGAAACCACTTATCTCCTCAAGCCGGCTCACGTTTTCGATGGAGAATCCGCGCAGTTGCATGATGGTTGGGTTGTGCTGGTTCATGGTCAAAAGATCGAAGGTGCTGGACCAGCAAGCGCCGTCACTGTGCCGGCCGGTGCTAAAGTGATCGAACTCACAGGTCTCACGCTCATGCCAGGCTTGATTGAAGCTCATTCGCACGTGCTATTGCATCCCTACAGTGAAACCGTTTGGAACGATCAGGTAGCGCGCGAGTCTTTGAGCTTGCGAGTGGCCCGAGCAACAAATCATCTGCGCAACACACTTCAGGCAGGTTTTACCACCATTCGGGATCTTGGTACGGAAGGCGCCGGTTATGCCGACGTGGGACTTAAGCAGGCAGTCGAACAAGGCATCATTCCGGGCCCGCGAATGCTTGTCACGACGAGAGCGATTGTTGCAACTGGAAGCTATGGACCAAAGGGCTACGCCTCGGAGTGGCACGTTCCGCAAGGAGCAGAAGAAGCTGACGGAATAGATAATCTAACGCGAGTGGTGCGCGATCAAATCGGACACGGTGCCGACTGGATAAAGATTTACGCGGACTATCGGTGGGGCACACAAGGTGCAGCACCAACATTCTCGCTCGATGAACTGAAATTGGTTGTTGAGACTGCGAAGAGTGCAAATGTGCCAGTATGTGCTCACGCTACTACAACGGAGGGAATGCGTCGAGCGACGTTGGCGGGAGTGGAAACAATTGAGCATGGTGATGGCGGTACTCCCGAATTGTTTCGGTTGATGAAAGAGCGTGGAACGGCACTTTGTCCGACGCTTTCAGTTGCAGGGGCCAACTCCGAACGCAAGCGTGCTGTTTTCAAGGCCGCACTTGAAGCCGGAGTGACAATTGCTAGTGGCAGTGATGTTGGCGTGTTTGCGCACGGTGATAATGCGCGCGAGCTTGAGACTATGGTTAACTTCGGCATGCCGCTCATCGACGCGCTCCGTTCAGCAACGTCAGTTAACGCCCGAGTGCTACACATGGGCGACAAGATAGGGTTGGTTAAATCAGGATTGCTAGCGGATGTAATCGCCGTCGAAGGTGATCCGACACATGACATCGCTTCGTTACGACGCGTGAAGTTTGTGATGAAGAGCGGCGTGATTTACAAGGAGCAGTGATCTACTTGGTGACTATCAATGCTTAGTGACTTGCTTTTGAGTCGACACGAGCTTTGCGACAGTCGACAATAATTCCTCGGTCTTAAAAGGTTTCGCAACGAACCCATTAAATCCAGATTTCAACGCTCGGTCGCGATCCGTATCGGAGTGCGCGGTCACCGCTACGCACGGAATACTTGCAGTAAGTGAGTTAGCCTTGAGTTGCCTAAAAACTTCCCAGCCATCCAGCTCCGGCATGGAAAGGTCGACCATAATGAGATCAGGTGGGTCTTCACGTGCCGACTTAAGACACTCCCGCCCGTTTCGCGCCTCTCGAACCTGGTAGTTCGCCCCAGACAACACCAGACGAAGCAGTTCGCGATTGTCGTCGTAGTCTTCAGCAATGAGAATGGTAGCCGACATCTAATAAGTTAATTCGCCTTAACCGATCGTGCGCTAATAAGCTGAGAGATTACCAAACCGCGGCCGCTGGGCCAAAGGACAAGTGCTTTCAGGATCAAACAGGTTATCTCTGGCAGATGCCACTTCAGCGTTTGGACTCCTGTTATTGGCCGCGTTGCGAACAAAACTCCGTGCGACGTCAAATGCGTGACGCGGCTCGATGACTTGCCAAACCCTCTACTTGTAGTAGCTTGCCGCCTTTTTGGTGAAATCTGGTGCGAGGCACTGCCATTGGCGGTGACCTCCCGAAAAACGATTTCTTGACTAGCTTAATACCGCCCGTTCATAATCAGGTTTAGAGCCTTTGCAGCCCCTGCGAGACTCTCTTATTAACCCTGGGTTCGAAATCCCTACCTGAAGGCCTTGAGGTTCGTCAAAACAATACCACGACACGGGAGGAGCGAGCTGTGGTCAACGGACAACTGGAAGATAGTTTGCGGCAGGAGATTGAAAGTTATCTTGACGGTCGTCTCAGCGCAATTAAACAAGAAATCTCTAGTCTGCAAACCCTACTTAATGAGTCGCTTACATCATTTCTTGAGCGTCAGGGCGATGTGCAGATGGAAGGAAGCCTTTCGGCTTCAATAGCTGAGCATCTACGTGCAGCCCACGAACGCGGCATAGAGTTCGCCGCAGCGGAGTCGTCCCGGGCAAAGGCCTCGAGTGACATCGCGATCATAAAAGCGGCCATTAGCGAGATAAACGAGCAGAAATCCCAAGCCGAGATTCTAAAGGCCCTCGTTAATCGCGCGGCGTCGTTTGCCCCTCGAGTTGCCTTCTTTGTGGTTAAAGGCGAGCAAGCAACGGGTTGGCGCGGTCGTGGTTTTGAAGGAACTGTGGGCGACCAAGCCATACAACAGATTTCGTTACCACTCAGCGGCGACACTGTGATTGGGGCAGTCGCGAGATCTCTGGATACCTGGAGCGGCGGGCCAGGTTCTCACGCCGAAGACCATCTCTTGATCAACCGACTCGGAGAAGAACCGGCGCAACGGATAGTCGCCATACCACTTAATGTGCGTGGCCGAGCCGTCGCTGTGTTATATGCCGACTCTGCGGGACTTGATTCAGAATCAATCAACCTCGAGGCACTAGAAACGCTGGTAGCAGTTTCGGCGATGGCTGTCGAGGTACTATCGGTTTCGAGGCTCGCTCCTAAGCGAAGCAGTCAAGAGACTGCCGCACCAGCAGATAGTTTTCAACCTTCCTACACTCCAACAAGTGAGTATGAAGAATCACGTCCGGGCATTGGGGAAACCTCCTTCTCAGGTGCAGACACGGTTAAGAGCCACGAGCCCGAACCGACTCCTTACGCGCAAACCCCGGTCGAAGAGCCGGCCGTCTCTGCTTACGAACAAGCTTCAACGGATCTATCTCCAGCTTCGATGGGTGGACCTTCTTCTGTAGACGAGTCGGCCGCCTCTTTGGGAGATCAACCCCCTGTATGGAAGGCCGAGCCGACCCCGACTTTTGATTCGACTACACCATCTTCCGGCCGCCGTCGCTACGGTCAGGAAGCTGAACTACCAGTGGAAGTTGCCGGCGAAGAAGAGCGACGCTTGCACAATGATGCGCGCCGTTTCGCACGGCTTTTGATTTCCGAAATCAAACTTTACAACGAACAGAAAGTTGCAGAAGGTCGCTCAGAACACGACTTATATGATCGGCTGCGAGAATACATCGACCGTTCTCGGGAGATGTACGACAAGCGAGTTAAGGCTGAAGTCGCAGCTCGCTACGATTACTTCCACGGCGAACTCGTGAACACACTGGCCGAAGGCGATGCTTCAAAACTCGGTGCCAACTATCCTGGAGCAACCGTCACTGCCTAACAGGCGACTAAGTTTTTCGAAAGATTCGTAGTTCGCTTTAAACGAGCTACAAGTCGAATAACTCTCTCTATATCATTTGCGTTGTTCAGTAGTTTTGGGAGTGTGGGGTAAACATCGCTTAGTTCTCGTCTTCGTCGGCGTTGCACTGGCCGGCTTAGCTTCTCTTCCATTCCTCATGAGTGCGAGTTGTCTGACTCGCCAACAAACCCCAGCCGAACAGAGAGCGCTCGAGAGTATGCGAAACATGACGCGCAACGACGTGTTGCCGTCGGAAGATGTAGTCGCTCGAATAGAGAATCAGTTTCCAGGCACTAAAGCCGCAGCGCTTGCTCGTATCCTTCGAGCAAGAATTAAATTAAACGCAAAAGATTTTGCCGGCGCCGCCTCCTTACTCGACACCAGGGTAATTCGTGACCGCACTTCGCTGGCCGACTACGCTTTTTTCCTGCAAGGCAGTGCTCTCGAGCAAGCTGGTAAGGGCCCGGAAGCTCGGGCGATTTATCAGGAGTTGCTTCACAGTTACCCGAACTCCCTGCGCTCTCGCGACGCAGCATTACGGGCAGCGGGTTTGTTGATGAAGAGTGGTGATGCTGCCGCAGTTCCGCTATTACTCAAAAATTTCACCCAATCAGATGACGGCGGCGCCTTGCTCGCAACCGCAAAAGCATATGAGCAAGCGTCAGATCAGAATCGAGCCTTAGCCTCGTATCGTCGACTTTACTTCTTTGCTCCGGAATCGGCAGAGAGCGCCGAAGCTACTACCGCAATAACGAAGCTTGGTTCGACCTTGTCGCCGGCCACGGCAGATGAAGCGAGCGGGCGGGCCGAACGTTTATATGCAGCCAAGAAGTTTGCCGATGCAGTACCGGCGTATGAGGAGGCCTTTGCAAAGTTTCCCACGACGGGTACGACTGAGAACCAGCTTCATCGAGGTATCGCCGCGTACTCTGCACGAAGGACCACTGAGGCAGTTGCCGCGCTGACGAGTGTCCCGACTTCTGCGGGCGAATCGAAGGCCGAAGCGCTCTTTTACCTGGCCCAGACATACGCTCGAGCCAAGCAGTGGGAACTGGTTCGTGCCACTGTTGAAGAAATGCGCCGCACGTTTCCGACTAGCACCTTTACGCCCAGAACATTCGTTGTTGTTGGCCAGATAGCAGACGATGCGAAAAATTCGGTGGACGCTTCCTATTTCTTCCACGCCGCGGTTAACGGTTTCTCAAATTCGATAGAAGTAGCGCAAGCACAATTTGATCTTGCCTGGGCGACCCATGAAGCGAAGAACTATTCAGAATCCTCGCGAATGCTGACAGAACATCTTGCTAACTACGCGGACAGGAATACAGACAACCGTGGTCGTGCCGGTTATTGGGCCGCGCGTGACTCCGAACGTGCCGGAAAACTTGCCGAGGCACGTGCCCTTTATGAAGGAATGCAAGCTCGATATGACGCGAACTGGTATGGCTATCTCGCTAAACAGCGGTTGGATATTTTGAGTCGTTCAACTCCGGCGAAAACATTCCCCGCGGATTCTGTCGTTGCGCGGGCTGTGGCCAACCTTAAAACTGTAACTGTTGCTCAGGAGACTGCTGGCGTTGAGGAGGAGACGAGAATTCTCAAGGCTGATGAACTCTCTAATGTCGGGTTAGATGAATGGGCATTAGGGGAATTGTCGACGGCTAGTGAGAAAGCGCCCGACAGTCCTAAAGTTAATCTGGCGATTGCGAAGATCTACCGATCGGATGACGATAACGTGCACGCGCTGAATACTCTTAGACGCAGTTTCCCGGACTACTCGCAAATGAAGCCCGAAGAGATGACACGTGAAGAGTGGGACGTCTTTTATCCGTTGGCATACTGGGACATTAT
>JBKOYD010000174.1:0-25121 GCA_046725195.1 Acidobacteriota bacterium | reverse complement strand
AACACGTTAACTAGCTTGAAGTTGACACACCACACGGCATAAAGCTGGTGGTGTCCCACAGGATTTTATTAGAACTGTCTCAACGGTGAAGTCACACGCCACGCGGTGTAAAGCGGGCGGTGTCAAGCAAGAGTATCAGCGAGGTCCATGTACATGCCGCGTCAACTCGATCAAACGCTTTCGTGCCTCAATGGCTTCTGGAGTTTTCGGATAGCGACGAACCAATTCACGCCAGGTGGCACCGTTGTAGTGAAAACGTTTCGACTCGTTGTCAAACACGAATGCGACATCTTGCCGGTTATAACGATCAAGTCCGCTGTAGTTTAAGAAATAACTAAACTCTGGCGCTTCCATTACAGATTCATTCATCCGCCGCCTCGCATCACGTGAGAGCTTTGCCGCCACCTCCTCGATTGCATCTCCTATTAACAACAAGACTTCCGGACGCAAAGTCGAACGAGGAAAATGGTCCAGGAAGATGCGGCCACGTGCTATTCGGTCGAATTCTGAAGATCCCTTTATTAATCGCAGAAGTTTCTGGTCGTCACCCTTCTGCGAAGGTGAGACGACCGCTTCTCGTTGAATCCAACCATGTGTCCTTCTTGATAGGTTAACCAGCAAGAAGACGATGCCGTCCGCATTCAACCTCGCTGTTCTGATTGCGACCAGGCGGCCACGGCTAATTCGACGGACAAGTTTGCCTGTTAGCTGTGGCGTCGCACGCAGAGCTGACAGGCGTTCATCAACTACGATGGCAAGGCGACCACCAGTTGGCGTTTTTCGCGTCTGACCGAGTATTGTTAGCGGGATAAGTAGTACGAAGGAAATTAGACAGAGGAGCTTGTGAGGATTCATCGATCTCGCCCTTTCAAGTGAGGTTTCTAAAATGTTCGGCTCTAAAAAGTGCTCAGGATCAGTTCACCGGACGACAGCAGTTCCTATCTTCTGCGCAAACTGCGCGTGATGAAAATGACAAATCGCAACTGCGAGAGCGTCAGCCGCATCGTGAGGAGTTGGAGCGCTTTTGAGCGCGAGCAGTAAGCGAACCATTTCCTGCACTTGATGTTTCTCCGCGTTTCCATAACCGACGACCGTCTGTTTGATTAATCGTGGTGAGTACTCGTGAATCTCAAGCGCAGCACGTTCTGCAACCAACAAAACAACGCCCCGCACCTGCCCGAGTTTCATGCTGACTTTAACGTTACTCGCGAGGAAAGCATCTTCGAGAGCACAAGCATCAGGATGATGCTGCGCGATGACTTCTTCTATGCCGTCGCACATCTTCAGTAGTCGCGTGGAGAATTTAAGGCCGGCCGGCGCCTTCACCGAACCAAAATCGACGAGCCTATATCGCCGGCCATCGCCTTCAACGACACCCCAGCCTGTTGTTTGACTACCGGGATCAATTCCTAAGACACGCACGGGTCCGAAGTATACTACATTGGAAGATTTGGGACTTTGGTCTTTGGACTTGGGACTTTGGACTGTGATCCGCGCATGCTCGTTCGGTGCCAGGAGCAAGTTTCAAATTCCAAAGACGAAAGTCCTGAGTCCTAAGTCCAATTTTCACAATTAAGTCGTCGCTCGAATTCGTGATATTCTGAAATCTCATTCCCCCAATTTTAATTTCAGTCCCGCATCGCTCTACTAAAGTGAATGCGGAGCGCGGAATTTGTTTTGACTTCATGACCGAATTCTTCCCATCGCTGACATCATTGTTGCGCAAGCCACCGAGGCATGTTCCAGAGAAACCACTTCGCGGAGAAATCTTCAGCGTTGAACGACTCGAGCAGTACGCGCAGACCCTTGCATCCGAACATAAGACGATCATTCGAAAGGGCCGAGCACAACTGCTACCAAGACTCGAAGATAACGGCAGGAAACTGGAAGCCGCTTACAGAACGCTCGTTGAGGCAATTCGCAACGGCCGCGCTATCTCGCCCGCGGCTGAATGGCTTGTCGACAACTATCACATTGTTGAGGAACAACTGCGCGAAATCCGTCACGATCTTCCTAAGGGGTACTACCACGAACTCCCTAAGCTTGCTGAGGGCGAACTCAAAGACTATCCGCGAATCTACGCCGTTGCTCTCGCACTAATTGCGCACACCGACTCGCGACTTGCAACGGGTACGCTGCGCCGTTTTATCGCTGCCTATCAAACTGTATCGCCGCTTTCTATCGGCGAACTTTGGGCTGTCGCGATCACGTTGCGTCTGGCGCTTGTTGAAAACCTTCGCCGTTTGGCTACTACGATAATTCGTGCCCGAGGAGAGCGTGAAGAAGCTGACAAAATAGCCGACAAGCTGCTCGAACTCGCCGCGCGCCAACCCGGCACCATCATGACACTTGTGCAGGAACGGCTGGGAAAACGCGACATATTACCGCAGACCTTTGTGGTTCAACTTATACAACGATTGCGTGAGCAGCATCCGTCGGTGATGCCAGTAATGGACTGGATCGAGAAACAACTCGCCCGCCAGGGTTCTAGTGTCGAACAGATAATTCATGCTGAGCATCAGCGTCAGGCTGCGGCACAGGTTACTGTCGGAAACATCATCACCAGTATGCGTCTGCTCTCAACGCTCGACTGGAACGATTTCTTTGAAAAAGTGAGCCTCATTGAACCGCTGTTCGCGCAGGACCCCGCCGGAGCCTATGCACGAATGGAGTTTGCGTCGCGCGATCGTTACCGCCATGTGATCGAAAGAATCAGCAAGCGAACACAATCGGGAGAGTTACAGGTCGCACAGATGGTCTTGAATCTTGCCGTAGAAACCAAAAAGCAGCCTGGGGAACCCGAAACACATGTCGGTTATTACCTCATTGACGCGGGCCTACCGCAGTTGGAAACGATTTTCGGCTATCAGCTAAAGACCGTTGAGCGCGTGCGTCGCTTTCTCCTACGCCATTCCACCGCTTCATATCTTGGCATCTTCACATTTCTGACTCTGCTAGTAATGACGTTTGTGCTCATCGTCATGTATCGCTACGGCGTGGAATGGCCCTTCCTTATTATTACGGCGTTACTAGCGCTAATCCCTGCAGGCGACCTGGCACTGACAGTGTTGAATTGGGACGTGACACATTTCTTTGAGCCACGTTTGTTGCCCAGGATGAACACTGCCGAGGGTATTCCCGAGGACGCTCGTACATTCGTCGTTGTCCCTACTATTTTTCAAAGCGAGCAGCAGGTCGAACAGTTAGTCGAGAGACTGGAAGTTCATTACCTGGCCAATCAGGACAACCAAGTCTACTTCGCCCTACTTGGGGATTTCCCAGACTCCGATTACGAAGAAACGCCGAAGGATTCTCTCGTTCTCGCAGCTGCTCAAAGTGGTATTGAGCAACTCAATCGCAGACATGGTCAGGATCGCTTTCATCTGTTTCATCGGAGGCGCCTGTGGAATCCCTCTGAGGGTAAGTGGATGGGGTGGGAGCGAAAGCGCGGCAAGTTGGAGGAGTTCAACCGGCTTCTGCGTGGCAGACGAGATAACAGTTTTGTGGTGCGAACTGCTGACGACACGTTACTAAAGTCGATACGTTACGTAATAACCCTCGATTCCGACACTCAACTTCCGCGTGACGTCGCACGCAAACTCGTGGGCGCCGCGACTCATCCGCTCAATCGACCGCATGTGGATCCATCTACTGACCGTGTCGTTTATGGTTACGGCATTTTGCAACCGCGTGTCAGCATCTCGCTTGCAAGTGCTTCCCGCTCGAAGTTTGTTCAAATCTTTTCTGGTAACACCGGCATCGATCCTTACACCACTGCCATCTCCGACGTTTATCAGGACTTTTTTGGTGAAGGCAGCTTTACAGGAAAGGGCCTATACAACGTAGATGCCTTCCAAACCACTCTCGAGAATCGGGTACCAGCAAACTGGTTGCTCAGTCACGACCTGTTTGAATCGCTATTTGCACGCGCCGCGTTAACGACTGATATCGAACTGCTCGACGACTACCCGGCGTCGTACGAGGCCTACGCAAAGCGACTTCATCGTTGGACCCGTGGCGACTGGCAAATTCTTCGCTGGCTGTTTCCCACAGTACCCGACGCGAATGGTCGCAAGACGAAGAACGCGCTTCCGCTTATAAGTCGCTGGAAGATTCTCGACAATCTAAGGCGCAGTTTGGTAGCTCCCTCGTTGTTTGTGTGGCTGGTCGCATCTTGTACTTTTTTTCCGGGATCGCCGTTAGCCTGGTCTCTGTTTGTATTTCTCACCATCGCCTTTCCGGTCTATTTGCACGTTACGACCGGACTCTTGATCCATCCGCGCGGAATTCCCTGGACCAGTCACTTCCGGAGCCTATGGGGCGACTTTCGCACAAACACCGCTCAGATAGCACTGTCGTTCGTCGTGCTTCCTCACCAGGCTTACTTAATGTGTGACGCAATCATTCGCACGATCTACAGACAGCTAATCTCTCGAAAAAAACTACTTGAGTGGGTGACGGCCGCGGAAGCCGAACGATCGTCTCGAGCCGACCTTGCCTCTCTGTTTTGGTTCATGTTGCCGGCCGAAATTCTCACCCTGTTTGCGCTTGGTCTAACTCTTTGGTTTAGACCGGCGGCATTAAGCGTGATGGGAGTACTGGCAGCGATCTGGATCTTGTCTCCCTTGATCACGTTTTGGGTAAGCCGGCATCGATTCCCAGAACGGAGGCTTCTCACCAGCGACGACGCAAAATTCGCGCGCGCCGTCGTGAGGCGTACGTGGCGCTTTTTTGAGACTTTCGTTGGTCCTGAAGATAATTGGCTTCCTCCAGATAATTTTCAGGAAGACCCAACGCCAATCGTTGCTCATCGCACTTCTCCTACAAACATCGGTTTGTTGTTGCTCGCGACATCCTCGGCCCGAGATTTGGGGTATGTTGGGATGTTGGAGTTAGTAGAACGTCAGGAGTTGACCTTTTCGACCATCGGTAAGTTAGGTCGGCTGCACGGCCACTTCTTCAATTGGTATGACACAAAGACTCTTCAGCCGTTATTGCCTCAGTACATCTCGACGGTCGATAGCGGTAATCTTGCAGGACACCTCATCGCCGTAAAACAAGCCTTCATCGAGCTTCCAGATGCAAAACTGTTTGACCAATCCATCATTGCCGGACTAAGGGACACAGTCGAGACCGTCGCCATTGAAGCTGCGAATTTGGGAAGCTTCCGTCAGCGTACGGAAGTCGTAACTGTCCGACAGTTACGTGATGAGATCGCCGCCTGTGGAAAGCTGCTGACTATTGAGACCGGCGATAAGCTGCCGTCGTGGTTCATGCTCATTGATTCTTTGGGACGGCGTGCTTCTGAAATTGAAGACATCGTAAATGCGTTGGCCCACGAGCACGGAGAAGTCAACTTCAAAGAGTTGCGTTGGTGGGTCGGCGCGCTAAAACACCAGGTAAATTGCTGCCAACGAGACGCAGAAGCGTTAACTAGCTGGGGCAGGTTGCTGCCTTTGCTCGACTCGGAAATATCAGATTCAGACGCAGAATTAGCGAGCATCGTCCAACCTCTTAGTGTCGTTCCCACATTGGCAGAAGTGCCCCAACTTTGTGATCGCGCTTTAGTTCAGCTCGCTGCACTGCAACACGCCGACTCAGGACGGTCGGTTCAAAGTTCCGCAAGACTGACGAGGGCACTGGAACAATCAGCTGGAGCGTCGGCAGACATTCTGTCGCGATTCAGCCGTCTGGCGCGGAGATGCGATGAAACCATTGAAGAGATGGATTTTTCTTTTCTCTTCGATATGGAACGGAAGCTGTTCACGGTCGGCTACAACGTAACAGCTTCACGAGCTGATGAGTCCTATTACGACTTACTGGCTTCAGAAGCACGACTCGCCAGCTTCGTCGGCGTGGCAAAGGGTGACGTACCGCAGGAGCATTGGTTTCGCATGGGCCGGCCCCTAACAAGAGTGGATGGCGGCCGGGCGCTGATCTCCTGGACGGGCACAATGTTCGAATACTTGATGCCGCTACTCGTGATGCGCAACTACCCCGCAACTCTTCTAGCCGAAACATATCGCACAGTCGTCGACCGGCAGATCGAATATGGTGAGGAACGGGGCGTTCCATGGGGCATATCGGAAGCCGCTTACAACGTTCGCGATCTCCAGCTCAACTACCAATACGGGCCGTTCGGAGTTCCCGGTCTCGGTTTGAAGCGCGGATTGATTGAGGACCTCGTTGTCGCTCCATATGCAACCATGCTGGCCGCGGAGATTAGACCAGCTGCGGCAATGGAAAACTTGCGTAGGTTGCAGACGGAGGGTGCACTCGGACCGTTCGGGTTCTACGAATCGATCGATTTCACCGCGGAGAGATTACCAGAAGGACAGAGCTCAGTTTTGATTCGAGCCTTCATGACCCACCATCAGGGAATGAGTCTGGTTTCGCTGGCAAATGCACTTCAGGAAGACCTGATGGAACGACGCTTTCACGCAGACCCTATGGTGCAAGCTACCGAGTTGCTCTTACAAGAACGAATTCCAGTAGGTGTCCCAGCCGCGCATCCGCGTGCCGAGGAGGTCTTAACCGGACGCGTGGTTCAAACGCTGCCCGGAATGATCACGCGCATTTATGAAACCGCTGACCTCGATACACCCCGCACGCAGTTGCTTTCAAACGGCACTTACAACGTCATGATAACAACGGCGGGATCCGGCTACTCCCAGTGTGCCGAGAATGCTGTCACACGTTGGCGCGAAGATGTAACTCGAGACAACTGGGGAGCATTTATCTACCTGCGGGACGTGCGCAGCGGTGCTGTTTGGTCCGCGGGCCATCAACCGGTTAAGAAGCGGCCCCTCGCATATCATGTTGCCTTCTCCGAAGACAAGGCCGACTTTCGTCGCGTCGATTCTGGAATCTCCACTCGCATGGAGATCGTGGTCTCTGCTGAAGATAACGCGGAAGTCCGGCGTATTTCACTCACGAATAATTCAACGCGAATTCGCGAGATTGAGCTGACCAGCTACGCCGAAGTTGTTCTTGCGACACCACAGGCCGATGCGGCACACCCGGCGTTTAGTAACCTGTTCATCGAAACCGAATTCTTTGCAGCAGAGAATGCCATTCTGGCTCATCGGCGCCAACGATCGAGTGCGGACGAGCCCGTGTGGGGAATTCATGTTGCAGTGGTTGAAGGCGAAGTTGTCGGCGCCGTGCAGTACGAAACTGATCGCGGCAGGTTTTTGGGACGGGGCCGGACTCCAAGCAATCCGATCGCGGTCATGGAGGATCGGCCACTTTCAAACACCACAGGCGCCGTGCTTGATCCGGTGTTCAGTTTGCGCCGCCGTGTCCGTATTCAACCTAACCAGACTGTCAGTTGCTCATTCAGCACCGCAATCGCTCACTCACGTGAGGAAGCCCTTGCACTGGCAGACAAGTACCACGACCCGAACATCTTTGAAAGAGAGTTACGTCTCGCCTGGACCAAGGCGCAGGTCGAGATGAGCCATCTTAATATTGATTCGGAAGAGGCTCATTTATTCCAGCGTCTCGCGGCGCGTGTCCTCTATTCGGATCCCTCCCTGCGACCGCGCCCACATGTGCTTGCCCTCAATACAAAAGCTCAATCAAGTTTGTGGGCTCATGGGATTAGTGGCGATTTGCCAATTGTTGTCGTGAGAATTAATAAGGCGGCCGACCTGGGAACTGTAAAAAAGATCGTGCGCGGCCATGAGTATCTTCATTACAAAGGGCTGAAAATCGATCTGGTAATTCTGAACGACAATCCTACGAATTACTTACAGCTCCTCCATGAAGAGCTGGAAACAATTATCCGGACCAGTGGTCTGCAGGGACTGCAGGATAAGCCGGGCGGCGTTTACTTACGTCTGGCCGACCAAATGGACGAAGCGGATCGGATTCTCCTTCACGCCGTAGCCCGAGTAGTGATTGTCGCAGACCGTGGCACGCTCGAAGATCAGATCGAACGTCCGCACGTTGAGGAGCCGTTGCCACCGGCTTTCGTGCCGCGTTTGGCCCCGCAAACTTATCCAGAACCCATCTTCCCACCTCCCGAATTGACTTTCTTCAACGGCCTCGGCGGTTTTCATCAAGGCGGACGCGAATACGTCACACTGCTCGGCGCTGAACAGTGGACGCCCGCGCCATGGTGTAATGTCATCGGCAATAGGAGCGAGTTCGGGTTTCAGATAACCGAGACTGGTTCAGGTTACACCTGGTCGGTAAACAGTCGGGAGAATCGTTTAACTCCATGGTCAAACGACGCCGTGAGTGATCCTCCAGGCGAGGTGGTCTACCTTCGCGATGAAGATTCCGGGACCGTCTGGTCAGCGACGCCCCTGCCAATTCGGGAGCGAGAGCCTTACGTGATCAGGCACGGTCAGGGCTACACGGTCTTCGAACATACCAGTCACGGAATTTCTCAGGAACTACTTGTATTCGCTCCACTGGATGCGCCTGTGAAGATCTCACTACTGCGTTTACGCAATCGGACCTCAAGACAAAGGAAGCTATCTGTCACTCAGTATAACGAGTTAGTTCTTGGTGTTTCTCGTGCGTCTTCAGCTCCGTATATCATCACTGAGATCGATGAAACTCAAGGAATCATCTTTGCCAAAAATCCTTTTAACAATGAGTTCTCGGAGCGTATCGCGTTTGTAGCAGCGAGTGAACCAATCTCAAGTGCAACTTGCGATCGAAAGGAGTTTATTGGTCGTAATGGTTCTCTTGAAAAGCCTGCGGCCCTCAGACGCGTAAGTCTGTCGGGTAGAGATGGCGCAGGGGTGGATCCGTGCGCAGCAATACAAACTATCATCGAATTGGCCCCTCACGAAGCTCGCGAAGTCATCTTCTTGCTCGGCGAAACTGAATCGAACGAGACTGCCAAGTCGGTGGTGGCTGAATTCCGTCAGCCTGGCAAAGTCAACGCCGACTTTGAGAAAGTGCTGGCGCATTGGGACGAACTACTCGGTACGATTGAGGTCAGGACTCCCGATCATGCATTGGATACGATGCTCAACCGTTGGCTTCTCTATCAAACTCTTTCATGTCGCGTGTGGGCTCGGACCGCGTTTTATCAGTCGGGAGGTGCATTCGGATTTCGAGATCAATTGCAGGACGTCATGGCACTGGTCTACAGCAGGCCCGAGATTGCCAGACAACAGATTCTTCTCGCCAGCAGCCGCCAGTTTAGGGAAGGGGACGTTCAGCACTGGTGGCATCCGCCGAGCGGACGCGGAGTTCGGACGCGAATCTCTGATGACTTGGTTTGGCTGCCTTTCGTGACTGCGTTTTATATGAAAGTTACCGGGGACACTTCTGTCTTGGACGAGGTGGTTCCGTTTCTGGACCAGCCACTACTCGCACCCGATCAATTGGAGAGCTATATGCAACCGGCAGTTTCTTCGGAATCGGCCTCGGTTCTGGAACACTGCGCGCGAGCCCTGGACCGCAGCCTTGCGACCGGTAAGCACGGCTTACCATTAATGGGAGGCGGCGACTGGAACGACGGCATGAATAGAGTTGGCCACGGGGGAAAAGGTGAGAGCGTTTGGCTCGGCTGGTTTCTTTACACGACCCTGGCAGCATTCTCCCCATACCTCGAGTTGCGCAAGCAGAAAGTCCGCCAAAATCGTTATCGAAAACACCTGGAGAGCCTTAAAAAAGCACTCGATGAAAAAGGCTGGGACGGCGATTGGTATCGGCGCGCGTACTTTGACGACGGCACGCCTTTGGGTTCGTCTCAGAATGAAGAGTGCCGCATTGATTCAATCGCGCAGTCGTGGTCCGTCATCTCGGGAGCCTCGGACGGTTATCGTATGGGACGAGCTATGGCGGCTGTCGAAGAGTACTTAATTCGACGCGGTGATGGGCTGGTAATCCTCTTCACTCCGCCCTTTGATAAAGGGAAACTCGACCCGGGTTACATCAAAGGCTACGTTCCAGGAGTGCGAGAGAACGGCGGTCAATATACTCACGCCGCGCTTTGGACACTAATCGCATTTTCAATGCTCGGCGACGGAGAACGCGCCGGTGAGCTCTTTTCACTACTCAATCCAATTAACCACTCGTCGACTCGCGCCGGGCTTCACAAATACAAGGTTGAACCATATGTTGCTGTGGGTGACGTATATGCAGTCCCTCCGCACACCGGACGTGGTGGTTGGACTTGGTACACCGGATCAGCGGGCTGGATGTATCGTGCAGGTCTGGAGGCGATTCTGGGTTTCAAGTTAAAAGGTGAACGACTGATAATGGATCCCTCCGTGCCACGCTGGTGGCGAGAATTTGAAATAACCTATCGCCGTGGGCGGGCCGTTTACCAGATAAAAGTTGAGAATCCGCTTGGTCTCAGTCACGGGGTTGTGGCCGTCGAGCTGGACGGAGTGATTCAGAGTCAACTTGAAATAGTGTTATCGGATGAAGCAAAGCACCACAACGTGCGGGTCGTGATGGGAGAAAAGGCGCCTACTGGTGAGCCGGTGGATGAACATGCTCAGCAACAAGCATCGAGTTAAAGTTAGGGAAGAAGCTACCAGCGGCTCATCAAGAGGGTAACGTACGTCAATTTCCCGCCGCAGAGATTTCACGCAGCGGCCATGTCGGCCTCGCTGATGTCGAAATTGGCCGAGACTTTCTGAACGTCGTCGTGATCCTCCAGGGCCTCCATCAGCTTCAGCATTTGACGAGCGTCCGAGCCTTCCAGTCGAATATAGTTTTGAGGGATCATCCCAACTTCGGCGGCCTGCGGTTCAATACCGGCTGCCTTCACTGCAGCCAACACTCCATCAAACGCTTCAGGTGAAGTGAGAATCTCGAAGTTGTCTTCATCATCGCGAAGGTCATCGGCGCCGGCGTCAATGGCGAGTTCGAATAACTCCTCTTCAGACCTTGCGGCTTTCTCGACGACGATGTAACCCTTTTTCTCAAACATCCAACCAACCGAACCACTCTCACCGAGGTTTCCCCCATTCTTCGAAAAGATGTGGCGAATCTCAGCGACCGTGCGATTGCGATTGTCAGTCATCGATTGAATCAAAAGTGCGACGCCGCCAGGACCATAACCTTCGTAGGTAATCTCTTCGTAGTTCACGCCCTCTTCTTCGCCAGTTCCCCGGCGAATAGCTCGTTCAATTGTATCGTTGGGCATGTTGCCGCCCTTCGCGTCGAGGATCGCTTTGCGTAAACGCGCATTGCCCTCGGGGTCACCTCCGCCGGTACGAGCCGCGACAGTAATTTCTTTAATGAACTTAGTAAACAACTTGCCGCGCTTAGCATCGAGCGCGCCCTTCTTGTGTTTAATACTATGCCACTTAGAATGTCCCGACATTGGATTTAGGTCCTTCTGGAATATGACTGCGGGTTGTTAGGCACCGCAATATATCACAAGATTTCCAGAACGGCAGCCAGTCAAATTGTCCGATAAACTTCAGTTTGTCGGTAACTCACGCAGGCTATTTCAGTTGCTCGTATTCCTTTTTAGCTTGAATCAAGATTGGCAAGTCAGGATCGGCATCTTTCCAAAGTGCGAAGAAATCTTGATAAGCCTTGCGAGCACTGCCGGTGTCGCCTGTGAGTACGGCAGCGCGAGCCACGCCGAGATGTGCGAGTGAATGCATTGGCGAAAACGCCTCAATAGCGCGATGGTCTATGACTCTTTTAAATTCGGCTGCTGCCTCAGCTCCCGAGCGCTGCTGTAAGTAAAAGTTTCCTCTCGTATAAACGCCAGTCACACCCATGATGAGACCCAGGTCGTAACTGCGAACGGATTCTAATACTTGAATGGCGGGCGCAATGTTGCCACGGCTTTTCTCAATATTAGCCCGAATCAGTGGCGCAGCCATCGATACCACCGGAGTGTCCTTCGGATACCTACTGAGCACTTCGTCGAGCAAAGCCTGGGCCTGACTCGGTTCATCGCAGGCTGCAAGAATCTCCGCAGTGCCGGCTAAACTCATCCTGCCGCGAAATAGAGCGAGTGCCGCTTTCGTGCTTCCTTTGGCCTGCTCGCACTTTCCAACTTCTAGATAGTTGTGCGCCATACTCAACAAGACTTGAGAAGCATTCTCTTTCCGGTCCTGGTTCTTCAACATCTCGACGGCACGATGGCGTAGTTCTTCGGCTTTCTTCAACTTTCCCGAAAATGCAGCAGTCGCGGCAAGCAAAGAAGTCATGTCCGCCTCATCCGGTCTTCCCCTGGCCCATTCGGCCTCACGGTCCATCGTTGCCTGGTCTCCTCGAAGAAACGCAAAAGCATAATTACTAAAGTGATTGCCGCTAAAGTCGGGAAGAATCCTGTTCATCTCCTTCGAGGCTAGTTCTGCTTCGTCGATACGATTCAGCCCTAGAAAACTTCCGATCGTGTTATCTCGAGCACTCGTGTTGTTTGGACTCAGCCGTACGGCCTCTAAGGCTTCCTTCAAAGCCTCGTCGTACCTAGCCAAGTACATGTAATTGAGAGCGAGGTTGTTATGGGGAATGAAATCGTTTGGATACAGCCGCGACCACGTTTGGAGAACCTCAATTGCCTTATCAATCTCACCAGTAATGTAGTTGTAGTACTTCTCCGAAATATAGAATCGCTCGCGCTCGCTCACACGTTCGCGGAGATCGTAAGCCTTTTGCACATACTCCTTCGCCCCTTCAAACTGGGCCATGTTCCCGTAATAGACGGCAATCCTTGCGTAGGCCATCGCAAAGTTTGGGTCCAACTGGACTGCGCGCTGGTAGAACGCAAGTGACTCACGAAAATGCCCCTTCGCCCGCTCCTCATTACCCATCGCGTAAGCTTTGAGTGCGTCCAACGAAGACGTGGTCGCTTGCTCTATTGCGACGTCATACTTTTTGATCGAACTGAGCGACTCACCCAGCTTCTTTCTTAAATTCGAGGCCGCGAGGCCGAGAGAGGAAAGAACTTTTTCCTTACTCTCCGCTTCGATCTGTTCCCGCGCAATCGGATCACCCGAGCGCGCATTGAGTGCTTCAAGCGTAATGACGTAGTGACTACCGAGACTTGATATCGAGCCGGTCAGCATTGCCTTAATTCCCTGGCGTTCGCAAATCTCGCGGCCGACATCTCGTGTAATCCGATCGTCCGAAGATTTACCCATGAAACGCAAGGTTTCGCGCACACGTTCCTCAGGGAACAGATTGAGAAATGGCGTCTGCTCTAGCTGTACTGCCAAGGCCTGTTTGAGAGTACCGTCGAACACCGGCTCGCTCGTTGTGTTAGTGAAGTCAGCAAGTAGAACAGTGTCTTGGTCCGTGAGAGGCTGCGTACGACGAGAATAGACAAAAACCGCTGAACCCAAAAGCCCGACAACCAGAAGGGCCACTACCAGAGCAGCAACCTTATGCCTTTTGATTACCTCAACAATGTACTCCGCACTGGAAACATGCGACAGCGTTTTCTCGGAAGTTGCTACGGCGCGCTCGGGAAGGGTCGGAGAAGCAGGAACGCCGCCGCTAATTGTCGATCTGGTAAAACTCTCAGGGGCTACTGACCGTTCAAGTTCGGCTTCAAACTCCAGGCGTTGTTTCAGCCTACGTAGATCTGTGAGCAACTCCTTGATCGTCTGGTAACGTTCTTCGCGATCTTTTCGCAGCGCTCTCGTGACGATCCAGTCAAGCTCGGCCGGCACCTCTGGAGCGAATCGAGCCAGTGTTGCGGGTTCTTTCTGGGTGATTGCAACAATGACGTCAGTAGACGTTTCACCCTCAAAGGGAGTTCGACCCGTAACCAATTCATAAAGAACGACGCCCAAACTCCAGATGTCGCTGCGCGCGTCTATAGGTTTGCCGCGTGCTTGTTCAGGCGACATATAGTGTGAGGTTCCCATGACGACACCAGCGTCAGTTTGCACCAGCATTTTCGTCGCGGCTTCAGTATCGTAAGGGCTTTGCTCCACGTAAGCTTCGGTAAGTTTGGCCAATCCGAAATCCAAAACTTTCACATAGCCGTTCCGACGAACCATGACGTTGTCCGGCTTTATGTCACGATGCACGATTCCGGCTGTATGTGCCTCCTCGAGAGCACTCGCAATTTGGATGACAATCTCGAGAATCTCGCGTATTTCCAGTTGCGAAGCAGCCGCCTTTCGACGCAGAGTCACGCCATCGATATATTCTGTCGCTATGAAGTGGCGACCCTCGTCGACTCCTACTTCGTAGATGGTGAGAATATTTGGGTGGTTCAACGCGGATGCCGCAGAAGCTTCTTGCTCAAAACGGCTCAATCGATCTTTGTTTGTCGTGTATTCTTCGCTAAGGATCTTTATCGCAACTTTGCGGCCAAGTTTTGTGTCTTCAGCGAGATAGACTTTACCCATGCCGCCTGCGCCAAGCTTCTCCAGGATTCGATAGTGAGAAACTGTTTTTGAGTCCATCTTGCAGTTCCACCAAATCCAGTTTGTATACCCACGACAGCAAGCTATAGCAGTTCGGACAGCTGTTTACGAAGACTAAGCGGCGCTCCTTCAATACTGACTTGCTTCATTTTTGTATTGTGTCCACTCACAATTTGGACCGCACTGCGCGAGACCTTGAACGCCTTCGCCAGAACATCGATCAACTCTTTGTTGGCGGCTCCATCGACTGGTGGCGCTGCAATTCTGATGCGCAGCGAACGATCGTGTTCGCCAACTACTTCACTGTGAGACGACCTGGGAACGACCTGCACCTTGAAAATCAACCGATCATCACGGATAGAATGGTCAATCACGAGTTCACAACTTCGATCAAAACGATACCAAAGACGCCCCCCGCAACAACGTTCCGGCGATTGCAGACTGGAAAAGCCACAGAATCAAGAAGGCTATGATCGGAGAGATGTCCATCCTTCCAAGCGGAGGCACTATCCGCCGCAATGGCCCGAGGAGCGGTTCCGTCACATCAACCAAAAACCGCATTATGCGATTGGTGTAGCTAACCATTCCCCATGAGAAGATGATGCGAATGAAAATCAAAAGAATGTAGATCGAGATCAATCCATAAAGAACGAAGCCAAGCGCCGTGACCATTGAGCCGCTTCGCACGCTGACAAGGATGCCCGCAACAGTAGTAGCAACGGTTCCAATTAACTGCAAAATGAAATAACCCAAAAGAATCACCAGCAGAATTACGACCAGCGGTGCGTACTTTGGATCAACTCCAAATCCTCGTAATGCCCCACGGACAGGAATAATGAATCCATCGGTTAGTCTGCGAAGTGTTCGCGATATCCAACCAAAAGGATTCAGGTCAGCAGCATCGCTAATCAGACGAAGCACCATAAGCAAAATTACAGCTACGATGATCGCCGAGATGGCCCAATTCACGAACCAGAAAGTGCGACTAATAATCAGCATTGCTTTTTCAACACCAATCTTCTTCTAGTCAAAAAAACGTTACAGGCGATGTTCTCGTTCGCCAAATATCGCAGTACCAATTCGGACCAGCGTGGCTCCCTCTTCGATCGCAACTTCAAAATCATGAGTCATACCCATCGACAGCTCGCCTGGCTCACCTCCGAACACGCCCTTCATGGCTAGCTCATCTCGCAGTTCACGCAGCCTGCGAAAGAAGGGTCGCGTCTGTTCCGGATTCTCGAAAAAGGGGGGCAACGACATCAGTCCAATTAACTTGATCCGAGGGAGTCCTTCCAAGGCTTGCACCAATTGGGGCACCGCTGCTTCTTCGATTCCCGATTTCGTATCTTCGCGTGTAAAATTTACCTGAATAAGAACCTCCACCTTTTCCCTTCCCTCATCGATACACAAACGATCAAGGCGACGCGCCAAGTCTATAGAGTCGAGAGAATGAATGACATCAAAAAGCTTAAGGGCCCGTCGAGCCTTGTTTGCCTGGAGGTGCCCAACCAGATGCCAACGAGCTCGGTTTCGGCCCACCTGTAGGATCTTCTCTTCGGCCTCTTGAACGCGATTCTCACCAATATCAGTGGCGCCGAGTCCTAAAAGGTCTCCTATTAGGTTAGGCGGGTGGGTCTTGCCAATGGCTATCAGAGTTATCTCTTCCGGCAGGCGGTGGCATTTCAAAGCCGCTTCTTTGATACGAGCACGTACGTTCCCAAACCGTGCAGCTAGTCCCTCGTCGGCCAAGTCCAAGCCTTTCATGCGCTTAAGCAACTGGATGATACCGAATCATGATGATCGGGCCTATTCGTATATTAAGTAGATCGGACGAAACAGTCGACCATTCCGTAATGGATCCATGTACAACATGGCACAACGTTTGCCGCTAAATGGGACCAGGTAAGGCCGAGTCGGCCAAAACCAGAGAAAGAAAATCATCAGGGAGAGAGGAACCTTTATGAGATTTTCAGTTTCCCATAACGTGTTGAGAATTGGGGCAATCGTGCTGCTTGTAATCATGAGCGTCTCCTTCGAAGCTCTGGGCCAGGGACGCGGCAGAAGAGCGTCGTCTGGACTGGGTAAGAAGTGCGACAAGTTTGTTAACTGTCACGACGCCAGCGATGGCCGCTGGGATGGGCGCGGACCGCGTCGTAATGACTCCGATCGTTTCTCCAGACGTTCACACAGGGATCGTGATGACGACCGTTGGGACAACCGTAGAGACCGCCAACGCGACCGTTGGGAAAACCGCAGAGACCGTCATCACGACCGTTGGGAGAACCGCAGAGACCGCCATCACAACCGTCGTTTTGACCGCGATGGATCTTGGCGAAGCCGTCGCGATTGGCGCTAAACCTCCTGCCCCGGATCGGTTTTACGATGTCGTTGCCAGCTCCAGCTTAAAGGAGTGGATATCGCATTCTTGACACCCTCTAAACGCATTCGCATAATGACCCCTCCTAATCTTTGCGGATGTGGCGGAACTGGCAGACGCGCAGGTCTCAGAAGCCTGTGATGGTGACATCGTGGAGGTTCAAGTCCTCTCATCCGCACCAATAGCCATAAAAAGCGGCGAGTCCTGTTAATAGGACTCGTCGTTTTTGTGTCTAGACTACAGTGGAACCCTAAGATCCAGGACAGAAAAATATTTGTCACGGATTCTGGGGCCTTGGTGTTTTCGTATTAGAGGTAAGTTCAGAAGGGGGAGTATTAATGAACGTCGACCATGCAGCTCTGATGGAGAGCGACAAATTGAGATCCGGAGTCGCTAGCCAAGTGTCAGACAAAACTGTGCGGCTGAAACTTGCCGAAAGGCCGGATCGCGACCGCATCCAACGCGTTGTCGATCTGGCAGATGCTCTCTTGTCCGAGGCGGAAACACTGGCTCGAGACAAGGCCTTCACAGAGGAGGCAACAAAACTCAAACCGCTGGATATTCTCGGAGGAATCAATTTCTACGACGAAGTACAACGGTTCGAGACGCACTTGATCAAGATGGCGCTGTCTGAAACTGGAGGAAATCAGGCCAAGGCAGCAAGACTACTGGGTATCAAAGCAACAACTCTCAACTCCAAAATCAAGCTCTTTAACATCGAAGTGGGCTAGGGCCGACCAGCCAACCTCAATTGACTGCCTCCGACGCACCGAGCATTTCAGGCTCGGTGACGTCGGAGACTGTTAACACCTGTTCCTCAAAAAGACTCGAATCAATCAACGTCTGCACCCAGTACTGGCCGGCAGTCGGAAACGTCACATTCACGAAGAAGCTGATGTTGTCGGCGAATCCTCCCGTTGCGATCTCAAACCTCGTCGGTTGCGATACCACCACCGGCTGTTGTCTGTCTGGTGTTAGAATCCGCACCTCCGAAAGGTAGCTGCCCTGCCCTTGCCAGTGATTCACGATCGCAAACTTGATCAACGACACGGGCAACTGTTGCACCATGATGTTCTGGAACACTCCCATGAAAGACAACTTGTTTCCTGCCTCAAGCCTGACGTCATCACAAAAGAGCGTGTAAAGCAATTCCAGTTTCTTAGGTGTCGGTTCCATGTTACTCATCCTTGTCTCCGTTCGGTGTCCGATATGCGTCTGTCTTGTCGTTAAGTCACGATCCACCAACTGTACTCTGTTCAAGTAAACATGGCTTTCTCCGCACATTAACGACAAACTGAAGTTTATCGGACACTAATTTAGCATCTTCTTAAAGGCTGCTTCGTCGATAATTGTCACTCGGAGCGACAGCGCTTTGTCGAGTTTGGATCCCGCTTCTTCACCCGCAACCACGTAGTCCGTCTTCTTGCTAACTGACGAATTTACCCGACCCCCTCTTTCTTCGATTAACAAACGAGCCTCGTCGCGCGAAAACGTCGTCAGTTTTCCAGTGAGTACAAACTGCTTGCCGGCAAAACGCTCGTCTAAAGACTGTACATTCGTGCGTTCTGCCTCTGTCCTGACTCCAGCATCTCGCAGCCTATCACATAGCTGTCGATTCCCTTCGTCATCAAACCAGTCGCGAACACTCTGTGCCACCGTCAACCCTATCTCGGGTACATCATCCAGTTGTTCGACTGATGCTGAAGCCAGTCGCTGAAGCGAACCTAACTCACGGGCGAGAATTCCGGCTGTTCGCTCGCCGACATGTCGTATTCCCAGCGCATAGATCAGATTTGCCAGATCTCGCGTCTTGCTAGCTTCGATTTGGGCCAACAAATTTGTTGCCGACTTCTTCGCCATCCTCGGCAAGTTAGCGACTTGTTCCAGTGTCAAGGAATAAAGGTCTCCAACATCTCTCACCAAATTCTCGGCCACTAATTGTTCCGCCAACACTTCGCCGAGTCCCTCGATGCGCATGGCACGCCGCGACGAAAAGTGCAGTAGTCTACCCATCAATTGGGCCCTGCAATCGGCAGCCACGCAACGAGCGACGACTTCTCCTTCAGGCCGAGAGATGTCGCCACCACAAACCGGGCATTTTTTCGGAGGACGAAAAGGCCTTTCACTTCCTGTACGTTTCGTCTTAATCACACTCAGAACTTTGGGAATGATCTCACCGCTCTTCTCGATCATTACCCAATCACAGATCTTCAGACCCAGCCTTTTGATCTCGTCTTCGTTGTGAAGTGTGGCGCGGGAAACAGTGGTTCCAGCAAGAAACACCGGTTCAAGTTGGGCCACCGGAGTAAGCGCTCCGGTTCGGCCGACCTGAACAACGATATCCAGGACCTTCGTGGACGCCTGGCGCGCTGGATACTTGTATGCAATGGCCCAGCGTGGCGCCTTCTGTGTAGTACCGAATTCGTCTTGCAGTGCGGTCGAGTTAACCTTCACGACCAGACCATCGATCTCGTAACCAAGTTCGTCGCGCAGAGCTTCTTTCTCATTCGCAAAGTCGATAACTTCGTCGATCGATTTGCAAAGCTTGCGATGCGGATTGACGCGAAAGCCAGCCTTCTCGAGCCAATCCAGTGCCTCCCAATGAGTAGCAAACGGCTTCCGCCCGCCAACGAGTAAGTCGTAAGCAAACATCTCCAGCTTTCGACGTGCGACCAATCGAGAGTCAAGTTGCCTGATCGCACCGGCTGCGGCATTTCGTGGATTTGCGAACCTGACCTCGCCTTGCTCTTCTCGCTCTGCGTTAGTTCTCTCGAACACGTCGCGAGGAATGAAGACTTCTCCACGAACCTCCAGATTGGAGTCTATTCCATTCGCTTTCGCTTTAAGCCGCAATGGCACGCTACGAATCGTGCGAGCATTCTGCGTGACATCCTCACCGATGCGGCCGTCGCCACGCGTTACTCCGCGTGCCAACACACCGTCTTCGTATTGCAGTGACAGTGACAGGCCGTCGATCTTTAGTTCTGCAACATATGTAATTGAGCGACCGTCCCCAAGTCGTCGACACCGATCATCGAAGGCGCGAAGCTCATCAATGTTGTAGCTATTATCGAGGGATAGCATTTGCCGGCGATGAACAACCTCAGGAAATCCTTCGGCTGGTCGTCCGCCGACTCTCTGGGTGGGACTGTCGGGCGTTATTAGTTCAGGGTGAGCTTGCTCGAGGGCTTGAAGACTGTCGAGCAGCTGGTCGTACTCGCGATCTGAAATCTCCGGAGAGTCGTTGACGTAATAAAGTTCGTCATGACGTCGAATCTCCTCTCTTAACTTTTCGATCTCTCGCGCGGTTGCCTTGGCTACGGCCAATTTCTACTCCCTCTTCTCTGCATGTTTCAGCCGCGGAAGTGGGGCCGTCGGCTTGCTGTCATCGCTCACTGACGAACTTGCTGCTGCCTTTGTCTTCGCCTCCGCCAGTTTGTGAATCACACGCCCAATGAGCTTTATGCTCTGCAGAAAATCATCAATACGAATGTTCTCATTTGGTCCGTGAGGATTCGATCCTGAGTAACCGGTTCCAAATGATGCGACGGGAGTTGGCGGCTCGCTCACACCGCACACTGCGCCCACGGGTCCACTTGACGGATCCATCGGGTAAATAAGAGGCGGCTTTCCGTAGACTTCAGCGCAGGATTCAATCACTGCTCGAGCAACTCGTGACTTTGCAGACGACTTCGCGAGCGGCGCACTGCCCAACTCAATTATCTCAATATCCTTGAAACCGCGAACGTCGAGATGCTCACGAAGTAAACCAACAACTATCTTTGATGTCAGGTCCGGCACAAGCCGAAAATCAAGACGGGCCATTGCTGTACTTGGCAAAACCGTCTTTGCCCCGGCGTCGGTGTGGCCGGTTTGAATGCCGCAGATAGTGCATGTAGGACCGAAGATGTGTTCTTTGACGAGCGACTGTCCCTTCATTGACCTGACCCAACCGGCGATCCGAAACTCTCGCTTCAAACCAGCCTCGTCAAGCTCAATATTTTTCAAAACTTCGGCATCCTCATCACTAATTGGGGCAATGTACGACGAGAATCCGTCGATCGTTATCACTCCCTTTGGCGACGTGACCGTCGCGAGCGCCTGGACCAACCGCCAGGCAGGATTAGGCACAATGGCTCCCCACTTCGAATGTAGATCGGAGTGAGCCCCGAAAGCTCGCAGCTCCAGGAAGGTAATTCCCTTGAAACCCAGGCTTACAATCGGCGTGTCTCTGGTGTCACGTGAGCCCTCATCCCACAAACATCCATCCGCTTGTAACAGGTCGGCATGATCCTT
The DNA here is from genome assembly GCA_046725195.1 of Acidobacteriota bacterium. Lineage (GTDB taxonomy): Bacteria > Acidobacteriota > Blastocatellia > Pyrinomonadales > Pyrinomonadaceae > PSRF01. The sequence continues at coordinate 4,130 of JBKOYD010000174.1, read as the reverse complement.
AGTGAAACGATACAGACTGGGACTCCCGAGTCCGTCTTCTCCTTCAATTAAAAAACGCAGTGTGACAGGGATTTTGCCAAATGACTTTTGATAAGCTTCGACTGCAGCCAGGCGTGCAATAAGATCTCCTTTGCTATTTGCCGCACCACGAGCATACAGCTTTCCGTCCTGGATCGTGGCTGCAAAGGGTCCAGACGTCCACTCCGTTAAGTGTCCAACCGGTTGCACGTCATAGTGACCATAGACCACAAAGCTCTTTGGTCCACTTCCGCATTCACCGTAAATGATTGGGTAACCGGTACCTACTCGGAACGAACGAGTACCAATTCCCACTCGCTGCATCAATTGTTCGACCGTTTCTGCGATTGCCCGCATACCTGTACCACGGGCAGCGACGGAGGGCATCCGACACAAATTCTGCAGACGCTCCGTGAAACTCCGTGCGTGTCGATCGATGTAGCGGTCGAACTTCGTGAAAGGCATGCTTAGATATCACGTACTTGAAATAACAGATACTTGGATTCGTCTGTTCCTCGTTCAAATCCTGCGCAAACAAGTCCCTCGTCAAACGCTTTCTTGAACTCTGTTCGGACTCGTACTTGCTCAGCCCGCGCACGTTGGACATTTTTCCTTACCAACTCAGCCCACTCTGCTGGTATTGCAACGGATGCAACTGGCTTAGCCTTAATTGTCAGAGGGGAGCCTGCGCTAAGAGCAGTAACCCGTGGTGAATTCAAGTACCAGTTGGCAAACAGCCTGTCACTTTGCAGGCCAGGTCGTTCAGTTATGTTTTGCGACGGATCGGCATCGTAATCTGTGCCATAAAAGTTTTCAGCATAGGTATCAACCGTGACTCCGAGCCGGTTGAGGTTGAAATGCGCGTTGCGAGCCTGCATGGGATCCCAGGTCCACTTGATGAAATCTCTTCCTTCACTGAGTGCGCGCTTTCGTTGGGCCCACTTCAACTGCGCCCCCACGCCCCGGTTCTGATAGTCCTTTGCCACTGCCATCATGTGCGAGTAACCGTAGATTTCATTGTCATGGCGAATAGCGGCCAAATGATGAACAAAGCCAACCAGCCGGTCCTTCACAAAAGCACCAAGCGTCCATCCGCCGGCCTGGCGTGAGACAATCAGATGCCTACGAGGTGAGATTTCAAGGTCCGGAAGCCCGAAAGCTTCGCGTTGGAGATAAACACAGCTATCCAGTTCATCGATCGTTGTGCACTCCCGAATTATCGTTTCTTCCATTAGTTAGCCGCTACTCCTTCAAGGGACGCGCCGGTATTTGAATTGTTGTCTCAAGGCCTCTCGGGAACTGATTCTCTAAAACCACAGTTCCACCCATTAGCTCGAGGAGCTTGCGACCGATAATAATGCCAAGTTCGTTGATGTTGGGCTCTTGTCCAGAAGAGCCATCCTCAGGATCAAAGAGGTGCGTAGTGTCCTCGCGCCCTTCACGATTGTCCTTTACTCTGATCCAGAGCAGCGAGTTAGAATCAATATCGGCCGTTACCTTAACTGACTCGCCTATGGGACTCCGACTGACCGCCCACGCAATAAAATTAAAGAGAATCTGTCGTAATTTACCTTGATCAGAAACAACCGTTGTGATTTCGGGAGCAAGCTCATACTCAACTTTCACTTGTTGCTTTTGTGCTATGCGCGTGACGGCCGCGCACGACTCTCGCAAGGTCTCTCGAAAAGGAAACTCCTGCAGAAAGACTTCGGTCTGCCCTGCTTCTATTCGTGAAAGATCGACCAACTGATTCAGACTCGCTTGAAGCTGAAAACCTGAATCCTGAACCTTCTGACAAAAGCGCCGTTGAGTATCAGTCAGTTGTTCTTGGTCAAGTAAGATCTCGCTGAAACCCAATATCGATGTTAAAGGCGTTCTCAACTCGTGGGACATGCGCGCGAGGAACAACGATCGATAGTGTGAAACGCGTCGCAATTCGCGATTCGCGCGCTCGAGTTCGGTCGTGCGCTTCCTTAATTCATCGATCAGCACTTCTACTCTCTGGTTCTCGTCATTTGTATTAATTGCTCCGTCAATGGTCTCCCTGTCCATATCCCTATCGACACTATTGCGTGCTCTGTCACCCATATAGATCTCAACCTGCGTAAAATTTCTTCTGCTGGGGGTCGAATCGAGTTGTTATGTGGCATCAATATAGAATTCACGTCGGTCACTGTCAAAGTGCTACTTCTTTTTTGGCTAACGCGTGCGCTATGATGCTGATAGCTGGCTCACAGCGTCGTTAAGAAGGGCTTTCACACGGCGCATTCCAGCCTCAACTGCATCAGAATGAATGGCCAACTCAGCGAGCAGCCGCTCGCGGAACTTATTCGAGAGATCTCGCTAAAGTCGCTTGGTGGTAGGTTGCATTTGCAGCACGACAAGATCAATGTCGTCGCCTACTTTACTGGCGGTGCCTTTGTCTACGCAGCGGCCAACATACGAACACTTCGCCTGCGCGAGTACCTGCTGAAAGCCGGCGCAGTATCAGAGGACGATCTCGCACGGCTCAGCGACAAACAATCGGATACCAAACTTGCCGATGCACTTTGCACGCAAAACGTGCTGGCGCCGGATGTTCTGGAACAAGTTCAGACAAAGCTAGTCATCGATGTACTTCGCATGGCGCTTCTATGGACGACGGGAACCTGGGAATTCGACAGTCGATCTCATCTTAATGAAAATGTAAGCGTGCAAGTCGATGCCGGCTCACTGCTGCTTGAAGCGGGTCGTAGGATTCCCCTGGAGTTTACTCAGTCGCGCTTTGCTGATCCTCATGAATTGATTTCACCGGCGACGACGACTCCTGCTTATGAAAACTTACTGCCGACCGAGGTCTTTCTTCTTTCGAGAGTGGATCGACCACTCGCATTGTCTGAGCTCCTCGCAATTAGCGGACTAGCCGAGCCGGAGACTTTGCGACTGATCTACGCGCTGGTGTTGGGAGCATTTTTACAACGTGAACACCGGACGGGCGCGTTTGACGGCCAACAACCCCAACCAGAAAAGAAAAAGGACGTAGTGGTAACTCGGCCTGCGCCGTCGGAACTACACGAAATAACCGTCGGTGAAGATGACGATATTCACAGTTTCCTTGACAGACTAATCAACGCTCAATCGCACTACGAGGCGTTAGGTGTTTCAAAAACGACGTCATCAGAAGACCTAAAAAGTACCTACTACCACTTAGCCAGACGCTACCATCCAGACCGATTTCGCAGGGCCGACTCTGCCCTGCTTGCGCGAATTGAATCAGGGTTCGCGCGAATAACGCAGGCTTACGACACACTGCGTGACGAAGTTCTTCGCGCTCGTTACGACTCAAAGTTGAACGCGCGCGCAAGGGCCAATACCGTGGCCGAGTCGGCCCCGAAAGCGACCACACGCGCAACACCGTCGTCTCAGAAAACCGACGATGCTCAAGCGACGGTCATGTCTGTTGGTGAACGAGCGGAACTCAAATTCAAAGAGGGGTTCGCGGCGCTGGAACTCGGTCAGCGAAACACCGCAATTGGTCTTCTCGCGGCGGCCGCAGGAGCAGTTCCCAATGAACCTCGCTACCGAGCGTATTATGGTCGCGCTCTGGCGATCCATGAGAGCACTCGACGTGCAGCAGAAGCTGAGTTGCAAGCTGCAGTGAAGCTGGAACCCAATAATGCAGAGTATCGAGTAATGCTGGCCGAGTTGTATCGAGATCTCGGATTGACGTTGCGTGCGAAGGGCGAAGCCGAGCGCGCTGTGGCGTCCGATCCCAATAACCGAAAGGCACGCGATCTATTTCAGACGCTGAAATAACTTTTGATAAGGAGCTCCTGACTGTTGCGAGCCGCGATGCTGTATGTTGAAATTAGGACCTTCCCAAGATAAACCGATGACCCCAGTCCAGACCACAGAGTTAATCGATAAAGCCGCAGATGAAGCTTTTATCCAGGTTGCGGTCACGGCAGATCGCTTTGAGCGTTACGAGAATCCTCACGCGGAGCGAATCGCGGCAATCGCAGACGAGATTGCGAAGGTTTTTCACCTTGCGCGACACGATCGTGGATCGCTTCACTCTGCCGCGTTGTTGCACGATCTCGGCGAAGTAGCAATGGAACGCGACTACATTCAGC
>JBKOYD010000114.1:0-17552 GCA_046725195.1 Acidobacteriota bacterium | reverse complement strand
CGATAGGACCAGCATTGACCATCATTAATCTCACGAATCGAGTCTTAATAAATCATGACCGCCCAACTCGATCCAGCGGGGGCGCGCTCGGGATCTTTTTGGTGAGGTACTTGAGATTGCCGCTTGCCCCCTTCCCAACTGCTTTATTTTGCTGAGGTACTTGATACTGCCAGTCATACTAAATATCTCCAGCGAAGCCAGGGGCCAGCATCCGAGTCATGAAAGTGGGGTTGATGATCTTCTGGTCCAACATCCACGCGTCCGCTCCAACTATTAATTGCTGACCATAGTCCCCACCCACGATCGCTCCTAAACGCCGGCGTGCTGCTGCCGCATAGAGACCCATATCTGCTGCATCAAAGTCATCAGCTGCTCTGGACAGCAGATCTGCGGCTAATGATTCTCTACCCTGAACGCTAGCTATTCCAGCGCGCGTGAGCAGAGCCAATGGGCCAGACCAATGCACGTTTTCCTGCCCTATCCTCTTCGCAAGGTTTTGAGCAAATGTCAATAGACGTTCTGGATCTTTATCAACCACAGCTATGGCCAGCGCGCAGCGCGCCCTGAGGTGCATCGATTCCACGCGCAATACCTGAATTCGCAGGAGCATTGAGCTCATAAGTGTGGGCCACTGTTCTTCAATAAGCTTCCAGGCCAGACGGCCCATGCCGTTATACAATTCGATCTGTGTCAAGGCGAATAGATTGTAGAAATGCTGAATATAAAAGCCCTTCTGTGACCACTCCGCTAAAGCTTGAACTGTTTCTCTTCGAGCTCTATCAGGCTCGTTGGCTGCCAGCCAAACTATATGCATCCGCGATCGTAAGACTGTTGCGGCGTAAAGGTTGCCGCGCTCCCTGGCCTCACTAATAAGGACAGGCAGACGGTCGGCCATTTCGCCTAGCTCTCCTAAGTACATGAGGGAGCTCAGTAGGAATCTTTGAGCACTGGCCAGCTCCCATACGGCACCGATGCATTGATCTCGCAGGATTACCTCCGCCCTGCAGCATAGATCCGCGGCTTTCCTCCAATGTCCGTTAAGAAACGCCGCGATTCCAGCCATGACAATTGACAATCCAGTCGCATGCGGATTATTGGCCTTGTGGGCGAGCTCCTCGGCAGCTTTAACGAGGTGTGCGGATCGCTTCTCTGTGCGCTTCCCAGGAAGTGCAGAAAAACCGGCCTCGATGGCCATAGCTCGAGCGATACGGTACGGCTCGCCGGCGCGCAATGCGAGTAGTAAGTGAAGTGTTTGGAAATCCGCACCGCGGATCGCATCAACAGAACCCAGCCCAGCGGCTACGGCCCAGCATATATCGATACGCAAAAGGTCGCTCTCAGGAATTTCACTGGCCTTGCGCTCACTGAAGTGAAGGCCTCTGAGTCTGAGCCGTGCCCGCCGGATGAGAAGCGAGAGCAACGCGCGCTTGGGATTGGAGTATAGCTTGAGGCCCACTGCCGCTAAGACTCTATGTATGACTTCGAGACCTTCGTCAATATGTCCGCCCATCAGCAGTTGCTCGGCGGCACGACGTTGAAAATCGAGCGACGTAGCAGACTCGACATCCTGGGCCGCGACCAGATAGAAACGTGCGGCTTCAGCTGGCCGTCCGGCATTGGCCAAAGCACTCGCAAGTTTTACGAGTAAAGTACGTTCTTCTGTCTTCTCCGTTGATTGAAGTTCGAGAGCCAGATGGTAGAGGCGTGATGCTCGGTCGAATGCAAGCGCCTCGGAAGCTTTATCAGCAGCAGCTATCGCGTAGTGGGTCGCTTGCTTTGGATATCCCGCCTGCTGGAAGTGTACGGCCATAGCCTCCAAGTCAGTCTGGCCCAAGGTCTCCAACGACAATGCCAGGCGGTAGTGATAAGCCTTCAGGGTCTTGGGGAAAAGGTGCGTTATGACGGTTTCCCTGATACGGTCATGATAGGTTTCGATCTCATCCTGGTCCTGTGCCTCGCTAATTCGTATCAAATGTTCAGAGCGCAAGATGGCCAGCGCCTGCTGGTCTACGGTTTCAAATTTTGAAGCCAAATTTGCTACGTCCAACGGAATGGGGCGACCAGCCACTGATACCACTTCCAACAGGCGGCGCGCATGTTTAGGGAGCCGTGATACACGAGTCCAGATGACTTCACCTAATGTGGTATCGTCCACCTGTTTAAAACCATATTGTTCGCGTCCCGTACCGGCGCTTTGCATTTCTTCGCGTCCCGCCAGTAAATACCTGACGAGCTCTTGAATGAAAAAAGGGCTGGCGCCGGATTCACGGGCTATCGCCTCCACGTCCATCGAGCTGGATTGTTCCTCGCCCAGCAACGTCAAAGCCAGGTCCTGAGCCTCCAAAGGACTCAACTCTCCAACTACAAGTTCACGCGGTTCAATACTTGAAGTGAGAGTGGTGCGGAGCTGAAGGAGCTTTTGTAAGGGTGGGCTCGTCTCGACGTCCTCGGACCGATAGCTGGCAATCAAGAGAAGAGCAGGCGGATCAGGAGGGCGCAAGAGTTCGCCTAACAAGGCCACACTATCTGCATCTCCCCACTGTAGATCGTCTATGAAGAGGACTAAGGATTTCCGGTCTGCCAGTCGCGCCAAGAGTTCACGAAACGCCGAAAAGGCACGTCGCCGCAGTTCCTGGAAATCAGAAATCTCATGATCTCTGCGCCGAGTCTTAGCGACAGCTTCTACCTGTCGCAACACGGGAAACAGACGCGCAAGGGCCAAAGCATCACGTGGCATGAGCGATTCCACTTTGGAGGTGGGAAGGTGTTTTAAATACTTACTCAATGCATCCACCAGGCTGTCCACAGCCTTATAGGGGACAGACTCCTGCTCATAACAGCGACTTGCCAACACTACTACGTCTGTTTCGCAACGTTGGAGGTCGTCGAGAAAACGATAGACCAGAGCGCTTTTGCCCATCCCCGATCTACCGTGAACATACATAGTCACCGTACGCCCTTCTCTGGTAGCTGTGAATGCGCCTTTTAGTGTCTCCAAATGTCTTTCTCGTCCAACGAACGGCGCTCTCTGACTTGGCGAAGATAGTGTCAGGGTCGATGTCTGCTCCGGAACTTGAACTCGACCCAGACGGAATAGCACCTCACGTCCTGAAGGGCGTGCTTCAGGATCACGACGCAGAAGGTCCAGGCAAAGAGCATTGAGATCGTCCGGAATAGTAGGCGCTAAATTGATCGGAGCAACTGGCTCAAGCATCTGCTTATCTCTTAGTACCTCAAAGTACTGACCTGAGAAAGGTAGCTGTCCGGTGAGCGCTTCGTAGAGAATTACTCCTACCGCGTACCAATCACTTGCTTGTGTTATGGGAAGCCCAGACCCTTGCTCAGGAGACATATAGGTAGGTGTGCCAATAAGCGTCAGACTCTGGTGATGCTCTTGTCGAGCAAGCTCGGTGATCAGGCCGAAATCGAGCAGCACTACGCGTCCCTCGGGCGTCACCAATACGTTCATGGGCTTGATGTCTCGATGAAGCGTGCCTGCTTCATGAAGAAAATTAACCCCTCCAGCTAACTGCGTGAGAGCATCCCGCACGCGCTCTACGTTCAATGGGTGGTTCGCAGAAACAGCATTCGACACTATGACGGAGTCGCCACTGACAGGTTCTGTGTTTGGTACTTTCAGTGTCTCGAAGGTAGAGTCGACTTCCATCGGTGTCGAACCAGTGTGCCCTCGAACATAATCCACAAAATTGCAGCCGTCGATTAGCTCCATTGTGAAAAACCACTGCTGGCCGTCAGATATCAGTTCGTAAAGGGTTACTAAGTTAGGGTGGGTCACATCTGCGAGGGCGCGAAACTCACGCTTGAACCGGTAGATCCCATCAGCGTTCGCTTCACGTAGCGCCTTTAGTGCCACTACTGTGTTGCGTTCTCGATCATAGGCTTCATACACAGTTCCGAAGCCACCGGCTCCAAGTCGCCTCCGGATAGCGAACCGAGTAGTGCCGTCGAAATTTTCTTGATCAGAATGCGTCATGACTGCTGCCTGACGTGCGAGAACCCCGACGTAGCGATTCGCCGCATCAGGGGATTCACAATTGGCTGAGTGCTGGTTCCGTTTCACTGCAATGACAGTTACCAGTTGCACCTTTTCTTTACATAGGTCTACTCGTTATTGCGGCGGCGTGGAACGTATGGTGTGCAACGATGAAATCAAATGGAACGTTCGCCTTGACACCATCACTTAACTGAGCACCGACGGAAACAACAACTGACACGAATGCTGTCGTGACTATAAGAGCAGCATAGATCTTCTTACCTGCTTTTTCATGGTTTCTTGTGCTTTTGGGGGAACGGAGCCGAGTTGATCGACGAGTGAGGTTCACTTGGAGGTAGATGTGGTCTCATGTCCAAACTGCTCCACCGGTTTGTGACATCTTAGTCCGTTTCCATTACTGCTAGTCGTGTGCCACGCCTGACTAAGAAACTCTTGACTTGCCGTAACTCCTCATGAAATAGGAGATGCTCTTCAATGCAAGAAGTTTGACTCACGAACTGGGGTGTGAAGTCACTTATCACAAACAGATAGCCGGGTTATCTGATTGGATAGGTGAGAGAAAGAGGTACCGCACGAGAATGAAGCAGTTGGGAAGGGGCAAGCTGCAGCATCAAGCACTGCGCGAGAATAAAGCAGTTGGGAAGGGGGCAAGCGGTAGATAAGACACCTCGCTCTACCAAAATCGAGCGCGCCCCCGCTGGTTCATTTCAAGCCTCTTACATCTCCTCAGCTACTTGGATTTTTCGTAGCTCGAACTTGTCTGATGTGGACCAAGCGGGGGCTCGGTGACTATTTAGTGAGATACTTTTGATTGCCGTTTGCCCCCTTCCCAACTGTCCTATTCTGATGAGGTACTTGATGTTCTTCTATCTTCTTAGACTGCTCGCACGGCACGAGTTGGCACAGCCTCTTTTCTCAATACACCTGATTTCTTCCAGGGGCCATGCGTCGCCTCCGGGCATTGGCTGCACTCTTGTGGGTCGGCTACGGTATTTGGATGAATGCCCTACCGATAATTGCGGCAAACATAATCGTGGCTACGCTAGCGCTTTACTCTGACTGGAAGGAACGTCGAGTGTCGAATGCTGACGTGCGACCCTCATAAATCCATGATGACACTTAACGTCTCCCGAGCCGTGGGCCTACACCGGACGCTACTCCGAACTTAAGCTGTAACCAATCGAGTTAAAAGCGCGCAGATCATTGTTGGTGATCACGTGACGCTCGCCGAGCCTGAAAGCAGGTATCATTATCCCGATAGGTGGTTGATGCGAATTAACGACAATGAACTTCCAGTGACTCGCCTGCGCTCCATCGCCACCTGTGCCATTTGGTCTGCCGGTAGAAAACTCAAGCTCCGGACTTAATGCGAAAAATATTTGCTCTCCTCCTGATGACAGTATCCGCTCCTCGCCACCAAATGAGGGAAGGTTGACGTGGGGGCGGAAACGGAACAGATCCAAAACCGACGGCACCGGGGGCAGACCAGGTATCAGCTCACTAAAGCCAACACTTGATGAAAATCCCAGCGCGTGGCCGATCTCATGGACTGCTGTCCCATCGAAATCAATCTTATTTTGGTCAATGCCATCACTCGGGTCGAAATCAAACGGGAAATTCGAGTTGAATCCGATCGCAGGTGGGGAACCAAAGAACGGGAACTCGGCGTCCGGGTCTGCGACTGGGCTAATTAACCCAAGTGCGCGAAAGTCTGCTGACGGAGAGACCATGATATCCGTCCGTCCGATGTCGGTTGCGATACTACCAGTGGGGAAGAGAGGGTAAAGCACCCTTTCTCGTGAGTTAGACGCTCCAAAAATCAAGCCGGCTCTCACAAAATCATAGATGCCCGCGCCGATGAGAGTTTGTGTGTTGGTTAGGCCCAGCACGTTCGGACCAAACGGCTGCCCGAAAAAAGTTGGACCAAAATCAACATCAATCACGATAGTGATTTGGGTGCTAAATAACGACTCCCACCTGGCGGCGGCAGCCAGGAACGCTGCCTTAGCCTGGGGAAAGTTTTCCAACTGGGGCGTCGCTCGCAAGATTATCGTCAACCCACCTGTGTTGACGTGCGAGGCCGGAGTGATCACGTGCCGTTGGACCCCATCACGCTTTGATAGAGCCAGGGATTCTCCGTGCGTTGCCTTACGACAGGTTAGACTTGAACCGGCAATTTCTGTGACAAATGAAAGTTGTTCGGGCGCCGCCGACAAGCTTTGAGCTTGAGCAACCTCATTGTGATTCAGAAATGCGCTGCCGACCGGAGTCAAGAGCAGCGCGGCCAATATCGCTATAACGCGTACTCTCCTTAAACTTCTCATAGGATGGCTCCTTTGTACTGGTCAGAAGTCGAGCGATGCAGGTTCAATCGGCGCCTTGGTTGATCTGGCCGAATGATCTTATTTGGCCAATGGTCTTACTTGAACTGGGATACTAAAGAAATGGGGGAAGCGGAATTTTAGATCGGATGTGATCTTTTCTCCAAGGAGGTGTCAGCTGAATGGTCATGGCTATAATGGACAGCATGACAAATCCAACTTCGAAGGCCAGTACGAGAAATTCGAAAATTATCAAAGCGTCGCCGGAAGATCTCTATCGGGCGTTCACCGATCCTGCAGCCCTGGCCGTATGGCTGGCGCCCGGTGAGATGACTGCAAAGGTGCATGAGTTCGACCTTCGCGTTGGTGGAGGATATACGATGTCACTCTTCTATCCTCAATCAGAACAAGAGGCACGCGGCAAGACGTCACAACGCGAAGACCGCTTCAGTGCGAAGTTTTTGGAACTAACGCCCTCAAAGAGAATAGTTGAAGCGATAAGTTTTGATTCCGCGGACCGCGCGTTCTCGGGAAAGATGTTCATGGTGGTAATGTTTGCAGAAAGAGATGGTGGGACCGAGGTTACGATCATATTTGAGAATATACCCGTGGGGATCGATCCCGCGGACAATGAAGCTGGCACTCGGTCGTCGCTTGAAAAGCTGGCACGATATGTTGAGTAGAGACGAACGGAGCCTCCCTCACGGTCGGGCTACTGCCCCGATTTGGCCGGAGTGATACAATTCGAACAACCGAATGACCGAACTCACGTTAACTGCAATTTACGAAGAGGCGGAGGAAGGCGGCTACATTGGGTACGTCGCTGAACTGCCAGGCGCCAATACGCAAGGAGAGACTCTCGACGAAGTGCGCGAGAACCTCGGCGAAGCTATTCAGTTGATACTGGAAGCCAATCGCGAGGAGTTTGAAAAGCGTTTGCCGCCCGACGCCAAGGTTACTCGAGAACGCCTCGTGTTACGCGCTGCCTGAACGCCAAAGATAATGAAACGGGCCGACCTCATACGGCACCTCGAGTCTCACGGCTGCGTCTTTCTTCGCGAAGGCACTAAGCACACAGTTTTTCGTAATCCTTCTAATGGCTTAACCACAACTATTCCTCGGCATCGCGAAATCAAGAAACAACTGGTGAGAAAGATCTGCACCGATTTGGGAATCGTGCGTCCATAAAGCTGGGCCACAATATTTAGCCGCAACGCTAATTGTCGGCTTGACATTGATTAGCCTGTAGGCTAAATATTCTCGTCCGATGGCGAAGGGAAAGCCGAGACGGGAATCGAAAGCGCGCATGGACGCGTATGAGGCCGTCTTCACTGCGCTGGCGCATCCTGCCCGCCGCCGCATTATGCTCACGCTCAACTTTGAAGGTGGATCAATGACGGCCGGCAAGATTGCCGAAGTGTTTGAGCATGCGTGGCCCACCACCACCCGACATATTCAGGTGCTCGAGTCGGCTGGACTGCTTTACCACGAACAGAAGGGCAGGGGTCGCGTTTACTACATCAATCGACGTCGCCTCGATTTGGTGCGCGATTGGCTCGAGTGGTTTTCGAAACCGCCAGCACATTAATGCTTACGGAGGAAACATGGTAACTAAGAAAAGAAAATCAACTAAAAAAGTAGCAGCTAAGAAAACGACGAAGAAGAAAAGGGCGAAGCGTCCAGCGACGAAAGCAAAAGCGGACGTGCCCACGCTCTTTCGGCTCAATGTCGAGGTGGGGGATCTCGATCAGGCGGCCGAGTTTTACGGCGCACTGTTCGGACTCGAAGGGCGAAAGCAAGCAGGTTCGCGTTGCTACTTTGACTGTGGAGGGGTGACGTTGCAGGTGGTGGACGTTTCGGCCGCGGGCAAACCACATCCAGCGGCTAAGGCCTTGTACTTCATCGTGAAAAATCTTGATGCAGTCTTCGAACGTGCGAAATCATTAGGTTGTCTATCTCGTGAAGACGTGCATGGCGTATCGGGAGGCAGCATAAGCGTGCGACCGTGGGGTGAACGATCTTTTTATGCAGAAGATAAGTGGCATAACCCTTTGTGCTTCGTTGAGGCGGGAACGGTCTATCCAGGTTAAGGCTTCTCACAAGATTAGGACAGGTTGGGAAGGGGGCAAGCGGTGAATCTCATGTACGTCACCAGAATAGGACAGTTGGGAAGGGGCAAGCGGCAAGATCAAGTACCAGACAAATAGAAATACAGAGCCCGCCCCCGCTTCGTTTCGCATCCGCAACGATTATGGCCGTTCAGACTTTCAAGTTGGTTGGTTGTAGCTGACGAAGGTAAGGGGGCTTGAATTGGATCGAGCGGGGGCGCGCTCGGTATTTCTATTTGTGTAATGCTTGATCTTGCCGCTTGCCCCCTTCCCAACTGTCCTATTCTTGTGAGGTGCATGATCTTGCCGCTTGCCCCCTTCCCAACCTGTCCTATTCTTGTGACAGCCATAAAACGCAGGGCTATTACCAAGCAAAGCGTGGGTCGATGAAGGACGACAAGACAGACGCATATCGGACATTAGCGGAAATCTTCAACGAGCATGATGTCACTGTTGACTGGGTCTTGTTGCGTGTAGAGGATGTGATGACCGTCGGGTGAAACAGCAAGTCCTGAAACGAATTCATCAATTTTTCCCAAAACGACAACGCGAGTTGTGTTTTGCGTGGCGAAGCTAAACAACTCAACTGACTGACCAGCGTCCGCTTTTAAGTTTATGAAGTATATTCCGTCGTTGGCCAGAGCCCATTGTCCCCAGTTTCCCGCCCCAGGCTGTCTCAGTACCAAAACCTCCTCGCCGCCATCTGTGGGAATTCGCCAGACGCCGGGGCAACCTGAATTCTTACTGTAGTAGAGATATTTGCCATCGGCAGATTCGAACGCAGTGAAGCCACCCTGCTTGGTTAGCTGCACTGCTTGACCTCCATCTACGGGCGTTTTCCACACTTCGAGATCTCCTCCACGATTTGAAGCGAAGTAGATGTAGCGGCCATCTTTGGACCAGCTTGGAACGCTATCATCCGAGTTTTCGGTTGTGACTCTTCGCGGTACTCCTCCGGCCACATTGATCACGTATACGTCGGACATTCCCGTAGCGCGATAATCAAAAGCAATCTGATTTCCGTCCGGTGACCATTGCGGAGTACCGGCAACCCCTTTACGGAAGAATGTCAACTGCGTGAGATTCTGTCCCTCACTGTCGCACATCCAGATCTCCGGATTTCCAGTACGATCCGACTGAAAGGCAATCCTTTTTCCATCGGGAGAATATCTTGGAGATGCGTCATCTCGGGTAGAAGAAAGAAATCTCGTCGCTACTGCGCGCTGGCTCGTTGAAGTCGCTACCTCAACTTTGTAAATGGGTGTGCCTCCTGACATCCTCATGTAGGAAAGACGATGTCCTTGTAGAGAAACGGAGGGGTTGTAAGTGTTGTCTCCTCCTACCGGCAAGCGTTCTGGATCTCCACCCGAAACTGCAACTCGCCAAAGACTGGGCGTGCCGCCGCGAGTTGATGAGAATATGAGTTCAGCGCCATCGGCAGTCCAGGCCAACCCGCCAACTATGCCACTGTTGAAAATATGTTGTGCGTTATCGTAAGTGATGCGACGTGGTTCGCCTCCGTCAATTGGAACCACATATATGTCTCCAGTGATCGGCGTGTTCTCTCGAACGAATGCAACTGACTTGCTATCCGGGGAGAATGAAGGCGTTGAGTCGGCCCAATACTGACCGGGCGGCGTGGTTAGGTTTCGCTTCTCGCCTGTTTCGGGTGAGAACAACACAATACTGGAAGCTTTCGATCCCGCGGGAGCATCCGAGGTTGCAATGAATTTTCCATCTGGTGACCAGGCCAATGTGCCTGGCACCTGATTTAAAGAGAACAACATCCGTTCAGGAGCGGCACCCAGAGCGGATGCGACGAACACCGTAAATTTTCCTTCGTACTGATTGATCCGCAGGAAGCAGATTCTCTGACCATCGGGTGACCATGCCGGCCTGACATCGATCGCAGCGTCAGTCGTAATCCGCAAAGGTCGTTCTCCACCTATTGATTTTACATAGATGTCAGCGTTATCACCTTTTTCGCCTCCCCAGACAAAAGCAATCTGGTTCCCATCTGGTGAGAGTGCTCCTTGATCCTCTCGTCCTGGAAAACTAGTAAAAGGCACAACTCTCATAGACGGACGAACCGTTCCAGAACGAGCCCGCGAAAAGAAGAGCCACGCTGCGCCCGACGTAAATAGTAAGAGGAGCACGGGCCAAATCAATCGACGCGACCACAGTGTGCTGGGAGGGACTCCCGCCACGGCCTCGCTTTGATCTGCAATTTGCGGGTTTTGTTTTTTGGAGACTGGGGCAATCAGCCGGTAACCGGTTCGAGGAATCGTCTGAATATATCGCGGCTCTTTGCTGTCGTCACCGAAGACCTTGCGCAGTTCCGAAACCGCGCGCGTTAAAACGTCGTCACTCACGAAAGTATCTGTCCAGACGCATTCAATGAGTCGCTCTTTGGATACCACTTCACCCGCAGCGTCAGCCAGGCAAACAAGTACCTGCATTACCTTCGGTTCGACGCGAATGGATTTGTCATCACTGCTGATGTTATTGAGTTGCGGCTCGACGAGAAGCTCACCGACCAGGAAAGAGCCGTTCACGATATGATTCTCCAACGAGAAAACTGTGGTGAACCTGAAGGTTAACGCTTTAAAACGACGACTTACCTCAGGAGCTTAGTCGCAACTTCGTCTGTCTCCACGATTGCGGAAAGAAATTCATAATTTCGCCATGTGAAACTGGGGTGATCTAGCTTTACGTTTGATCCACCACGGATGTTCAAACTGGAATTGAGGGGGGAAGCGATAGCGACTGCATTTAGCTAACGCAGATATACATTTGAGGGGTTACAGGGTCAGAGCGGTAGCGACTGCATTCAATAGCTCTATTTGCTTGGCTCGCATTGCCCGATTAGGGGTGCCACTGAAGGATGCCTTAAGGTCAAGCAGTCGGTATCGCTCTTGGTTCTGACTGGCTTCATTGCCACTCGGACTCGCGGGTGTGCGACCCGACGCTACCGGGTGAAGGTACTCGCTTCACCATCACCGGGAGTCGTGATATGCAGTAGCGTCGGAGCAAAGCCACCGCCTCATATCAGGCGGCAACGCGCATTTCTTGACGTGCTTAGTGATTCTGTTTTACTCCACACCGGCGACAACGGCGACAACGGTTACCATTTCCGGCCCACGTACGTTCTTTGCAACGCGGCGCGTTTCGCGCTCGAGCGCTCGTTCACCGGGTGATTTGGAAAATTCGCGTCCGCTGTCCCCCGATGTCCAGACCTGCGCGAGGTAGTAGCGAGTTCCATATTTGCGGAAAACCAACCTCGCGTTATCTGAACGCTGGGAGCTTTGCACGTTAATTGTTGAGCGAATGTGGTGTTGGCGATTGTCCAGGCTGCTGATTACCAACACACTATCGCACGTCGATAGGCGCCGCGCAGTGATTGCGCCGGCTCGGAACTGCCGATCTCCAACCATGAAATCAAATGGAACGGTTGCTTTAACACCGTAACTTGTCTGAGCATGGACAGACGCAACCGTCGACATGAATCCTATCGTGATCAGCAGCAACGTAAAGCTTACAACTTGCTTTTTCATACTTCCTCTTTCTGCTTTTTGGGCAACGGTCGAATTGATCGACCGAATGAGTTTCTTTGAAAATAGTGCAGTCGACTACTGCACCACACGGGCTCGACCGGACCTGATACCTGTGAGAGCTGAGCTCCACCAATGTTATTGGCGTGCCACGGTTCACGGACGAATTGTCCGCCAACGCTTACTTGCCATATCTCCTCAGGGAAGAGGAGATGGCTCCACTGTAAGGTCTGTGGCTAAGCAATGATGTTGAGGGGGAGAAGAGTCAAACACTATCTAAACAGATAGTGGAATTATCTGATTGGATTGCCGAGGAAGGATCAAAAGTGAAACGAGCTTATTCAGATTGGATCACTTCAAGCCGTCAATTAGAACGGCGTCGTGATTCCATTTAGTGCTTATGAAGGCCAACTCTTTGTGACTGGGTGACAGCGCAAACTCGAACTCATCCTCGGCTTTTAGCGTGGTTAGTTCTTGCGGCGGCCCTGAATCCAGTGCTTGTCGATAGAGTTTCAATTTCCCTTTAGTTTGTATCGCATAAATCAGGGTCGAGCTGTCGGCCCCCCATTGAATGCTTCGCGAGATCCAGAACCCGGGAGCAAGCGTCAACTCTGCAACTGTTTTCATATCTGCGGTGCTTCTGACGGTGATGCGAGCCTCGTGAGCATACTTTGGAAAATGAAAACATGCGATCAACTTTCCATCCGGAGATATAGAAGGGTAAGCAGCATATTCGTCGATGAGTCTAATGGCCTCACCACCATCCCACGCGACCTTCCAAAGGAAGCCATTCTCTGAAGAATTGTAGTAGACCCACTTTCCGTCAGGAGAAACTGCTGCATTTCTTTCGGCGTATCCATTAGTGAGCTGAACCTGATTACTGCCGTCCAAATCCATTCGCCATAAATGCTGAGCACCCGTGCGGTCTGACTGAAACACTATAGTCTTGCTATCCGGTGAGATTGCCGGCCAATCGTTGAATCCCGTGTTGAAACTCAACTGTCTTGGGTCTGTGCCATCAGGATTGGCAATCCAAAGATCGGATCCTAAAACTGACGCTGAGTTGTAGATAATCTTTCCATCCGCCGTCCAGACTAATCTACCTCTACCATCAGCTATATTCCTTGCCTTATTGCCGGAGATGTTTGGCGATACCCAGATATGAGAAGCAAGTGTGCTCTGCACTCCGATCATCTTGCTGGCATCAGCGTTTATGCTGATTGATAGGTAATTGTTTAGATCACTAGTCAGCTGTCGTAGTGATCCTTCGGGATAAGACATGCGCCAAATCTGCGAATTGGTAGTTCTGCTTTCTCTCACGCAAATTAGTAATCCCTTCCCATCCGGCAACCATTCAATCTGCCTTACAAAATACCAGTTTGGTTTGAGCAAGACCCTAGCGTGACCTGTTTCAACATTGACCTCATTAACGCTCATGGTCTGGCGAGAAGAATCGGTTTCACCGGTTGAATAAACCACTACCTTTCCATCGGGCGACAAAGAAAAGCCCCGGATCCAGTCAGGTTCCTTGTGTGTGACAAGAACACGTTCATGGCGGTTGTCTAAGTCAGCAATGTAAAGATTGTCTTCTCTGTTGATGCGATCTCGTCGCCTGAAGACAATTTTCCGATCGTCTGAGGATAGGGAGTAGAAAGCTTCTACATTTTGAAACAGCCTAACCGGGGGACCCTTTAGGGTTGGCATTCGGTAAAGATCGCTTGACTGACCTTCTGCATGACGAACGAAGTAAACATACTCTCCGTCGTGCGAGAACGATACTTTGTTATAAGCAGGATCACCTGGCGGGATTAGTTGCATATTGACGAGGGTGGCAAGTTGAATGAGCCAAACGCTCTGCTGACCGCTGTTTTCCTGTACATAAACGACTTGTTTTGCGTCAGGAGAGATAGCAGCGGAAACAACATTGCCGTAGGTGGTTATCTGTTCATATTTCAGACTACCTGTGGTTGGCGGCAGCTGAGCGACCTTCTGATCCCGCTCTACCTCCGACTCGGAGACATGTCGATTGAAACGCCGGCTTGCTGCGGTTGCAATTACCACGATGAGCAATGCCGCGATCAAAAGAAGTGCGGTATTTCGCTTTCTTTGGAAGAAGAAACTTAAGAAACGGCGTAGCCCTCCGGCGTTGTCCGGAATTGAATTAAGGACTGTAAGCTCGCTCTCAACTGCACCGTCGCCGGCTGAGGACGCAGCTCTATTCAACTCAGAACTATCCTCACCCAAGACCTCTTTGACTTCCGTCTTGAAACGATAACCCCGGCGCGGCACAGTCTCGATATAGAGCGACGGTCGTTTGGTATCGCCGAGAGCCTTACGGAGCTTCGTGATGTTGAACGTTATGTTGCTCTCCTCCACGAAAACGTCCGGCCAGAGAGTTTCAAGAATCTTCTGCTTGGTGACGATAGAGCCTTGATGTCTTACGAGGAGCAGTAGTGTCTCGAAAGCCTTGGGCGTCAACGGCACCATGCGGCCATCGCGCAGAAGAACTTGCTGCTCCACGTCGAGTACGAATGAATCGAATCGGTAAGTATGTCCGAGGCCGAGGGACATAAGCTCTCTAGCAAATCTCTAAGAATTTTCTAACGCTACTCTTAGGACTTTGAGCCCACGTCTGTGGTCAAAAGGCTAGGTAGGGGGGGACGTATCTTACCACACCCCCTAACCCGGCAGGAGGGAAACTAGCAAGCCCGCCTCCTAATCTGAGGACTTCACTCTGCGCAACCTCTGCGTAGCAAGTTCGTAAGTTCTTGTTTTCTTTGCCAACGTTTTTTACTCGGCCACGCGCCTGCACCTGGAAAAGATGTTGACGATTCGGCCATCACAGCTCGCAGCAATGAAGTCAGTACCACCTCGCGGTAGCGGGTCCTAACATTGCCGATTGTCGATTTCCAATTGCCAATTGGCCTCCAATCCCGAGCGAACAATTGACAATCGAAAATTGGCAATTGGCAATGTGCGTACCCACTCGCTACCGCGAGGTTGTACTGACTTCATGCCGCTACGATCCGGTATTCATCCTCGACTTGAACTGAATTTGTCAGGTCACTTCTTTAAAGCAGTCCTTAAGGTGCAAAAGCGTTCTCGAACCAAAGGAGAGTTATATGAAACAAACAAAGAGACTGAAAATCGTCGTCCTCTTATTGTTCCTCGGTATTTGGGGATTGATCAGTTTCTGGCGGAGTGCGCCCGCTCGGGCTCAAATGACAGATAGAACACAGAACCCCAACATCGCGAATTTCGGCATAGCCAAATCATTTAGTCAACAAGTTGGCGCCGGCCGTGGAAATTTGACAACACCTGATTCATCCTCATTTGTGATCGCAAGGGACCCCTTTCGAGCGATCCGTCGCGGGCGTCAACTCTTCCAACGCAAGTTCCTGCGCATTCAGGGTCAGGGCCCTCTGGCTGGAGACGGCGTTGGCGACATAAATAACAACCTGGCACTGGGCGCAGGGCTCTCGGATAGTTGCGCCGGGTGTCATGGTCGGCCGCGCGGCGCCGCCGGTTCTGGCGGAGACGTGGTCACGCGACCTGACAGCCGTGACGCACCGCATTTGTTTGGTCTTGGCCTCAAGGAGATGCTCGCTGATGAGATCACGAACGATCTGCGCGCCATACGCGCCCAAGCCGTCGCGGAAGCACGAAATACAAATCGACCGGTCACGAAGACGCTGAGCAGCAAAGGAATCAACTATGGATCAATCACCGTCGAACCCGACGGTACTGTTGATACTGGCGAAGTGCGCGGTGTTAATCCTGATTTGCGCGTAAGACCATTCTTCGCGCATGGGGGAAAAATTTCTATCCGGGAGTTTGTTGTTGGTGCTTTTAATGATGAGATGGGTCTGCAATCAGTTGACGCTCAAATGATGCAAGCGCACAACGGCGCGCGCATAGTGACGCCGTCAGGCATGGTGCTCGATGGAACGCAAGATCAGATCGAGGCCCCGCCCACAGACAATGAGATAGCAGATCCAGATGGTGATGGTGTCTCAAATGAGATTCCCACGAGCATCGTTGATTTCATGGAATTCTACTTGCTCAACTATTTGAAGCCTGCCATCTATCAGCAAACTGATGAGACCAGACAAGGTCGCACTGTTTTCGACCGCACCGGCTGCGCGGAATGCCACGTCGCTGATCTCAAAATCAATCACGATCGTCGTGTCGCCGATGTAGAAACGTCTTATGATCCGCAACTAGGGATCTTCAACAATCTCTTTGCAACTGCAAATCCGCTCCTTGATTCAGTGGATGACCACTCAGGTTTTCCAACATTGAAATCCCCGAAGTTGCAATCATTTGTCGTCACGAACATCTTTACTGACTTCAAGCGACACAACCTTGGTTCCGGTTTCTATGAAAGGAACTTTGACGGAACGGTTCGCACTGAGTTTCTTACAACGCCGCTCTGGGGAGTGGGCTCAACTGCTCCTTACGGTCACGACGGTCGCAGCATTAATTTGATGGAAGTTATCTTGCGACACGGTGGGGAAGCTCAAGCTTCACGTGACACGTTTGCGCGACTTTCATCGTCTCAACAGTCGCGCTTAATTGCCTTTCTCAACACCCTCATAATTTTTCCTCCGGAAGATACCGCTTCAACGCTCGATCCGGGAGATCGAACGACGTTTAACTTCCCCCAATTCGGACACGGCAGCGTCAAGCTGTCCGTACTCTTTAACAATCCAAGCGACCCTGAATAATTGCAAAGCTGATAATTCTTATGTGGATGACTGAAGCGTAACGGCGGGGGCAAGCCCACCTTCCTGACTGACTATCTTGCGATGGAGGTAAGGTCTGCCCACGACATTAAGTCAGGTTGCGGAGGCCATCACGCGGGAACTAGAATGCGGCGCGGGAAATCCCTCCCACATTTCCTTGGAGGATGAAATGAAAGCAAAGACTACGATTTCGACGCTGGCGCTCTGTCTCGTTGCGGCGGCAGTATGCGTTGCCCAGGAGGTACATATCGGCACCTGGAAGCTTAACGAGGCCAAATCAAAGCTCGTCGCTGGTGGTCCGAAGCACGATACGGTTGTTTACGAAACGGCGGGTGACAACATAAAAGTCACCGTTGATGGCACCGACAGCGAAGGAAAGACTGTGCATACTGAGTGGACAGGAAAGTTCGACGGAAAGGACTATCCTGTCACTGGTGATCCAACCTCTGACTCAAGGTCCTACAAAATGGTGAATGCCAATACGCTGGATATGACGATCAAGAAAGATGGAAAGGTGACTGTCAGTGGACAAATTGTTGTGTCAGCTGACGGCAAGAGCCGCACCGTCACAACGAGCGGAACGGATCCGAAGGGAAAGAAGTTCAAGAGTGTGGAGGTGTACGACAAGCAATAACTGGATCACTCGATTTGAGTGATAAAAGCAAATGCCCTCTCGCGGACGAAAGGTGGGAGGGCATTTGACTAAATATACTGCGACCGAGGGCTTCCCGCCCGCCCCGGTTCGGAGCAGACGTGCTACGGGCTTTGAAGGGCGCGCCACAATTTCCGATCGTGCTTCTAGTGTGAGGTTG
>JBKOYD010000095.1:0-34842 GCA_046725195.1 Acidobacteriota bacterium | reverse complement strand
GTATTGCGGGTGCTTACGCATGATCTTTTCGGCAAGCGAAACGAGATAATCCAAACCGCCCGCAGCCTGCATCGTGGCCAAGGCGGTGATTACCGCGATAATCATGCCTATCACGGTCTGAGGAGGACCACCCGGCGGGAGGGCGAAGATAAAAACAAAAATCGCTAAACCAATACCGGCTACAGTACCGAGGGCAATGCCACCAATTCGCGCACCAACCACTATGCAGGCTATAAGAATGAGTAGCTCAATCCAAATCATCGCCGGATCTACGACAATACAATCAGTAGGTCGTGAACAACTTCTGTAAGTCGTCTTTGCTGCGGGCGTTCAGCAAGGCCAACGACAGAAGAATGCGCGACTTCTGTGGATTCAGCTCGTCAGACGCTATAAAACCTAATTCGTCATCATTGACTTCTACATTTCGTCCCACTGTTCCCGTTACCACGCGACTGCTCCTGACAACCACGACTCCTTTCTTTGCTGCCCGAGCCGCAGCGTCCAGCGATGCTTTGTTCATGTTTCCATTTCCTACTCCGGCGATGACGATTCCTTTCGCGCCATTTGTCACCGACGCATCGATCAGATCTGCAGACATATCGGCACACGCAAAGATGATGTCAACACGCGGCAGCTTCGCTACATTGGCAACGTTGAATTCGCTTGAGCTCGTATGCTTCCAGGGTGGAGTGCTGTAGAAATCATTCTTGCCGTAAGCGGAAACTCCAACAACGCCGCGCAATGGCGACATAAAGGTCTGTATTGCGGTCGTGCTTGTCTTGGTTAGCGAATGTGCGCCGTGGATCCAGTCGTTCATGACAACCAGGACTCCTCGTCCTTTCGCCTGCGCGTCGATTGCCACACCGATGGCGTTATAGAGGTTCAATGGGCCGTCAGCGCTGACCGCCGTTGAAGGACGCATTGATCCCACCATCACAACTGGTTTGTCGCTCTTCACCGCGAGGTTCAGGAAGAATGCCGTCTCCTCCATTGTGTCTGTGCCATGAGTAACAACGATGCCATCCACGTCAGGTTTGGCCAGCAGCTCGTTGATGCGCTTTGCCAGAGTGAGCATGATGTCAAACGACATGTCCTGTGAACCGACGTTCGAGATCTGTTCTCCCTTGATATTCGCCAGGTCCTTTATTCCGGGAACAGCAGCAATCATTGCATCAATAGTCACCGCGCCAGACGTATAGCCCGACTGTGTTCCGGTTGCTGCAGCTCCAGCGATTGTTCCGCCGGTGGCCAGGATCACAATGTTGGGTTTCTTCCCCTGGGCGAAGGAAGTTTGACAGCTCAACATGATTGAGAGCACAAAAAGCAGTATTTGCGATTTGCGATGAGAATTCATGGTGGATTCCTTTTCTAGAGAATTCAGTAAAAATTGCGGATGTGCTCAATAGGCCTTGAGACCGGCTGCGCGAAACACGTTGCAAATCTCTTCGACCAGTTCATTGGTCGGTGGTTTCGTATCATCGAGCGTGTAACTGACTTTAAGCTCCTTCCATTTGAACCGGCCCATCTGGTGAAACGGCAATACATCAACCCGCTCGACATTACCCAGTCCGGCTGTGAACGCTGCCGTTTGTTTTATGTCGCCCACGTCGTCGGTTAAGCCAGGCACCAGGACGTAGCGCAACCAGATTGGTCGCCTGCGAGAGGCAAGTCGACGGGCGAAATCCAAGGTTGGCCCAACGTCCTTTCCCGTTAGTTCACGATGACGATCCGGATCCCAGGTTTTGATATCGAGCAACACGAGATCAATCTGTTCCAGTTCATCATCCGACAATCGCTCACCGAGATGACCGTTTGTATCGAGCGCCGTATGTATCCCCATCGCCTTGGCCGCCGTAAATAACTTGACGACAAATCGATCCTGCATGAGAGGTTCTCCCCCACTCAGAGTGAGGCCGCCCGACATAACCTTCAGTCCATGACGATATTTGCCGAGCTCTGCGATCGCACGCTCCAAAGTTACCGGCATGCCGTTCATCATGTTCCACGTGTCAGGGTTATGGCAGTAAAGGCAGCGAAACTGGCAACCAGCAGTCCACCCCACCACCCGCACACCCGGACCATCGACGGTTGAGCCTGTGGTGAATGAATGAAGAAAGCCCATCTCTCCGGTGACCAGCGCCCTTTTAACGGCCGATTCCGACACGCTAATGCCCTGGTCAACGCGGAGCTCAAATGGGCTCTTTGACTCCAGTGGAGTTATTTGTACTGGTTGCTCGGCGTTCACGTGGTTTGTCCTCCGTGAAACGTGCGGTTGATTACATCCATCTGCTGCTCGCGCGTGAGTCGCACGAAGTTCACTGCGTATCCGGATACTCGTATTGTGAGGTGTGGATACTTTTCGGGCTGATCCATAGCATCGAGCAAAGTCTCACGATTTAGCACATTCACATTCATGTGATAGCCCGTCACGCCAAAGAACGCGTCCAACATGCCGCGGAGATTAATAATTCGGTCGGCCGCAACTCTTCCCAAGCCTTCTGGAACCAACGAGGCGGTTAATGAAATGCCGTCAGCCGCGTCCCGGTAGGGAATCTTGGCGACCGAAGCAGCCGAAGCATGTAGGCCATGCTTGTCTCGCCCATGCATGGGATTGGCGCCCGGAGCGAATGGCTCTCCACGTCGTCTTCCATCCGGCGTATTGCCAGTATTCTTGCCATACACGACGTTTGAAGTGATCGTTAGGATCGACTGAGTGTGAAGAGCCTTGCGATATGTCGGATACTTTCTCAGTTTCTTCATAAAGGTACTGACAACCCAGGAAGCAAGTTGGTCCACGCGGTTGTCGTTGTTTCCGAACTGGGGAAACTCGCCCTCAATCTGGTAGTCGGTTACGAGTCCGGTTTCATCACGCACAACTCGAACCTTCGCGTAGCGGATAGCCGAAAGGCTATCTGCGACGACAGATAGGCCTGCCATGCCAAACGCCATGGTTCTAACCGGGCTATACTCGTGCAGCGCCATCTCGATTCGTTCATAAGCATATTTGTCATGCATGTAGTGAATGATGTTCATGGCGTTGACATAGACACCTGCCAGCCAATCCATCATTTTTTCAAACTTGTCTATAACGTCGTCGAAATCGAGGAACTCCCCAGTCACCGCCGCGTTGGCGGGACCGATTTGTTCGCCAGTAATTTCATCTCTACCTCCGTTAATGGAATACAAAAGACACTTTGCCAGGTTTGCTCGAGCACCGAAGAACTGCATCTGTTTGCCGACAAGCATCGGCGATACGCAACAAGCAATGGCTCCGTCGTCTCCCCACGCGGAACGCATGATTTCATCGTTTTCGAATTGAATGGAGCTAGTGTCGATTGCCACCTTCGCTGCGAAATTGCGAAAGCCATCAGGCAAACGCGGGGAATACCAGATTGTGAGATTGGGTTCTGGTGCTGGTCCAAGATTGTAAAGTGTATGCAGGAACCGAAAGCTCGTCTTGGTTACCAGTGGCCTGCCATCATCACCCATACCAGCAATTGACTCGGTGACCCAGGTTGGATCGCCTGCGAAGAGATCATCGTATTCAGGAGTGCGCAGAAAGCGGACAATACGCAGTTTAATAACGAAGTCGTCGACGATCTCCTGCGCCTGCGACTCAGTCAGTACGCCCGAACCCAGGTCCCGCTGGAAATAGATGTCAAGAAAAGTAGATGTTCGACCCAGCGACATGGCCGCGCCGTTCTGTTCTTTCACGGCTGCCAGATAACCGAAGTAGAGCCACTGCACTGCCTCTCGAGCAGTTCGAGCAGGAACTGAAATGTCAAAGCCATAGCTTTTGGCCATTTGCTGCAATTCCTTGAGTGCCCGGATCTGTTCGCCGAGTTCCTCCCGATCTCGAATGATTTCGTCGGTCGACATCGCAGAGTCGAGACTGAGTTTTTCCTCCTGCTTTTGTTCTACCAGTCTGGACACTCCGTAGAGAGCCACGCGCCGGTAGTCGCCGATAATGCGGCCGCGCCCGTAAGCGTCAGGAAGTCCAGTAAGCACATGCGAACTGCGACAACGTCTAACGTCCGCCGTATAAGCATCGAATACGGCGTCGTTATGCGTCTTTCGATACTTTGTGAACGCCTCTACAACGTGAGGATCAGGTTCGTACCCATATGTCTTCAGGGCGTTCAAGACCATTCGCAAGCCGCCATTCGGCATGATTGCTCGTTTTAAGGGCGCCTCGGTTTGAAGGCCAACGATAACTTCGTTCTCCTGGTCGATATAGCCTGGCCCGTGCGAAGTGATCGAACTCGGCACCTGAGAGACGTCGAGCACTCCTTTTTTGCGTTCCTCTACAAAGAGCTCATTCAGACGATCCCAGATCTTCTTAGTTCGTTCAGTTGCGGGTGCGAGAAAAGACTCATCTCCGAAGTAGGGTTCGTAGTTCTGCTGAATGAAATCGCGAACGTCAATCTCCTTTTGCCAGAGACCGGCGTTGAATCCATCCCATGCAGAAGTTACGTTCTGCGTGCCAACGTGTTGCGAAGCTGTAGCCATAATCTGCCTCCTAACTTCCTGTCCTCATCTCAATCCCAACAACGATGCGGTATGCCGGGCGATCATCAACTCCTCATTTGTTGGCACCACCCAAACTGAGACCTCGCTTCGCGACGTCGAGATTCGTGGGCCTTTTGTTTCATTGGCCTGATTGTCCAAGTCAATGCCCAACCAGGCTGACTTCTCACAAATGCGCCGTCGAATCTCGGCGGAGTTCTCCCCAATCCCTGCTGTAAACACGAGCGCATCAACCCCACCGAGAACGGCCGTGAGCGCTCCGATTTCTTTGGCTGCGCGATAAACGAAGTAATCGACTGCAAGACGAGCTTCGGACTCAGTTCGACCGAGCAGGTCGCGCATGTCGTTACTGATTCCGGAAATGCCGAGCAGACCTGATTTCTTGTAAAGCACGGTCTCAACATCTTTCGGTGAGAGTTTCAGACTCTGAAAAAGATGAAGAACAACTCCCGGATCAATCGAACCCGGCCTTGTACCCATGCACAAACCATCAAGCGCAGTGAAGCCCAAGGTGCTGTCAACACTCTTTCCTTCCTTCAGGGCACATAAACTTGCCCCACTGCCGAGATGGGCCACGATGACGCGTCCATTCGCAATCTCGGGCGCGACTTGAGGTAAGACCGAGGCGATGTACTCGTAAGACAGGCCGTGAAAGCCGTAGCGTTGTAAGCCGTCTTTGCAGAGATCGCGGGGTAGAGGTATTAGTTCAGCAACCGGGGATTGTCCACAATGGAAACTGGTATCAAAACACGCGACCTGCGGCACCTCAGGTAGGCGCTCAAACACAGCTTCAATCGCGGCGAGGTTGTAAGGCTGGTGCAACGGAGCCAGCGGAACGAACTCCCGCAGTTGAGCCAACACCTCTTGATTCAGAACGGTAGGACCAGCAAAGCGAGCACCACCATGAACGACCCGATGGCCAACACCTAATACTTTCGATCCAGCGTACCTGGAGCGTAACCAGGCGGCGAGCGCGTCGACAGCATTCGCTCCATCACGCACCGTGGCTGCATCCAGGGTTTGATCAGCAAGGCGTCCGCCATCCTCACCTTTGACGGATAGTTTAGGCGCCGTGCCGATGCCTTCGATCTGACCTCGTGCCTCCAGACGCCAGGCTTGTCCACCGGGTCTAATAAAGACACAAAACTTCAAACTGGATGAGCCGGCATTAAGTACAAGAGCGTAGTCATCCATGGACAACCTATAGCTTTCCGCGCCGCGCATGTGCCACTAACATCGCGACGCCACAACTGGCGATTCGTGACCGTACACTATCGGCTCTGCTGGTCAGAATTACTGGCACTCTTGCGCCGAGCACCATGCCGGCACTGTCTGCGTTAGCCAGATAGCTCAATTGCTTAGCCAGGATATTTCCAGCTTCCAGATCGGGTGCCAGGAGGATGTCCGCGTCCCCCGAGACCAGTGACTGAATCCCTTTCGTATCAGCTGCCTCTTTGCTAATCGCGTTGTCGAACGCTAATGGTCCATCGAGGATGCCGCCTTTGATCTGACCTCGGTCTGCCATTTTGCATAGCGCCGCCGCATCGAGTGTGGCCGGCATCTTTGAAGTGACTGTTTCAACGGCCGCAAGAATTGCGACCTTAGGTTGAGCGCATCCGAGTGAGATGGCGAGGTCAATCGCGTTCTGGCAGATGTCAGCTTTGTCCTCCAGTCCCGGAGCGATATTGATTGCGGCATCGGTAATGATGAGCACCTTGTGATACGTAGGTACGTCCATCACGAACGCATGGCTAATGCGACGACCGGTACGCATGCCACCTTCGCGCGAAACGATTGCAGACATCAATTCGTCAGTGTGGAGGCTGCCCTTCATCAAAACCTCCGCCCGGCCTTCACGCACAAGCTCCACTGCTTTTGCCGCCGCTGCCTGGCTGTGCGGAACATCAATCACCTCCAGGTTGGCGAGATTGAGCCCGGCAGCTTTGGCCGTGGCCGCGATCTTGTCGGCTGGTCCAACAAGAATGGGCACAATCAGTTTCTTTTCCGCGGCCTCCACTGCTCCCGACAACGCAGTTGCTTCACATGGGTGGGCGACTGCAGTTGGTATGGGTTCCAAGCTCAAACATCGTTCCAACAGTCGTTCGTATTTTCCGGTTCCAGTTGCTGTTCCTGTCGTCATTTCTAATTCTCCTCAGTTTCTGCCGGCGACTGTTTGCGCACTCCTGGTCCAGTCTCTTTCAACATCAAGGCCAGGACGATAGCGATAGCAACTCCGTACAGCAGTGGCCTAAAAGCAAACTGGTAGTGTGAGAGTTCCATCTTTGCGGCGCCCCCAGACACCCGCAGCAGAATCCAGCCAAACACAGGACCCAGAAGCGCGCTAAAAGTGAAGTTCAAAAAGTTGACGACTCCAGTGGCGGTGCCGCCAAATTGTGGGGGGTTAGCTTCCTTGATCACCGTGTAAGGCAACATGGCCGCGCCTGACACGATTCCGGCTACGAGTCCAAGCACGTAGGGTGGAAAAACATCAGTTGGCCCATACAGAATCCAGGCAAGGCAAGCAAACAAGACAACCGCAGCGCCAATGATCACCGGCTTGCGCAGACCCAATCGGTCAGACAACAAACCAAGTAACGGACAGCCAATGATCCAGCCAAAGGGCACCGTGGCTGAGCGCATAACCGCCGAGCCATAGTCGAAACCGTGCGCTTCCTGCAGATAACGCACACCCCAGATCATGTCGAAGATAGTCGTGGGGATGAACAACAGGCCGGCGATCAAGCCGCACAGGATCGATTGCGGATTCTTGAAAACTGTCGCGAAGGCTTGGGCAACAACCTTGAGTCCTCCTCTCGTTTGCCGCACCGTACCTTCATTCGGTATCAAGAAAAAAAGGATGACACCGATAATCAAACCGAGGACTCCCATTCCGATCCAAAAATGCTTCCAGTCCAGACCCGCTCCAATCATCGGTCCCACGACAAACTGCCCCGCTGCTCCACCGGCCATGCCAAACATCTGGGTCGCACCGATTAGTGTTGCTGCCTGTGATGCGGGAAAGTTCTTGGTGGCAATGTAGATAGCCCCAACCAGAGCGAAAACACCTCCCGCACCTTGCAGGAATCGCCCAAAGCTCGCGACCTGGGTATCTCCAGTAGCAAAGAGAAGCGCACCGATCCCAACGCCAGCCGCAGCGAACGGAACCAGCAGACGTGGGCCGAGGCGATCCATGGCCGCGCCCGCGACTAAACTGAAAGGTGAGTAGCCGTAGTAGAAGAGACCGACGATTGATGCGACACCAAGGACGCTGACCCCAAAAGCCTCTGAAAGCTGGGGCATCATGACGGCCGGCGCCGACCTCATTGCGTACTGATAAAAATAGAAGACGGCAGTCAGTAGCCAAACGACGACCGCCATCCTCACGCCGGAGCGCGATTGAGATTTGTCTGCCTGCTGTGCGATCGCCTGGACCATATGCCACTTTCCTATATTGTCTGTTTTTCACCAGCCCGCTGCGCGGGCGAAAGCATTTAGCCTGGGGTGGAGCGAGGCTCTGCGAGCGCAACCCCAAGTAAACTGGCCCGAATGTTGACCGCCCGTGAAACGGGCGGGAGCGGTACGCGCAACCAGTTCCTATCGCCCGCTGCGCGGGCTATCAAATCCAAATAACTTCTAACCTGGGGTTGCGCTCGCAGAGCCTCGCTCCACCCCAGGCTAAATGCTTTCGCACGCGCAGCGGGCTGGGTCACGGCTTCGTCCTGGTAACGCTTTGCCGCATATCAAACACGTCAGAGCCGTGGCGAAAAAGCTTTTCGAAAGAACAAAAACCTGAGAACTGGCTACAAAAAATCCCCGCTTAGCAAAGCTGCGGTTCAAAAAGCTCAATCAGCACAGCGTTACAGAGGTGCGAATCGAAATTCCTATTTCTTCAAATACTTGCTCTTATCCAATCCGGTTAACTTGACCGGATCCAAAAGCTCCTTAATCTGCTGTTCCGACAAAACCTTCTTCTCGCGAATAATCTCGAGTATCCCTTTGCCGCTCTTGTAGGCTTCGTTCGCCAGCTCGGTCGCCTTTTCGTAACCCACTATTGGATTAAGCGCCGTTACGATTCCGACTGTCGTTTCCATGTATCGCGAGAGGACTTTTTCGTTCACAGTAATGCCATCGATGCACTTGGTGCGGAAAACGATTGAAGTGTTGAAGAGGAGGGCCTGTGATTCAATTACCGCGAGACCGGCTAGTGGCTCATAAGCGTTGAGCTGCAACTGTCCACTATGAGCAGCCAAGTTGACACTGTAGTCGTTGCCCATCACGCGAAACGCAACGATGTTCATGACTTCGGGGATTACCGGGTTGACTTTGCCAGGCATAATAGAAGAGCCCGGCTGCAAAGCTGGCAAGTTGATCTCAGAGAGGCCTGCACGTGGTCCGGACGTGAGCAGGATCAGATCACTGGAAATCTTCGACAGTTTTACTGCCAGGCTCTTCAGAGCAGAGGAATAGACAACAAACCCCTGCTGGTCCCAGGTTGCGGCGAGCATGTCGCTAGCCGGTACGATTGGTTTTCCGGTGAGTTTTGCGAGGTGGGCAGCGCACTTCTCCGGATATCCTTTCGGCACGTTGATTCCAGTGCCAATCGCAGTCGCACCCATATTGACTTCATATAGGTATTTCTCGGCGTCGCGAAGCAACTTGATTTCACTTTCGAGTGAAGCGGCGAACGCGTGGAACTCCTGGCCCACTGTCATGGGGACTGCGTCCTGCATTTCAGTCCGGCCCATCTTGACGATTTCCAGAAACGCATCTCCCTTGAGACGGAAAGAAGAAACGAGTTTTTGTAGTTCAGCAATTAGCTTGTCGTTGCGCAGAAGAAATGCGACCTTAATTGCGGTCGGGTAGGAGTCGTTAGTCGACTGCGACATGTTCAGGTCGTCATGCGGTTCGAGAAATTGATACTCACCCTTCTTATGCCCGGTCAGTTCCAGACCGATGTTGGCTAGCACTTCGTTGGCGTTCATGTTGGTAGACGTGCCTGCGCCGCCCTGGTACCAATCGACTAAAAACTGATCGCGATATTTACCTTCGATCACAGCCGCACATGCTTTCTCAATTGCGGCTAAGCGATCAGGCTTCATTGCCCCCACCTCGGTGTTCGCTCTTGCTGCAGCCAGCTTGACCATGGCCCACGCTTCGATGAAGCCGGGATAGTGATTAATCAGGACGCCGGAAAGTTTGAAGTTCTCCAGGGCACGAGCTGTCTGCACGCCGTAATAAGCGTCGGCGGGAATCTGTTTTTCCCCGAGAAGATCGCGCTCGGTTCGTGTTTGGGCGTTAGCTACAGGTACAAACACGAGGCAGGTGAGGGTGAAATAGACTAGTAGCTTCTTCATGCTGTCACTCCGAAACATTTCAGTCAGTCTCTGTGAGTTCTCTGTGAAACCAAGCGACAACCTCTTGTTCTCTCGGCAAGATTCTTCGCTTGAGTTGCGGCTCACTTCATTAATCTCTTCAGCCTGCGAAGCAGGGCGAAAGCATAGAGCCTGGGGTGGAGCGAGGCTTTGCGAGCAGAACCCCAGGTTGAGCGAGCGATTATTGAGTAAGCCCGTGAAACGGGCGGCAGCGGTCGATTGTGAATAACGCGTTTCTGTCGCCCGCTTCGCGGGCTAAAGATCCAGTCACCACTCCCACCTGGGGTTTCGCTCGCAAAGCCTCGCTTCACCCCAGGCTATATTCTTTCGCCCACTATCGTGGGCTCATCAGTAACAACCACCTTTTGGTTGTGGCCTGAGTCGCGCAGAGCACTCTGTGTCTCTGCAGTTTTCCAAACCATAGAGACACTGAGCCACACAGAGAAAACTGTCATTGGTCATTGACCACAGGGCTCCAGGTTTTATCCGGATTGAAGCGGTCAATTGCCGCAGCAAGCTCCGTCGTTTTTGGACCGAGGTCTTTTTCATAGACCACGCCATCATGACTCACCATGAAGGTCTTGACGCCGGTCACTCTGTACTGCGCTGGAAACGCGATAAGAGCAAAACCCCCGATCATCACGCCCTTCACAACGAAGTCCATCTCACCCAGTGGTGCTGCGGGACCTTGGCCCTTTAAGACCTTGAAGAAGTAACCGTGAAATGGTTCGTTGCGGTTTGAGTAGCCACGTTCAATTGCAGCAGCTACCTTTTCACCGATTGGTCCACCCCAGGTTCCGTCCTCGTTTTTCCACGCCAGGCCGTCTTGCTGGCCCGGAGTACTAATGATTCGTTGCGCGTATTGATTGACACCTTTGGTGCGCTTCATCAGCGCATAGTCATGTTGCGCCTCAACGTATCCCCGACAGATCTGAATTGCGTCCAGCTCATTACCACCTATCCGCCGGTAAAGAAGTTCTTGACGTCCAGCTTTGCTATCAAACGACCACGTTGCACCCGTCTTCACGATCGGAACTGCAAAGGGCCAGTTGTCATCACCAATCTCGAGAATGGCACGCCGAGGATTGTTCTTCGCGATCGCGATCTTTTTCTTCTCCCGGGCTTTTGCTGCGAAAGCTTGAGCTACTTCGCGATCACGCGCTGGTTCACCCGTGTGAAGGATGTCGTAGCTGCCCGGACCAAGAATCTCTGTCAGTGCCGCTTCGTCGTACTTCTCCGCCGCGTCTATAAGCGCATCTACCGCTTCACCCGCGGTCGTAAAATTTTTGGCTTTAGCGGTTGTTGATGTTTGCGCATTGGCTGTGAATGCAGAGACCGAAGTAACCAGGACTGCAGCCAACACGAGTTTCGAAATATGTGAATGCAAGGATGCTGTTTTCATTGTTTTGCTCCTTTTCATAATTCGTTACCTCCTGCGGCCGCCGCCTCCGCGACCACCACCACCGAAGCCACCGCCGCCACGACTACCGCCGCCGCCACGACTACCGCCGCCAAAACCTCCCATGCTGGATGAGCCTCGGCTGCTGCTGGAGCGTGCGCTTGCTCCACTGAAGCCACCAGAACCACCACCAAAACCACCACCTCGACTTCCACTGGAGCTTCCAACGCTGCGATTGCCAACACGATCACCGCTGGCACCGCCAAATGAACCGCTGCCGCGGTTGCTACCACCGATGGTCGAACGATCACTAACGCCACCGCGATTCGCAGCGCCACTGCGATCACCGATACCGCTCGATCGATCACCAACACCACCGCGACTCCCAACACCACCGCGATCACCGACACCGCCACGACTGCCAGCACCGCCCCGATCACCAACGCCACCTCGGTCACCAACACCACCGCGATTTCCGGCGCCACCTCGATCGCCGATACCACCGCGGTCGCGATTTGCGCTACCCAGGTTGCCGCCCTGCCGGCCGATGTCTCGTTGCGCAGCGCGTTGCCGGTTCTGCAATGAATCGCCGCGCGCAGTCCCACCAAATCTGTTTGCTGTATTGCGGTCGCCATATGGAGCGCCGCCACGATGTTGCGGGTTGTGTTGCCATTTACCGCCACCCACGTTGGTGCGATTTCCGCCTTGTAGGTTGTTCACGCGATTGCCACCGCTGATATTCGTATTGCGATTGAAATTGTTGTTGCGGTTGATATTGATATCGCCACCACCCCAGCCGCAACCCCAACCCCAGCCGCCGCCCCATGCAGCACCCATGGCCCAGCCAACACCAAAAGATATTGCGCTGGCTGCTATGACGGCTCCGGTGGATGGCGGATAGTAGATTGGGGGATAGGGATAAGCAGGGGCGCCGTAAACAACAGTCGGGTTGTAGGAAGGCACATACACAACCTGCGGGTTCGACTGTTCGATTACGATCACTTCCTTGCTCTCAACGACCTGCGTTTCGACCTTTTGTTGTTGGTTCGAGGCTAAGGCTCCGGTTCCTTTAGCCTTGACGCGCATGCGTTGAATCGCATCCATCACATCGCTCTGTTGAGCGAGAAATGCATTGCCAAGGTCTGTGGTCCATTGGATATCGTCGGAAAGACGCTTTACCACATCTGGCAACGCAGCCATTGCCTGGATGCTGGGATCCCACGGTTGTTTCTTGACTTCATCAGCCAGTTTCTTTTGGTCTTTTCCCAGGTCCGGATTCTTTTCCAGCCACTGCTGCAGCTGAATGATTTCCAGCGGATAGGTTGAAGCAACCAGTGTTTGACTGAGCAGGTTGTCCGGATAAAGCGCAATCGGTGCGACAAGAGAATCAAGCTGATCGGCTGGAATCTTTACTGCAGTCTCCTGAGCTGCTGGCTGTTGTGTCTGCCTTGCAAACAGGGTTGCGTTACCGGGCGCAAGCACGATTGCACACGTGAGCGCGATCAGAACTCGAGTCACTTTCGATCGGGATATTTTTGTTTTCATTGTAAAACCTCCCATTAATTCGCGACGTTCGCGAAGGATTAACTTTTCTTCGCATGTTGTAATTTTTCTTTAAGCATTTGCCTTTCTCCTCTATGAGATATTCAGGTTGCATCTCTTGAAGGCAGAGTCGCCCACTCGCTTCAGAAAGAAAACTTTTTCGAGAAGTTGTATCTGAAAGAGAATTGGATTCGAAAATCGTCCGAGTGAAAGCCGTCAAGGAAGTTTTGCCGCCTGCCCCACTGAAACTCACCCCCCACCATTACATTCTCGTAGGGGTAATAGAGCAGAT
The DNA here is from genome assembly GCA_046725195.1 of Acidobacteriota bacterium. Classification (GTDB taxonomy): domain Bacteria; phylum Acidobacteriota; class Blastocatellia; order Pyrinomonadales; family Pyrinomonadaceae; genus PSRF01. Next base: position 21,710 of record JBKOYD010000095.1, on the reverse strand, counting down.
TGGCCAGGGCATAGTGGCCACGATGAAATGCGTCTGCTGTTTGCCCATTGGAATTGTCGATATCCAGCATGGAATACCCAACTGCTGTGCTGAAACGTTTGTTCCAGTTGTGATCGAGAAAGGCCACCATGCTCCACATTGGCAGCGCTACACCTGTGATTGGTCGGCGAGGATCTCCTCCAGGAGTTAGTTCAATACCGATATCGACGGGAGCGTCGTTCATGTAGTTCTGGATCCCCTGGCCAAACACAAACGCGAACCGACCCGTGTCGTTTTCCGAAAACTTGAGGTTGGACGTGAGGTTGATACCGGCTCCTACTTCCGTACCGTCCAGATCAAATTCATCGTCTGTGGTATCGACCCATTTGATTCTCCTGAGCATCCCTGCGACCTGGAAATAACCCCAATCTCTGGTGAACCTCACATTTCCTGAGAGATCGGGTAAGTCAAACTTCGGTCTGATTCCCTGTAACTCGATGCGATCCGAAAATTGTCCCTGGTCGGCGCTTGCACCGGGACGCTCGAGAGCAATCGTTACTGAGTTGCGCCCTTTGAGAGGCATCCAACGAAATTGCACGTTACGGAAAAACACCATTCCGTTAGGGCCCCAGTACTCGAGCGAATTCGGAAATACATCGATGTCCATGAATGGACTCCATGTTTGTCCAGCGCCGAATTTGCCCAACTCACCGTAGGCGTGGCGCAGACGGAACGTTGTCTGTCCTGCATCCACACCAGTACCGAACAGTTCGAACTCAAACTGCGTCTTTAGCTCACCATATTTCGTGGGGGTGGTTGACTTAACCCCGAGTCGACTCTGTCGCACACCGTAGTAGACCTTGCCATTTGGCGCGAACTCGTTGGGAAACGCCGGCAACTTGACAGGCCGGATGACGTCGAACCAGTCGGGATCGTTCTGCTTGAATTGATAGCCAGCGTCGAGCATCGCAAAGCCATAGACTTCAAAAGTGCTCTCTCCCTTTGCATCGTTCTGAGGCTTTGGTGCCGGCTCAGTGTTCTCTGGCGCCGCAGCCGGGATGGTGGAATAACCCGCCTCGACGATCTTGGGAGCAGGACTCTTCTGCGCATCTTCCAGTGCACTGATCTGTCCTTTCAGTTCGCGCACAGTTTGTTCGAGTTGCTGCAAACGTTCTTTAAGTTGATCTGCTTCTGGGACAAGTGGTGTCGCCTGCGACGATTGCCCGGCCACGTTCGGTCCTGGCACTGTGAAGAGAGCAAGCAACAAAAAACTGAAAAATGCTTCTCTTATGGTGAAACGTTTCGTCATCATCAATGCTCCTTCCCAACTAAAGAGAAAAAGAACTACCTTGATTGCCGAATCGTATCGACGGCCAATAAGGGCAGAAACTAGTAAAAGTTACAGGTTTACCTCGCAAAAATTGCGGCGAAAGATCACCGGGTCCGGTGTGGGCGTGGGCGAAGTTTCGCCAACCAATCAACTGGTAGAAATGCCAGTTACATGGTTTCGCTTTGGTTAACTAATCTTGATCAAATCAATGGACGGGATGATGAGTGAAGTATGAGAAGTTGTGAGGTGAGTCAAGCAGAGAAAGATGTATTTGACTAATGTGTCCGATCACCGGTTTTAAGAACAAGCCAAGGCACCAACTCGCATCGTCAACCTTAGGTCTGCGGAACGACACGGATTTGGTTCTTGCCAGAGCAGCTGCCAACGGCATTAGCTCCGGCGTCAGTGACCTATACGAAAGACACAACCGAAGGGTCTATTCCCTGTGCTTAAGAATTACTCGCGACCAGACCGAAGCGGAAGATCTGACGCAGGAGGTGTTCATTCAACTACTTAAGAAGATAGGATCCTTTCGCGGCGAAAGTCAGTTTACGACCTGGTTGCATCGCTTAACCGTAAACCAGGTTCTGATGCATCTTCGTCGCTCCAACCGTCATAAGGATGAGCTTGCCTGCGATTTTGAAAATGTAAAGTTAACCATCGCTAAAAATACCGGCCCTGTAGACCGCATAGCCTTGGACAGAGCGCTAGCAACTTTGCCGCCTGGTTGTAGACGCGTATTTCTAATGTTCGACGTTGCCGGCTACAACCATCAAGAAATTGCTACGATGTTTTGTTGTTCGATAGGGAACTCGAAATCACAGCTACATAAGGCGAGGAAAAAGCTCAGGCGACTTCTTAGTGATGACCCACAGGGAAAGGTCTTGCACTTGAGTAGGGCAATTGTTTGAGTCTTTCTACCGGTCAACTGCGAAGGTTCCGTCACTCGCCAGGCCAATACACCTCGCGTCGGCTCGGTGTAGCGGCCGGTTAGTCCCAACAATTGAACAAACTAAATGAACAGTCCTATTACGATCGATAAGACAACTGTTATCCATCCGACTTGCAAGACTGTCCGCTACTTCTTAGGCGGTGGTGGATACTTCTTAAATAATTTAGCCATCGCCTTGTTCAGGTTCTTTTTGACCTTTTCCGGGTCCTTACCCGAACCCAACGTCTTGCTAGCGTCTCCGCGCCAGATTTGCTCCTTGGTTGCCACGTCATAAAGGTCAACGCTCAAGGTGCCAACGTTGATCGTTTTGCTGGTGGTAGTGGTAGTTTCCATGCCGCCCCAACCACCCCATCGGCCCCAACCCCACATATCGCCTCCGGTGCTGTACGAGTTCCATTGCTTCTCCTGGTTGACCGCGGCCTGATAAGTCAAGTAAAGGTCCGGATTGTCTTCCGTTTTTGTTAACCCCTTCAGGGCCAATTGCGCATCGATGGCGTCTTTGATTTGTGAGTCCATAATCTGATTGGGGTACTGCACATTAGGTATTTGAACCCATTTGTAAGTCTTGTACTTCGTGAAGTCGGTTCCCTGCTTAAAGTTGTAACGGATATCCTGAGCGCCGGCCATTGCGAAACAGAAAAAGACCGTGCAAATGGCCAATTCAACTCGGAAAAACTTACTTAACCACCTCATTCTCAACCACCATCCTTCCTTAGATTCTTAAGTCGAGCGAATCCTAATTGGACGGTCGAATGATTCAACCTGTCAGTTTTGACAGGAGTGGTCCAAATTTAGAAAACGACGTCAACGACATCAAAAAAGCCGACAAACTAGGTGGCCTTGCCGACTTTCTCCGAAGCGATCAGCAAAGTCTCGCTTTAAGGACGACCGCTGCCAGTGATCGGAAGAATTTCGACAGTAAGCCGCCTGTCAAAGCCGATAAGAACGACTTTACGATTACTACGTCATTGGGCTGGAAGTTCTAAACTCTCAAGGATCTCGTCTCACGCGCCTTTCGGCCTCAGAAGGACCAATCTTCTTTCAACAAACTCACCTGTAAATTTTGCCAGTGTTTTTCCTGAAGCTGGCGTCTAGGATCGCGGTTGCCTGATCAGTTCTTTCACCAACGGTTAACCAGATGTCCGTGAAGGGACAACTTAGCCAAAAGAATGGCGTGGCTTTGACGATTCACCAACTGACTTTGACCGGTCCCCAAGGCCGTTCTGCCAGTAACAAGTTGGGTTGGTTTGCGGTTGTTTTCGAAGTGTTTGGCCTTCCGACACCACCATATATATCCCGGTCGCGATTCTTCGACGAAGTTAACGCTGAGACTTGAATGGCGGCCGGGAAGTTACCACTGAAGCGTGAGCCGGTATGTCGTTCATATGAATCACTCACAATTCCATTGTTCAGTTAGACCGTATCACAGTGACTTCGTGTCTCCAGTGAAGATCGTCAGCCGACGAAAAGAGGCATTCAATGAGCCCTAACAGAGATTGGAGTCGAAAAGAACGTGAGCTAGACCTTCGCTTCCAACCAACTAGCGATCCAGTTGACAATACTACCACCTCGCTGACTGTCGATCTGGCGGCGAGTACGCACTCCGGCTATGTTCGAAAGAATAATGAAGATAATTACCTGATCGTGCGTTTTGGAAGAGCGCTGGAAACTCTACAAACAAACCTGGATGAAAGTCTTTTGCAAGGCAACTTTCAATTGACCGGCTATGGGATGTTCGTAGCCGACGGCATGGGAGGCAGGGCTGGGGGAGAGATCGCGAGCAGCATGGCCCTCGGAAAATTAATAGAGTTTGTGCTCGACACGCCGGATTGGGTCTTGGCACTTAGGAAGAATCAGGATGTGGAAACGGTCTTAGACCGGATGAGTCAACGCTTTGTCCGGCTTGACGAAGCCTTGAGAGAAAAGGCTGAACGTGAAGTCTCGCTTCAAGGTATGGGAACGACGCTGACAGTTGCCGGCGTTCTCGACCGTGATCTTATTATTGGCCACGTTGGGGATTCTCGCGCCTACTTATTGCGCGATCACAAGCTCAATCAATTGACCACCGATCACACCCTGGCTCAGGCTTTAATCGACGCCGGCATTGCCAGCCCGGCCGACCCGGCAGCGCGTTCAATGCGGCATGTTCTAACAGCGGCCCTTGGGTCAATGGGTAATCAGATGGAGCCTCAAGTCCGGAGATTACGGTTACGCGTTGGAGATCAACTGCTACTCTGCACTGATGGCCTGACAGACACTGTTAAAGATAGCGCTATTGCTTCAGTGTTGCAGGAAGCGGACTCTGCTCAGTCAGCGTGTGAAAGCCTTGTCGGGTCGGCTTTGGATGGAGGCGGGCCGGATAACATTACAGTTGTTCTTGGTCGTTTTGGTCTGTAGTTGTTACGTCGATTTGAGGCACCCCACCGGCCAGCAACTACGATCTATTCAACTGTGGATGACGAACACATGGGCCAAATGAACTACTTTCTTGCCTCTCTGAATTCAACCACCCATGACGTTACAATGCTTGACACTTCTTTGGTTTTTTGAATGTCGGTTTTCTGTTTGGATATAGAGATATTCGGTTCGCCTATCCGAGATGGTTGGTCCCGCCGCTTAACAATTCTGACTGGTTTTTTACTCAAACTCATAATTGCCTCGCGCCCAATTCGTGAACCCGTTCGTTTGTCTCTTCCCGAAGAACCAGCGGCTGCTCGCCAAATTCGATTCTGCAACGAAAATAGTCTTATCCAGCTACCGACAGCCCATGTTGTATGGTAGTGGAAGCGTCATCGTACTCCGGAACGTCGGCACCAATACTGTCAGATTTACTAGTGTTTGGCGGTATTGAGCGGTTCTACGATTGGTGCGCTTTAGTTTTTTTTCGGCTCCTCATGGTGACGCAAAACGCATGAGGAAAGCCGGCATGTGCGGGAATGCCGTACAGAACGCTGATCTGTTATTGATTAGAAAAAGAGAGAGGAGCAGACCAATGAAAAAAAGGAGAAGACTCGCCACCGCGGCCTTCGTTGTCATTATGGCGAGCTTTAGTGCTTCGTTGACGATGGGTCAAACTGAACAAACTGCCTCTATCCGCAACATCCCAAGCGGAGAAAAGGTTCAGAAACTCAAAGGCGTTGTGATCAAACGGGAACCCGACTCGTTCACGATGGGTGAGACGGCGGGTGGCGGCCAACAAACCGTGGTCGTTTTAACGCCCACAACTGACGTTAAGAGCCACAAAAGAGGTGTGTTTCGGGGCTCGAAAGAATATGGCGCCAGCTACATCCTGCGTGGCCTGCGTCTGGAAGTTGATGGCGTTGGAAACGCCGAAGGTCACCTTGTCGCGGACAAAATCCGCTTCGATGAACAGGACTTAAGAACCGCGCAGGCGCTTAAATCAACGCTCGACCCAGCCGAAGAAGAAATGCGGGAGAAACTGAAGCAGCAACAGCAAGAGCAGGAACGCCTTGCAGGACAAATACAGGAGACCCAGGCAGTCGCGACTGCCGCTCGCGACGCTGCCGCGAAGGCACAATCAACGGCCGATTATGCGAACAATCGAATTAACGGCCTCGACGATTTTGATCCGATCAAGACCATTACGGTCACTTTCCGAAGCGGCAGTGCCACGCTTGGTCCACAGGCTAAGGCCGAAATCGATAATGCCGCTGCATGGGTAAAGACGCAGAATACGAAGGGATGGGTTATGGCTGTAATCGGCTACGCCGATTCAACAGGAAACACAGCTCGAAATCGCGACCTAAGCGAGCGAAGGGCAAACGCGGTCATCTATTACATAGTGACCAAGTACAAGATGCCGTTACACCGTCTGGTTCAGCCTTTTGGATATGGCCAGTTGGAGCCGGTGGCGGAAAACACGACCAAGGCAGGGCGGGCAAAGAATCGACGAGTCGAGATCAGATTGATGATCAATAAAGGGATCTCGGGCAACGTGGGCCAATAACGAGAAGAGTAGCTACGATCTCGCCTCTCGAAATCAGAAAAGTCGATCTCGTGCCCTCCACTTTAGTTCATTGGTCACTTGAATTCTGAAGTTCGGGCGGTTGCCTGGACTGATTGTTTCCTAGTCAGGAGAACGCTATGAAGGACATGCTGTTCCGACCCTACAGAGTGATTTAATGGCCGCGCATCGGAGGGCCAGGGACTCTTCGCTTCGTCCTCCGACCGCTTTTGAGCCATTTATATACCAGCTGCGTGACCCTACCGCTTTTGGCAGGAACCATCGCGTTACGCGCTGGACTGAAGGATGGCCGTGAGCGGCTAATGCCGTACTTTTGATCTATTTTTGACGATCAACAAGGAGCGACGAAATCTGCTGACACACTGCTGGACGGACATTGCCGGAATCTGCGCTGTAGCTTTTGGAATGGATATGGTTTATCAAGGCGTTGTGCTCGGCACTCTTTAGCCTCTTGAAGCGTTCCGTTTTCTTTGCCTCGACTTTGAGTAAGCTGACTGCCGCAAGGCAGTCAGTATCCAGTTGATTCTGGGCTCGTGTGCTTGAGAATCCAATTTGAAACCATATCAAGGGCCAAGACAGATAATGTTTCTTCAATCTGCTCGTATTCAGAGATGGCTCCGGTCTCGGCGGTTTGAAACAGGTGATTGAGGTTCGGCAGCATCAGTACTGTGTAATCCTTATTTCCTCCCGATTCCAACGCCTCGCGGATTGCTTCCAGGTTCTCTTTAGCGGGAACTTGAATATCTCTTTCTCCGTTGACGGCCAGCACAGGACATTTCACTTTCATCAAAGCGGTCCGTGGGTCATACATCAGGTAGAAGCGAAACCAGGGTGATAGAAACAGCTGTGTCTGACTTTCTATTGCGGCGGCAACAGTTTCCGCTGTTTTCTTTTTTGACTCAGGAGCCTCAGTCTTGATTCTAGCGGCAAGGTCACGAAAAACTTCAGCTTCTTTCCTGATTTTTGTCTCGGACACGCCAAGATCCTTTTCATGTTTTATGATGGCAAAGATTCGTTCCTGGGCAGCGCGATTTTCCGCAACCACGTCTTCACTCATCCACCCACCCTTGTAATCAGCACCACCTGCTCCCACAACAATCTGCTCTCCCTTGAGGCCTGGACCAGCCATCATTACAACGAACGCAACATCCCTGGACTGGGCTGCGACCATGGGTGCAATTAGCCCACCTTCAGAGTGCCCCAGCAACCCTATCTTTCCGTGAGCAATCTCCTTACGAGTTTTCAGATATTCGATACCGGCAAGCGCATCAGCCGCGAAGTCTTGTGAGGTTGCCTCGCTGAAGCTTCCTGTCGACTTGCCGACCCCACGGTCATCCACGCGTAGAACTGCTATTCCCAGCCTGGTCAAATGGTCAGCTAGTACAAGAAAGGGCTTGTGCCCGAACGCACCCTCATTGCGGTCCTGCGGTCCAGATCCAGTGATCAGCACTACCGCGGGGAATGGCCCTTCGGACTGAGGTAGTGTAAGCGTCCCAGCAAGTCGTACCCCGTGTTTCTCATTAAGGAAAAACACTTCTTGCTCACAATAAGGGTATGGCGGCTCGGGCTCTTGCGGTCTGTGCCCGTTTACCGGAGCGGCATCACCGATCGAAAGTTTTATGATTACAAGCGCAAACGCGACTATCGTTCGATTGAGGATCGACATACTGACTCCTCTCACCAGTTTCTGTTTTCTAACTGAATCTATTTCGCATCTTGCAGTCTAATGAGTAGGTCTAACCCTTCTCGTAACTCATTTCTGAAAATGATGATGAGTACTGAAATAAGCACGACTTGCAGCACTCCTAAAACTAGTCCTGCCTGGCCCCATTCTCGACGGTTCTTAAGTGCTGGAGGCGGCTCAGACTTTAGGGCCAATCTCGCAAATATGATTGCCAAAACCGCCTTTTCCATTCCGAGCAGATTGACAAAGCTGGCGATCCCCAGCATTAGCGCCGTGGTTGCGTAAGCGTACTTCTGACCAAGTACGACATTGGCGCGGTCTTGTTGTTCGTCACTCATGAAGACAACTCTCCTCTAAGTGTAAGCTCGCAATTTATTTTGAATGGGTTTGCCTTGAGATAACTGAAGACAGTGATTACGAGAATTACCGGAACTAGCTTGGACCAGAGGCTCGGAGCGGTCTGCAGAATTAGCAATAGGACTTTGTAGCCGAACAGTGGTACGCCGAAGAGAAGCAACACCCGCCAGTTGAATGGCGGTGCGCTTTCTGTTGTATTCTCAAGACGCTCGCTAACCTGGGGCCAAAGGTTCGCCTGCGGTCTCAGACGCTTCTGTGAACTCAACAATTCATCAATATCGCGCAGCGGTCCAATCTCTGCCCGACAGCGGTCACAGGTGCGGAGATGCGTTTCGATCTCCTCACGGCCGAGCGGAGACTCTTCGCCATCGGCTAACGCCATGTCGGCAATCCTGATGCTTTCGCAATTGATGTCAGTCATGGATGGTGTCTTACCCTCTCCTAAATGACTTCAAAGTTAACTTTTCACGCAGCCGTTTGCGCGCGTGAAACAACCGGCTCATCACAGTCCCCCTGGGGATTTCCAACCGTTCGGCTAACTCGTCATATGACAGCCCGTCCAAATGTTTCAAAGTCACTAGCTCACGTTCAGCAGACGACAATTCGAGCAGTGCATGTTCAAGTGCGAGTCGATCTTCCGGCGCTACCCCGTTTACAGGCGCCAGAATCAACGCGTCATCAAGACTAAGCCCGACATTCTTTCTGCGCCCGACAAGCAACTTGAAGCATCGATTCCGAAGAATCGTGTAAAACCATGGGTAAAACTGCCGCGACGTGTCGAACCTGCCGAGCGCTTGATAGGCGTCGAGAAACGCCTCCTGGACAGCATCGAGGGCATCCTCGCGGTCGGCAAGGATAGCCAGGGCATGTCCCATCGCCTCGGTTTGGTACCGCTCGACAAGGTAGCGAAACGCGTCCTTGTCACCTGCCTTGCACCTTTTAATGGCAACTGGGTCATCCATCTTCCTTCCAGCTAATGTATCCCGTTCGGAAGAGAAATATTCAAAACATTCTGCATCCAGATCTCTCGGAGGCGGCATGTAAGTGCAGTCGAGTGAGGACACTCGATGAGGGCACGCCTGGTAAGGAATAAGGAGGAATGTTGAAACGATATTGGGAACGCGGGATAGTTAATGAAACAAAGAAACACGTTCAAAATGCCGAGGCGAGGGCTTCAACATATTCCATCGCGATAAAGAGGATGCCATCGGCCTCGTCCACTTCATAGATAGTGCAAATGTTTTGATGACTAAGCCTTGAAGCTGCTCGCGCCTCCGACAGTCGCTTGCGCAGTTTTCATCGCTGACGAACTCCGGGGGGTAAGGTCTTGATAGCTACCGTGCGTCGCAGTTTTTGATCAACGGCTTTGTATACGACGCCATTCCACCTTGGCCCAAAGAGTTGGTGATTTGATAGTGAGAAATATTGCTAAGATTCATTTAGTCGCATACTGTGGAGAGCGGACGTCTCGTCCGCAAAAAGAGCGAAGCGAACAAATGGTGCGCGTCTAAACGCGCCGCGACAAGATGTTCGCGCTCCCAGCATAGAGCCGTCTCGTTTACTGGACCTTGCTACTGAGTGTACCGAGGCGAAGTTTAGCAGCCACGATGCAGGATTTTTGCCGCGCGTTTACCGATCGCGTCAGACGCCTCGTAGAGAGTTCTAACCGAAACTACCTTCAGCACGCGGTGTCTGCCGATGGCATTGAGGCCAGCTGAGGCAAAACAACCGCATTGGGAACAGTCGGGCTCTCCACCGAACTGGCACGGACTAATCTTGCTTTTAAGATCCGTAGTGAAGTTTACGGTCGTTCGAGCGAAGAGGCATTCGGCCGGTGCCGTCGGTGGTTTGCGATATCCTGCCAGAATACCGTAGGGCAAATATGCTTTCGGAAATCGCTCCCGCAAACCTATTAACTCAGCCAGCACTTCTGTTCTTTCCGTAGCCGAGAGTTTTTCCTTTGCCGCAATGCCGACTTGAGGAGTGAAGATGCTGAACCAGATTCTTTTGACCTCCGGTCTCGCAGACCAAAACCTTAGAAATTCTTCGAAATACTGATCCCGGCCAGTCATTTGATGAGTGATCGTGCAGTGTACGTTAATCCGGTGGCCTTCGATATTCTTAAGAATGCGTTCGTAAGTCGCGGGTTTACGTCGCTCATCATGTTCGGGCTGCAGACCATCGATCGAAACCGATAGCGTTAGATTCTTGATCGTCGACCATTCTGTTGGAATTTTGCGCACGGCACTCGTCACGACCTGCACACCGATTCCCATCGCGCTCAGCCGGGGCAGCAGAATGTTTAGCTCACGAAACCTTACTAACGGTTCACCGCCCACAATCGAAACATGTAACGGTCGATAAAGTCGGACCAGCTCGAGAACGCCTTCGATAAGGTCTTTTCCTTTTTGATCAGACAGTGAGCGCAGTGGCCCAAGTTCGCCGAGGTGTTCGGGTTCGTAGGCATAACAACCCGGGCATCGGAGCGGGCATTCGCGAGTGATCTCAACTGAGATAGAGGGATAGCACCCGGTTAAGATACGACCCCAGGCTCGGAACAGCTCCGATTTGTTCATTACTGGCCCTTCTATGGTTTGCGTTAGTTCCAACCTGTACTGGAATTTTGTGTCTTTTTGACGACGTTTTCGGCTGTTCCTCGTAACGAAGTCATCGAGAGTTTCAACAGCTTTCGCGAATCGTGGCTCTAGCACCCTTAGCAACGGCCGTATAGAATAACCGCACGTTTGGTTATCGCATTGAAGCCGGCCCGCTCAACGGGAATCGGGGGATCCACACAACTCGGGAGCCCAAGACTCCGTGTCCGATCCGTACTTGACACTCGAATCAGGCACAAAACTCGGTCGTTACGAAATCCGCTCGAAGATCGGTGCTGGCGGAATGGGCGAAGTCTACCAGGCTCGCGACATGGAGCTTGGTCGTGATGTGGCAGTCAAAGTTCTTCCCTCGAGCTTCTCCGCTGATGCAACTCGTTTGCACCGGTTCCAGCAGGAAGCTTGCGCCGCGGGTGCATTAAATCATCCCAACGTTCTCATAGTGCATGACATCGGTGCGTACGATGGCGCTCCTTACGTCGTGTCCGAATTACTCGAAGGTGAGACGCTGCGCAAGCGAGTTGGTGGCACTCCGCTGGGCCAACGTCGCGCCATCGATTACGCATTGCAGATTGCGCACGGTCTCGCCGCAGCGCATGAGAAGGGAATTGTCCACCGCGATCTCAAACCAGACAACATCTTCATCACTAAAGACGGCCGCGTGAAGATTCTCGACTTCGGTTTAGCGAAACTCACACAGGTGGATGGCGGCCCGGTTCAAACAGATATTCCGACCCGCCGCGTCGACACAGATCCGGGCGTGGTGATGGGAACGATCGGTTACATATCTCCGGAGCAATTGAAAGGACGCCCAGCCGATCAGCGTTCAGATATTTTTTCGTTTGGCGCAATTCTTTACGAGATGCTTTCCGGACGGCGAGCTTTTCACGGCGAATCCGCTGCCGAAACAATGAGCGCGATCTTGAGGGAAGATCCTCCTGAGCTGTCAGAAACTAATCAACGAATCTCTCCAGCATTGGAACGGTTGGTTAACCATTGTTTGGAGAAAAATCCCGAAGAGCGATTTCACTCGGTGAGCGATCTGGCTTTTGCGCTCGAGGCTCTCTCGGGGACTGCTTCAAGCTTTGACAAGACAATCTCGGTGGCGGTGCCGGCTATTGGGTCGCGCACTCGCGAGCGCTTGATATGGATTGCGGCTACTGCCCTCCTGCTAATTGCTGTGCTTGGACTGTTGTTTTTCAACTTTCGCCGTGTTCCACAACAAGCACGCACGATGCGATTTTTTATCACACCGACCGAGCAGTCATCTTTTACCAGTTCCTGGATCTCACCAGATGGGCTTCGCGTTGCGATCAGCGCTCGAGACTTCTCTGGAAAAGCTCTCCTCTGGGTTCGCTCGTTGGATTCGTTGACGATGCAGCCCCTATCTGGAACCGACGGCGCTACATTTCCATTCTGGTCTCCTGACAGTCGCTCCATAGCCTTCTTCGCGAACGGTAAGCTCAAGCGACTCGACATTGCAGGCGGCCCCGCTCAAACTCTTTGCGACACGGGTATCGGTGCCGGCGGTGCATGGAATAGTGACGGGGTTATCATCTTTGCACCCGACACCGCCACCTCTTTATATCGCGTATCCGCAGCGGGCGGCGTGCCGACACCAATGACGACGCTTGATGAATCGCGAATGGAGGTTTCTCATAAATACCCTCAGTTTCTTCCAGACGGCAAACACTTTCTGTACCTAGCTCAAAGTACTCGAGTCGAAAACACAGCGATTTGTGTCGGTGCTCTTAATTCGAAAGAAACTAAAGTAGTTCTTAGCACTAGAGCGAAGGCCGCTTACACCCCTCCTGGCTACATGTTGTTTCTCCGCGATCGGACACTGATGGCCCAGGCTTTCGACGCGAACAGGCTGCAAGTGACCGGTGAGCCGTTTCCCCTGGCGGAACAAGTAGGCTTCAATGCAGTATTAGGCAACGCAAACTTTTCAGTCTCTGAAAACGGGACGCTCATTTACATGAGCGGCAGCCTCGCCGGCGGACAACCGGCGTTATTCGACAGAGATGGAAAACGTCTGAGCTCGGTGGGGCCACCGGGTGAATACTTCAATCTGTTCCTCTCACCTGATGAAAAGCGACTCGCTGTGGCCAAGTCAGATCCACAAAGCGGCGCTCGCGATGTCTGGCTGCTGGATATTGCTCATGGCACTCCGATCCGTTTTTCTTTCGACCCTTCCGAAGATTTCCTTCCCATTTGGTCACCAGATGGTAGTCGCATTGTTTTTGTTTCAGATCGAGAAGGGGCCGGAAACCTCTTCCAGAAATCGGCAAGCGGCGCTGGTAATGAGGAATTGCTACTTCAGAGCAGCGAGCGGAAATGGCCCGGCGATTGGTCGAAAGATGGCCGTTTCATTATCTGCACCAATCTTAGCCAGAAGTCGAAGGATGATTTGTGGGTGTTGCCGATGACCGGCGACCAAAAGCCTTTCTTTTACTTGCAGTCCACGTTCAACGAAGATCACCCGAGGTTCTCTCCAGACGGTCATTTTGTGGCATACAGTTCAGACGAATCTGGCAGGCCAGAGGTGTATGTGCAAACGTTTCCAGTGTCCGGGGGGAAGTGGGTCGTTTCCACAAATGGCGGTGCTCAGCCAAGGTGGCGACGCGACGGAAAGGAGATTTTCTTCATAGCACCGGATAGAAAGTTGATGGCGGCGGACGCGAAATTACAAGGTTCCGTCTTCGAGGTAGGGGTTCCCAAGGTTCTATTTCAGACGAACGTCTCCGGTTACCCCAATCCAAGGAATGTCTATGACGTTTCAGCTGATGGCCAACGCTTTCTAGTCATCACACCTCCCGAAGAAAACAGTTCAACTCCTATCACTGTGGTGGCGAATTGGACCGCTGACTTGAAACGATGACACTCGTCACGGGAACAAGAGCTGCCGAAACAATGAGCACAATCCTAAAGGAAGATCCGCCTGAGTTATCAGATAAGAACAAGACAGTTTGCACTTACTCGCCGAGGTGCGAGATGGCGTTGCGCATCGGCACACCGTTGACCTTGATTACTCCAGTGAGTGGCCGGTCCAAATCAATCATCACAACGAGCGCTGCCGAAAGACATAGTGAACACGCGCACAGACCCACCGCAGCGGTCAGATGCCGTGGGGAGAACAGTCCAAATCCCGTCAGGAGCATTGCCAACCAGAACAGCAACGCTTCTCGACAACTGTTAATAGTGACAGTTACTAATCAAGCCACAGCCCGCTACACTTTAAGAGTTTTGGCACGGCAGCGATCCGATTATCCATCGCATGCGCAGTCACTGAGTGCATAAAGCGGAAGGATTACAACACCATATTCGGCCAGAACGAGAAAGGACTAGAATCATGCAAGCGATAAAAACAACGAGGCGCAAGCACTTCAGCTTTCTGGCGGTAGTTGTCTTCACAGTCTTGCTGGGCCAGATATCTCTTGTCAGCGCTCAAGACGGAGCCACGCAGTTAAAACCTTCTTTCGACGGCAGCCTTCCGACAACGATAACCGTTGTGAGTCGCCGTTTGGATACACAGAAATCGGACATTGAGGATACAGTTGATCTGGCGCTATCACGGACTAAGACTGTGACTTTTGATCGGAAAGTGAATTCATCTTCAACTACCACGCCGCAGGGGTCCGGCGGATCCGAGGGATGGCAATTGGAGATCAGACCCTATATCTGGCTCGCAGGTATCGATGGCACTGTGCGGGTACGGAATACGACCGCGCAAGTTGGCAAGGATTCTTCGGACGTACTCGGTATGCTTGACTTCGCCGCCGCTGCTCAAATTGAAGCGATAAGAGGTCCCTGGAGACTCATGTTTGACGAAAATTACGTCAACCTCGGGACAACTGGCACCGGTCCGCTTGGGAATGTCACGATTGATGTTGAGCCAACAATGAACATCTTCGAGTTTGGTGCGTCGTACACAGCCGTTTCAGTACCAAACAAGAAAGCCACTGCCACGAATCCGTTGCCGCCGATTTTTAGTGCGGAGATTCTGGGTGGCGGAAGACTGTTTCACCTCGGGGTCGAACTAACACCTAGCATTGGCTCGGCAGTTGAAGGAAGCAGGAACCTCATCGGACCTTTTGTGGGAAATCGTTTCAAGGTCAGTCCGAACAAAGTAGTGACCCTGATCGGTAAATACACGGTCGGCGGCTCTGGGGCAGGTTCAAACTTCGCGTGGAGCGCGGAAGGCTTAATCGACCTACGCTTGAAGAAAACGCTCTCGTTGTCTGCCGGGTATCGGGTTCTAGGAATGGATGCCGACAGGCCCAGCAACACGGTTGGATTCGACGGCGAACTGCGCGGGCTAATCTTCGCGGCCACCCTTTATCGCTGATGTCACTAAGGATAAAGAGTTTATGTTGTAGTCGATTTAGGATGACGTGGGATGATTTGGGCCTTTTTCGGGTCTTCGATGTACGCGTATTGTACGGCGCGGCGAGTTCTAGCCCGTTCCCCAGTAAAAGGCTCGAAAATGTGCCCAACGTTTCAGCTCGGCTCGTTCCGCGTCGAAAGTCAATTCCAGCAGCACGTGCTACTACGACTGCGAGAGCAAGTCCACCCGGACCGGCATCAACTATGATCAACTCGTAAGAAACACAGTCGTAATACAAGCGTAAACTCGTTTTCTGCCTGACAGGAGGAGCAATGAGTAGTTCACTCGACAACAAAGATTCAGTTGAAACGCGGAAGGACCGTGCTCAAGTTGCCCTGACCATTCTGCGTTTTGGACTGGGGAGTCTTTTTGTTTGGGTGTTCTTTGAGAATCTCGCAAAGGGTCTCTATAGTCCCTCAGGTTATTCCGGGCTGATTAATTACTACATCGAAAAGGGCCACGCGCCACAATTGCTGAAAAGCATCATGGCATTCATGGCGAATCACGCTAACGTTGCTGGTCCAATGCAGGGCCTGACTGAAATCACGTTCGGGTTGCTTTTGTTCATCGGACTCTTGACAAGGCCAGTAGCACTCGCGGCTTTTTTGTTCCTGAGCACGCTCTGGATCGCTGAATGGGGAACCACTTGGATCTGGGAACTTTTAATGCCCATGATCGTCGCGTTAGTACTGATGATTGGAGCAGCCGGGCGCAAATGGGGAATCGACGGATTGATAGCGCGCCGTTATCCTCGATCTCTGCTCTGGTAGAAAATGAACGACGCTTTCACACAACTGAATTCTGACAACTATCAATTGCTATTGCCCCATCATTCGTGGCGATCGTCCACAACTCAAGATCACAATTGCGCCTGCCCGTGATCTTCCAAAGCTTGGCAGCGCTTGCACGACTGTAGTCATCGCACGGGACTAAATTATCGCGCTCAACGTCTCTGTATCGCGATGCGCACCAGTGTTATGAGAATGCGGGTCGCCGCCATCAATGAGCCGCGTACTGTTCCCGCGATTTTTGAATCACCTCCTGCCCGTCGTCGATAGTCCACAGGCACTTCCATTGTGCGAACACGCCCGCGAGCCGCACGCATCTGCATCTCCAGTGGCCATCCATACGTTTCTTCGCGCAGTCCGAGGCGATCTAACGTGTCACGACGAATCGCGCGAAAAGGTCCCATGTCAGTAGACCTAACACCATATAGAATCCGGAGTATAACCCCAACCATATATCCGGCAAGGACCTGATGAAAGTTCATGCTGCCCCGTTCACGGTGGCCACGGGTGCGCGATCCAATTACAAAATCACTTGTTCCTTCTATTATCGGTGTGACAAGTCGATCCATCATTTCGGGGCAATCGCTACCGTCGCCATCTAGAAATACGACTATCTCACAGGTGGGTGAGATTGAGCGCAGTCCGGCGCGAAACGCACGCCCATATCCAGGAATGGGCTCCGTCACAACTCGAGCACCAGCCGCGCGCGCAACTTCTGCCGTTCGATCCTTGCTGCCGTTGTCCACAACAACGATCTCATCCGCCAGATTCTTCGGGACGGAGCGGATCACGTTCGCAATCGCTGCTTCTTCGTTCAGCGCAGCGATGATGACTGAGATATATGGCTTTCGTTGCCGGTTATTCATGAAGCTAAATGAATCGTGGATTTCTGACGCAACCAGATCACTATCAGTCCAAGAATCAAAAAGGGCGCAAAGATGAAAATCTTTAACATTAAGACGCGGTCGGGATTGTCATTGATCCATGTCAGATAGAGTAGGAAACTCGAGACAGTGAGGTAAAAAACCGGAATTGACGGAATGAGGCATAAGAAAGGTATCAGCCAGGCGAAATACCAGGAAAAATGAGGAGCAAGGAGAACCATGAACACAGAAGCGATGAGCAAAGCGTTTCGTAAATAGCCAATATCACTGCCCTGTTGATTCTTCTTCATCACCCACAAAGACAAAGTCCCAAGCACCGCAACCGCGAGAACCAGATAGACCGAAGTCGGAATATGTGCGTTAAAGAGTTGACGTGCCGCGACCAGAAGAAAGAATTGATCTCCGCTTACCATGCCTCGTTCAGCAGCATAACCGGGTAAAAAGCCAAGCGCGCCAAGTGGGCCAACGCTTAGGTATGGCAAATACGCTAGTAATACGGTTGCCAAAAATGCGAACGGCATCTTCCAGCTGCCACGTATGTAAACGGCCGGGATTAACAGCGCCGGAAAAATTTTGACGCACGTCGCACACGCTAACAAGACGCCAGCTAAGGTTTCGGCGTGCTTGCGACGGGCTAGCAGTGCCAGCACGATAAAGGCAATCGCCAGCACATCCACGTGCCCGCTGCCGGCAAACTCCCAGACCGCCAAAGGATGCCACGTGTAGATCAAAACTCTTTGGCGTGCGAATCCAAATGAGATGAGCAACTGAATGATGGCCCAAGTGGCGACAGCCTCAAACCCGACCATGACAGCTTTCATCCACGTCACGGATTCGCTAAAGCGAGTTATCAAAAGAAAGGCGCCTTCTGCGACAGGTGGGTACATCGTGTGCGCATACTCAAGCCTGTTGATGTTCGGGTAGATCTTCTCGTCGCGAAGGTCAAAAAGTGAGTGGTCGGCCGGAATGTACCGATAGGGATTTATACCTGCTGACTGCACTCGGCCGTCCCAGATGTAGCGATAGATATCGTCGGATAGATAAGGAGGGGAAAAAATTATGCTCAAACGGAAAAGCGCTGCGAACGTCAATCCAAGCACTAATAGTGAACGAGAGTCCCTGGTGCGTACGCTAAGCCAGGCGGCGGAAAGATAGAGGACTATTTGAACGACGACGAGTTTGAGAAACCAGGCAATGTCCGCGACGCCTTTGGTGTCAACGGCAATGCGATACAACACCAGCATTGCGACCCCAAGGACGCTCAGCGTAATTACGGTCCATTTTGAACTTACTAACTCGGAAGCCGAGGTCAATTGTTCGGTCATGTCGACTTTCGGCTTGAGATTTTAGGACAGATACGTTGAGGTCCTTCTCTATTAATTATCGTGTCCAGGAAAGCACGGGTGTGAGGAGCGGGATAGGCTCCCTCCAAAGGCAGCGGGAAGAATAGCTCTTCACAAAGTCGATTGAGTGTTTGCGCATCGTCAACATCGTACCAACGCGGTAGCAATTCAACTGGTAGATCGATTTCCGCTGCGCGCTGCTTCGTGCGAGCGAGCACGTCCGATGTGCTCCAGGCAATTCCATCAAAAAGATTTCCGTGCGCTTGCTTCAAGCCAATCAGATAATACCCACCGTCGTCCGCAGCCCCGAGCACCACTCGATCGCCCTCCGGTGCGAGTGACTCAATGGCTCGAATCAGGATCGACCGCGGAAGAGTTGGACTGTCGGAATTAATGAGGCAGACGGCGCTATAACCTTCTCTCAAAAGATCGTCAGTGGCATTACAGAGACGCTCTCCCAGCGACTTACCGCGCTGCGCCAGCAACTTGAATCCGTCAGGTAGGACGCCATCAAACGCGGACTCCGAACCAGCCGGCGTATAAACCACCAGGCCCGACGTTGGTTCTGTCTCAGTGATGCTCTTTACGTTCGCCGCCATGTCGCGAAGAAAGCACACATTGAGAGCCGCGGCTTCTCCTGGAGTCAAAGGCGGTATGAGCCGTGTCTTGACCTCACCAGCAAAAGGCGCCTTAGCCATGAGTCCTAGCGCACAAACGTTTGTAGATGTCATGGGATGCGTCATCGCCGATTCCGAGTGTAAATCCAATAGGTGCGAGTGAGTCAAATCATATTGAAGCAGCTAACGGACCAGCCACTGCCAAGCGAACTCACTTTGTTACGAGTGATATATGATCTGGCCAAGCCTTGCTGCTGAACGGATGGGCTGGTGTGAGACGCAGCGCACCGCGATGCGATTCTTGTATCCCTCAGGTTTCAGGCATACTCTTAGGCAGAATCCGTTCAACCACTGAGGAGCTTTATGACAAATTCAAGTCCCAGCAAGATCTGTCTTCTGTCTTTCACGGTGTTGACATTGGTCCTTGCTGCAACCTCCTGCGCGAAGCAGGGCCCGTCTGTTCCTGAACAGATTGCCAAGACTCCCCAACAGATCGCCAAGGCCTATGGCCTTGATTCGTTCGGACAAATTGAAGCGATCCGCTACACCTGGAATGCACAGTTCCCCGGAGTGAATGTTTCTCATTCGTGGGTTTGGGAGCC
The DNA here is from genome assembly GCA_046725195.1 of Acidobacteriota bacterium. GTDB lineage: Bacteria > Acidobacteriota > Blastocatellia > Pyrinomonadales > Pyrinomonadaceae > PSRF01. The sequence continues at coordinate 2,190 of JBKOYD010000095.1, read as the reverse complement.
CAAGACCAACAAGGTTTCCTACGAGGGGAAGGATAAAGACGGCAAGCCCGTCAAGGTTTCATATGTTCGCTCCGAGCTCAGCAGCCAACCTGAGGTCGTGAAAAGCGAAGTCGATCCGGCTTTCGTCAATGATAACTATTGGCTTCTGTTTCCCTTCCATGCTTACTGGGACAAAAGCGCCACCGTGACCGATCAAGGCATGAAACAATTGCCGCTGGGTAACGGCTCGGCCGAGCTAGTCTCGGTGAAGTATCCCTCGGACGGCGGTTACACGCCCGGCGATACCTGGGACCTCTACGTCGGTAAAGACAACCGCGTCGAGCAATTCGTCTACCACCGCGGCGGCCCTAAGAAGCCGAGCGTTGTCATCACAACGTGGGAAGGATACAAGACAGCTGGCCCTCTCCTTATCTCGACGGACCACCACGGTACAGCGGACGGAAATTCCGTGCGCATTTTCATTTCAGATGTGTCCGTTAAATTGACGGGATCAGAAAACTGGACAAACGCACAATGAACAGGAAAGGTTCGTTCGAGTGATTGATTGTCGTGTCTCACGAATCAGTTGTTGTGCTGCCCTGAGTCGGTCATTTGCCTCAACGTGGTCGCGCGCGACGACGCTGTCCCCATAGTCTTTTGGGAGCTCTGTAAATGCAAACAATCCGATGAAGGCTGACACCGATCTGGACATTAGGCATAAGACTTTCGCGTCTGGCCTCTTGCCGGAGTTGATCGCTGTGCTGCGCCGCAGCCGGCCGGGCGATCTGGTTGCGGTGGTCGGTGACGAAGAGAGCATTGGACCTGAGTTGGAAACGTGGTGCCGATTCACCGGCAATACGCTGCTAGAGGCTATGGTCGACAACGGCCGTAATCGGTGGCTTTTCCGATGCGGAGCCGCTGGCGTGGCTGCCGAAGAGACTCGGCCGGTGGGCTCGCGGCTTTGGCTCTACACAAATTTCGACTGTAACCTGCGTTGCGACTATTGTTGCGTGCGTTCCTCGCCCACCGCGCCCCGACGAGAACTGGGGCTCGGGCGTGTACAGCGGATCGCTCGCGAAGCGGCGGAGCTTGGCGTCAAAGAAATCTTCGTGACCGGAGGCGAGCCGTTTCTGCTGGAAAACATCGGCGAGATTTTGGTTGCTTGCGCCGTTGCCGCCCCGACCACAGTGCTGACCAACGGAATGCTATTTACCGGACGACGTGCGGAAAGCTTGCGAGCGTTGCCCCGCGATCGAATTGTCCTGCAAATTAGCCTGGACAGCGCTACGCCAGAGCTGCACGATCTCCATCGCGGGCCCGACACATGGGCGCGCACACGCGAAGGTATCATGTGTGCTCGTTCGCTAGGTTTTCGTGTGCGGCTGGCGGCGACCGTTTCGACAGATGCCGAGGCTGAGGAGTTCCGTCAGTTCCTCGATGAGGAAAAGATTGCTGCAGAAGACCGAGTAATACGCCGGATCGCCTTGCGTGGCTCTGCAACCAAAGGGGTCGCAGTTAGTCGGGCCGATCTGGTGCCGGAAGTCACCATTACTGCCGAGGGTGTGTATTGGCATCCGGTCGGAGCAGAAGATGCCGATCTGTTGGTTACGCACGACATTTTTCCTCTCTCCGAGTCCTTCGCGGCTGTCCGCCGCGCCTTCGACCGCGAAGGCGAACACGCGAATAAGCTGGCAAGAATCTTTAACTGCGCATGACCGTTGGCAATGTGCATTTGAACTTACCTTTGGTAGGCTCGGCGTCTGCGCACGAATAAGTCGTGTAAACAAGGTAGCCTGCGGTGAAGCGAGGCTTTGCGAGCGGAACCCCAGGATCCATCGCAATCAAATGCAGCGAGCCCGCTAAGCGGGCGGCAGAAGGTAGCCTGCGGTGAAGCGAGGCTTTGCGAGCGGAACCCCAGAATCCATCGCAATCAAATGCAGCGAGCCCGCTAAGCGGGCGATAGAATTTTGCGTGGCTCCCATGGTCCATTCTGCCGCCCGCTTCGCGGGCTTGGATTTTTTCTTAACATTCTTACCTGGGGTTTCGCTCGCAGAGCCTCGCTTCACCCCAGGCTAAATTCTGTCGCCAGCTTCGCAGGCTTGACCAAACCTTTCGAGTGTTGCACTGCACACGCTTCAATCCTTCGCTTGATAGTCTTACCTCTTACGCTGATTTAGCATATAGCTGCTTGAAGAATCCCTGTTGGGCGGC
>JBKOYD010000149.1:0-42302 GCA_046725195.1 Acidobacteriota bacterium | reverse complement strand
AATCGCGCGCGAAGGGATGCAATGGATCGCCGCATCGTCGTTGCCGTAACGCTCTATTCTTCAATTGTTGTCCGTGACAGGAATAGGACAAGTTGGGGAACGGGGAAGCGGTCCATTTGAGTGATCTCACAAGAATAGGACCCTGACAAATGGCAATGAAGGTCACGGAGCTTCAATGGAATTGATTCCGGCCGAGCGTGATGCCATCCTACTCAACGCAACCCGGAACTAGTACATTTTGAACCCTTGACGGTAGGTGATCCGATGTCAAAGCGAATGCAGCAGGTTCTATTAATGGGACCACCAATACTTGTCGGTTGCTTGAACCTTACCCACCCGTTAGTAAATCCACCGGTCTACAGCGCGATTGTCGACCATCTATCATGGTGGATCACTTTGCACATTTTGAACCTGGTGCTGTTCCCGGCTTTGGGATTGGCTGGTTATCTACTTGTTAGAGACGTTCACAATCGTGCCTCGGCTTTGACGAAACTGGCGCTGATATTATTTGTGCCTATCTACACCGGATTTGATGCACTCGCAGGCATCGGTACGGGCATCCTGGTCAAAAATGCAAAGCAGATGGCACCAGATGACTTAGCGACCGTTGAACGATTTATCGACGCTTATTGGAACAGCTGTTGGATCTACGCGGTCGCTGCGGTAGGTTCTATCGCCTGGGTTATAGCAATGCTATCAGCAGCTGTGGCATTCACTGATGCAGATCGCAGGAGCGCAGTGGCACTGGTCGCCGTACTTATCTTTGCTCTCGGTGGCTGGGCGCAGACACACCTGTTTCTCACCTCAAGAGGTTTGACGATTCCTGTCTCATGGTGGCTGATTACTATAGGGATGGGCCTCGCGATGTTCGTGATAGGTAAGCCGAGATCGACTGCTGCCTTACTGGCGTTGTCAGCATCGCTTTTTGGTGCTTCACATGTGACGCCCACTGGTCCGCTGGGCATGCTCTGCTTCCTGGGTGCTGCGGCATATTCGCAATTGAGTAACAAACGCTTTGTGAACTAGGAATCTACGGGTTCTCGTTCCATTAAGGAGTTGCGTCTTGAGCCAAACGAAAGAAGTAACTAACAGTATTGACACCGAAACCCTTCGGTCTGTGTTAAAGAGCCAGTACCACGCCGCTCTCGCAATGCTGCGCGAAACAGTTGAGCAATGTCCGGACAATGTTTGGACAAGCGCGGAACATGTAAATTCATTCTGGCAAGTCGCCTACCACACATTGTTCTTTACGCATCTATACCTTCAGCCAAATGAGGAGGCCTTTAAACCTTGGGAACACCACCAGTCAAGAGTTCAGCACGAGGATGGTTTGGCAGGGCCCCGAGATCCCAAGAGCAATTTACCCTTAATTCCGGAACCTTATACTAAGGCAGAAGTGTCCAAGTACTGGAACTTCTGCGATGAAATGGTCGATGGCGCCGTCGACACGCTCAACCTCCAAGATCCAACGAGTGGGTTCAGTTGGTATAAGGTTTCCAAGTTTGAACATCAGCTCATCAACATTCGCCACATTCAACATCATACTGCGCAACTTGCAGATCGTTTGCGCTCGACGGCGAATGTTGGAACCAGGTGGGTGGGATCGCATCACCCTCATTAGAGCTCGGCAGAGTAGGTCCTAGGTCTTATAGCGAGGATTGAAGGATGAGCACACAAGAGAAACGCATCTTCCGGCTCGGCGATAGGGTGCGCATTAAAGCAGGCCCTTTTTCCGCCTTTACCGGCAGGGTGGAAGGGATCAACCAGGCTAAGCGCTTGCTGAAAGTTACCGTCGACATCTTCGGTCGAGCGACACCAATCAAGGTAAACTTCGCGGATGCTGACAAGCTGGGGTTTGAACCGCCGCCACCTCTATCAAGAGGAGGGAACTGACCAGAGTTGTCGCTGTTGATGGAGAGAGAGACTGGAGCTCTCAATGATGTCAGAAAAAGAGGGCATCGATCTGGGAGGACTGAGCGATCTTTGTACGCTGTGGTGCGTTCACGTTGTGGCCACGTTGCGCATTGCCGAACATAAAATATTCTCCGTAATCACAGCCCTTTCGACACAATCACTCCCGGCTACCAAAGTCTGTTAGTTCAATGTATCTTTGAGTGTGCTTGAGTAGAACTTTCTTACGGTGAATAGATTTTATGTGCAGAAATATCAAGACCCTTCACAACTTCAAACCGCCTGCAACTGACGAAGAAATCCGCGCGTCGTCTCTCCAGTTTGTGCGGAAGCTCAGCGGTTTCAATAGGCCTTCGAAGGCAAACGAACAGGCCTTCAATCATGCCGTCGATCAAGTCGCTAAGGTAGCGCAGGAGCTTCTGAGCTCGCTGGTTACCACGGCTCGCCCGAGAGACCGCGAAGTTGAAACTTTGAAGGCTCGCGCAAGATCAGCCGAGCGCTTTCGTCCCGCTCAAGCAACGAATGCGGGTTGACTCTCTCATCATGAGCAACTTACGAAGAGTGCACGACTAAGACACCAAGACACTAAAATCACATAAAAGAGATTGCCGAGCATTCCGAAAAATTCTCTTCTTCGTGCCTTAGTGTCTTGGTCGTTAATCTTCAGTCCGGTCCGTAAGTTTTCTCACTCACTCTCTGCGTGGCTTCTATTCGAGCAACCTTATCATTAGTGTTTGAAGAAACTGCCAGAATTCAAAGGCCAGCAGTCCCAGGCTGAACGTCAGAAGCCCCGTGAAACAATATAGTGGGAGCCACCATCGTGAAATCTGTGGGTGATCCAATTCTGAATATACGGAATGACTGTCATCAAGCCCTAGAACTACGACGTCCCCTCGTGGACCGTACCTGTTTGTTACAAACAACCTCCAAAGAGTAAAACAAATGGCAGCAGGAACAATCACCTGAAGAAGAGTAACCGTATCACTAAAGAAGGTCGATTCGCTGAAGTCGCCAAACATTGATCTGGGGCAAAATATGAGCACGCTAAATTAGACACACAGCCGGCTCAGAAGTTCCGTGTTTTCGGCCGTAAAGAAATTGGATTGTATGAGGAATGAAAGTTGTGAAGGGATCAAGCGTTACAAGCACCTCACAGAAATAGGACAGTTTGGAAGGGTGCAAGCGGAATTAAAAGGATCTCACCAAAGAAGTCACTGAGCGCGCCCCGGCCGATCCACATCAGACAAGATGAAGGGATCCAAGTAGCTGTTCCAATTTTTGAGGAGATGTAAGGGGCTTGAACCGAACCAGCTGGGGCGCGCTCGGTACCAGTAGAGGGAGTGTCTTATTTTCCGCTTGCCCCCTTCCCAAGTGTCCAATTTCTGTGAGGTGCTAGTAATGCTTGCTCGCTTCACAACTTTCATATTTGCTGACGCCCTCCTGCCCTTCCTTACTTGGTGTATTTCGACTCTGGAGCCAAAGCCGCGATGTTGGCGATTCCGAATCGCGCAATGTGGCCCTATAATCCACCTATCGTTTTTAGCGGTCGATACATTTCCCCTCACATAAGGAGCCTGGATATGCAATACCTAAAAGCGCGCATCTTTGCCTTAGTGTTGATTCTCGTCTGCATTGGTCTAATCTACTTCAACTGGCATCAACTCCTGCAGGACGGACATTACTCCTTGAAGCTGGCTGCGTTTGCGCCTGTCGGCGTGATAGGCGGAATCTATCTCCTGCTATTTCCTCAACATGGTGGAAGGCCTACGAGTGGTAAAGAAAAGATCCTCGGACTGTTAGTGTTCGGAATCGGGTTGGTGGCCGGATTGATTAACTGGTATCTCATGGACCCTGGTTTTTTCGGAAGATGAGGTGAACACCTGTGAAAATTTTTGAGGAGATGTAAGAGTCTTGAACTGAACCAGCGGGGGCGCGCTCGGTACCAGTAGAGGGAGGTGTCTTATTTTCCGCTTGCCCCCGTCCCAACTGTCCTATTGCTGGCATTATAAGGACCTCAGACCACTATTCGGGTTTTTTCAAGAGCTGAATTTGCCGGGGGTGGCAGAGTGCGAACAAGAACCTAAGAGTTTTCGCACGACCAGAAAGGCGGGTCCTCTCAAGCCTCAAATGCTGTTCGAGTTTTCACTGTTAACTAGATTTGGAGTTAAGCTGTAACAAAACTGCAGGTAAAGGTTACGAAGGTTACAGGGCTCCATGAAAAAACCGATTCGCATTTTGCTGCAAACGACAATTCCTAACACTGAAGACGACTGGCACGTCGGCAGGTTCTCTCTTCTTCACCAGCATCTGGCCTCACTCAAAGACGAAGAAGGCAATGTACTCTGCGAGGTGACAGCACGCGACCGTGAAGTAAATGATAAAGGTGACGACGAGGTCCTGAGCCGTCTCGACACCAGCGACTTCGACGAACTCTGGCTCTTTGCCGTCGACATTGGCGACGGATTAAGCGTGACAGACTGTCAGGGCATCACCCGCTTCAGACAAAGAGGTGGCGGCATTATGGCGACGCGAGATCATCAAGATCTTGGTTCGTCGCTTTGCACCCTTGGAGGTATTGGCCGCGCACACTTCTTTCACTCCAAACATCCTGAACCTGACTCATCGAGACGCTCACGCGACGATCAGGCCAATCCAGACATTTCCTGGCCCAACTATCATTCAGGTAGCAACGGCGACTATCAATTGATAACGCCACTCGAGCCTGTGCATCAGCTGATGCGCCGCGCAGACAACTCCGTCATTGAGTACTTTCCGGCTCACCCGCACGAAGGTGCGGTTGGTGTGCCTGAAGATGAAAGGCACGCACGGGTCGTCGCCACAGGCGTTAGTCAGACAACCGAACGCCGCTTCAACCTCATAGTCGCGTTCGACAGCGTGGACGATCGACACGGTAACCGGCTCGGTCGCGCGGTCGCAGAGTCGAGCTTTCATCACTTTGTTGATTACAACTGGGACATTTCAATGGGTTGCCCGAGCTTTTTGATTGAGCCTCCCGGTGACGGCATCAGGAAGAACCCGGAGCGGCTCGACGATGTGAAGACTTACGTCCGCAACGTCGCTTTATGGCTTGCACCTTAATCAAGTGCCTCTCGAGGACAGGACAAGTCAGGAAGGGGGCAAGCGGCGAATTAGAGGATCTCACTTCACATAGTTCGAGCGCGCCCCCGCAGCCGTCAGGCCACTTAATTTCCTGAGGACGAGGTCTCGGATCCAGCGGGGGCGCGCTCGGGATCAAGGTGGAAAGAAACTTGATATCACCGCTTGCCCCCTTCCCAACTGCTTTATCCTCGAGAGGCACTTGATGCTCCGCTCGCGTTTTACAACTACTCAAGCTCAGTCTTGAAAACGTTAACCATGAACTATTCCGTCTCAACTTGCCGTAGGTTTGCAATCAGTGCCGTCTTGCTGTTTGCGGTCGTAGCAGCAGCGCTAACCTGGCAAACGCCGCAATCAGGTTACGCGCAGCTGCGATCGTTTAGCGCATCACCGCAACCTTCACCCTCACCGGCTCCAAGTCGTGCCAACGTCCTGCGTGGTGAATACGGGAGGTATCGAGCGAACAACGACTTGCTTTACTACCACCTCGACGTGCGTGTCGATCCAGAGAAGAAGTTTCTAAGTGGGAAGACCACGATACGGTTTAGGATGCTGAAGGATGACAATCGCATCCAACTCGACCTGCATGAAGCGCTGAAGGTGGATAAGATTTTGATGCGGATGTCAGGTACCGGCGAGCAGGTGACAAAGACCGAAGACCAAAGCCACAAGTCGCCGCGCCAGCTCAATTACCAACGCGATTCTGGAGCGGTGTTCGTCGATTTTCCGGAAACACTAAGAGCAGGTCGTGTTTATGAGATTGACTTCTACTATTCCGGTAATCCTCTTGAAACGGGACGTTTTGGTGGCATCGCGTTCAAGAAGGATCCTTACGGCCGGCACTGGATTAACACCGCATGCGAGGGCGAAGGCGCGAGTATATGGTGGCCCAACAAGGATCAATGGCGCGATGAAGTGGACTCGATGAAGATTAGCGTCTCCGTCCCGAACAATCTGGTTGACGTTTCCAACGGGAGGTTTCTAGGCAAGACGGATCTGGGAGACGGCTACACGCGTTGGGACTGGCTCGTGCACTATCCAATCAATAACTACAACGTCTCGCTCAACATAGGCAACTACGTTCACTTCTCCGACAAGCTGAATGACCTCACGCTCGACTTTTACGCGTTGCCGGAAAATCTGGACAAGGCAAAGAAGCAGTTTGCCCAGGCTACAGGCATGCTCAAGGCGTTTCAGCATTATTTCGGCGAGTATCCATTCAAGAGAGATGGTTACAAGCTGATCGAAGTGCCTTATTCCGGTATGGAGCACCAGAGCGCTGTTACTTACGGCAACCATTTCGCAAATGGCTATCTGGAACGCGATTGGACGGGCGTTGGTATCAGCCCCCGTTTCGACTTCATCATTATTCATGAAAGTGGGCACGAGTGGTTTGGCAATAGTGTCTCGGCGGCTGACACTTCTGACATGTGGATCCATGAGGGCTGGACTACCTATCTTGAATGTCTCTATGTTGAATACATGTTTGGGAAGGCCGATGGTCTAAAGTACACCAACGGTTACAAGTCGAAAGTCCGCAATCGTCAACCGATTATTCCGGCTCGAGGCGTCAATGCCGAACCGCCGCAAGACATGTACTTCAAGGGCGCGCTCTTTATTAATACGCTTCGTAGCATTGTTGACGACGACAAGCGTTGGTGGATACTGCTGCGTGATTTCTATCAGCACTTCAAGTATCAAAACATAATGACCGAGGATGTGGTGGACTACTTCAACCGGCGCACCGGCAGAAACCTAACTCCGATCTTCAATCAGTACTTGCGGCACACCGCGCTGCCTGTGTTGCAGTTAAAATTTTCGGAGGGACAGGTTGCTTACCGCTGGCAGGTCGATGAACAAGGATTTGCAATGCCCGTACGGGTCGGATCCAGGAGTAACTGGCAGATCATTTACCCGACGACCGAGTGGCAGACATTGAAGACCGCTGTTCCGAAAGATGAGTTTGAGGTCGCGACAGATCTCTATTTTGTAAGCGTCAACAAGTTATAGCCGCATAATCAGTCTGGTTCACTGGACCATTGCTCGCGCGCAGAATCCGGCGGATAATTCGCCTCACACTTTCACATACGGAAGGAGGTAAAACAATGCCTCGTATTAATTGGAGTCGACTCATACTCTCGGTTCCTTGATTGCGCTGGAAGTCCCTTGAGGCATACACGAGAACCAATGCGACTTTTCTATGTTCCCTTTGTTTTAACTGTCGGCGGAATGCTGTTTTATCATCTTTCGCAAAAATCCATTGCGAAGGATATGAATCCGTTTCATGCAACTATGATCGCCTACATGGTTGGCATTATTGTTTGTGCCGCCTTCGCCTTCAGTTATTCAGGCAATAGATCCTTAGTCAGCTCGCTGAAAGCATCCAACTGGGCAGTATTTGTGATGGGCGTGGGCGCCGCAGCGATCGAGGTGGGGTTTATGCTGGCGTACAGGACAGGCTGGAGAATAAGCGTCGCCGCCGTGGCGACGAATGTCGCTGCGACCACGCTGCTGATTCCGATAGGCATTCTGGTCTTCAAAGAACAGTTATCGTTAAGAAACATAATCGGAGTCGTCTTTTGTATCCTGGGATTGGTGCTTGTAGTACGCGACTAGTCCAACGTTGCCGTACGCACACCCTGGTGTCCACTTTTCTGAAACCTCCCCACGTTGTCACTTCATGAATGCTGAGGGTCTTTTATGAGCGCAACAATGAACGCAACTTCTGAAACGTTTTCAAGGTCGGGCCCCAAAGCCTATCAACCCATCCTGTTGGGCGGTTTAATCGCGGGAACACTCGATATGACGGCTGCTTGTATTAGTGCATGGTTGAGAGCCGGCGTGACTCCCGCTCGCGTAATGCGATTTATCGCCAGCGGACTACTTGGGCCAAGTGCCTTAAGCGGCGGTGCTAAGGTTGCGGCGCTTGGACTGGTATTGCACTACGTGATCGCTACAGGCGCGACCGCCGTCTTTTATTTCGCGAGTCGGAAACTGAAGTTCTTGATTGAGCACCCGGTCGTCTGGGGCATACTTTATGGCATCCCGGTGTACGTGTTCATGAATTTCATCGTGTTGCCTCTCTCGGCTGTTCCTCGTCGTGTGGGTCAGCCGCTTTCGTCACACATAATCGGGTTGCTGATCCTTATGTTTTGCATCGGGCTTCCGATTTCCCTCATTGTTCGACGGTTCTCGAAGTGAAAACTTGGATCTGGAATTTGGGACAAGCCGATGATCGCGATCCGCGCTGCTACATACGGGCCGTCAGTTGTGATGCGAGTTTCGGATCAAGTTGGAACGGTGAGTGTTGGGAAGTACTCGGATGTTATTGCCGAGGTATATCGACCTGCTACTGAACGTGGACCTGGTTATCAAACACGGACGACGGACAAACCAGGAGACCCCAAATGGGTGACTTGAAACATTATGTAATTCGTGGAGGCATCGAAGGTCACGAACGCCTCAAAATCCTATCCCGTGTAATGCACAAGAGTACAACGTCGGTCTTCGATCGCGTTGGCATTAGCGATGGAATGATGTGTCTGGATTTTGGATGTGGAAGTGGAGATGTCACGATCGAGTTGGCGAGGCGGGTCGCTCCAAATGGAAGGGCGGTTGGAGCGGATATTGATGCCGCGAAAATCGATCTGGCCCGTGATGAAGCCGAGAAACTCCGCGTGCCGAACGTCGAATTCCGTAAGATCGATATTCGCGACTGTCCCGCATCGTCCGAGTTTGATGTTGTATATTCGCGTTTCCTACTTACCCACTTGAGCGATCCGGCTAGCGCTGTTCAGAGCTTCTTCCATCATCTGAAGCCGGGCGGTTTACTGATTGTGGAGGATATCGACTTCAGCGGTTACTTCGTATATCCCGAGTCTCGCGCGTTCCGTCGCTACCATGAACTGTATTGCATGGCAGTGAGAAAACGGGGCGGCGATCCGGACATTGGACCACGCGTGCCTCTGCTGTTGAAGAAAAGTGGGTTCGTCAATATTGATGTGGCAGTGGTTCAGCCTGTCGGGCTGGAAGGCGAAGTAAAACTGCTCAACCCACTTACAATGGAGAATATTGCCGAGACCGTGGTGCATGAGATGCTAGCGACTCGTGAAGAGGTCGAGGATTTGGTAAAGGAGTTATACCACTACGCCGAAGACCCTGGAACTATCGCCGGCACGCCTCGAGTTGTTCAAGCATGGGGCCGCCGACCCAGCGTTGAGAACCACGCATAGCATCAACAGCTCGCTTAGGGCATCTCTTGAAGGGTTAGAATTTCACGGTCTTTAAGGTGTGAAAAAAGGAAGAGGATCAGAAGGCTCGATTGTTGTGAGTATTCCGCACCTCAGATTCTTCGGCAGCTGCCATTGAGCTGCGCGCCTTCCTCGACAATCAAAGCGGGAGCTGCAACCATCCCCTTAACGTTAGCAGTGCGGCCGAGTACGAGTTCTTTGCTGGCGTGAATGTCACCCTCGACAGTCCCGTTTATTTTGGCTACGGCGACTTTGATAACGGCTTTTGTGACTTGTGCACCAGTGCTGACAATCAGAGTGCCATCGGAAGAAGTAACATTTCCCGAGAAGTGGCCGTCAATACGCAGCATCGATTTAAATTGGACTTCGCCCGTAAAGTTAACTACATCTCCGACGAAACCAAGCCAATTGTCTTTATTGATGTTCGTTCGGTGGCCGTTTATGTTTGTACGCTGAACGCGTTCATCACTCAAAACCGCTTGAGTACTCACCGCTACTCCCCTCGCCTTCTGAAATTTTGAGACAAAAATTGATTAAAAGGGGTGGGTGGGACCTGCGCGCCGGTGCCGCTGCCCCCTCGGTCGGGGAAAAAGAAGACAATGCCAACTGCTCGACACTATAACATCGAGGTGTTCGCGCAGATTGTTACGATTAGGTTGCCGTTCTGAGGCAGGCGTTTATAAGATTAGCCCTCACTTGACTATCTTCCATCTATGAACGAAGTGTCAAAGCACAATCAAACGTCTCCTTTTGCGTGCGTGATGGAAGCAATTGAACCCGGCAAACGGGAAGCCCACACTGCTACGGCTAAATTCCTCTTTAGGCGCGTGAATGAGATTCGGGAAATCCTGACGGCTATAGTTTTCGCTTCAGCGAGACGCCGGATTTACTACAAAAACTCGTTGAGTTTATTAGGCTTGAGAAATTATGCTGCCCATTCTTCGGTTTCATGATCGAGATTGAACCGGAAGGCGGCTCGGCTTGGCTTAAGCTCACGGGTCGCGAAGGGGTGGAATCGTTCATCCAGGCAGAGATTGGCGAGTTTATGGCGACGTCGATACGCTTTTAGAACGTTTCCAATTCCGGACACGTGGCTTTCAAGCTAAAGAGGTCTCTTACAACCTGAGGTGTATCGGACACCCGCGCGGAAAAATTCATATGAAAACAAAATCCCTGACCATCTCTCTTGCGGTCCTTGCTGTCCCACTCTCGTTCCTGCAAGTCGTTTTCTCGCAGAACACTTCGCCACGAAGCACAACCCCGACGTCAATAAAGGAAGTGAAGCGCGCCACTTCTACTGTAGCCGCCGCACCCAAAGAATGCTTGCAATCCTTTCGCGAGTTTTTTAGCTATCTTCAGCGGAGTGACCCTGGAATCGTTCGTGACGAGCAGGCTCAGAAGCGATGGTTGACGGAGGAATTGCGAAAAGCATTAATGCAAAAAGTAAGCGCCTTCAAAGATCGGCCTGACGACCCGGATTTTCCTGGCAATGGAACCTTCATTGGTTCCTGGGACTATCCGTCAACCTATTCCATCGTAACGTCGAGACGTTACGGTAAGCGCGCAATCCTTGACGTGCTCTATCAATGGGGGCCAGGGACTAATTATCCGGGTGATGAAAGAACGAGTTCGTTCATTTTCATGTTTGAAGAAGGCTCCTGGAAACTCGACGACGTGTACACCTTCAGAGGAAAGTTCGTTCAAGCTGAGAGCCTCAGCCAGTACCTCCGAGAAAAATAGCTACGTCAGCAAAAAAGGGACAAGGTGAAAAAGGGACAAACAGACCATAGAGGGATCTCATCAGAATAGGACAGTTGGGGAAGGGGCGAGGGGCAATATCAAGAACCTCACTAAAATAGGACAGTTGGGAAGGGGGCAAGCGGTACATCAATGATCTCGCAATACAAAATTCTGAGCGCGCCCCGCTTGATCCGCTACCACGCCCTCATTGAAATGGTCCACCTCGATTGATGTCTGGTATAGGGAAATCGCGGGGGCGCGCTCAGAATTTGAATGGTGAGATCCCTCTATGGTCCGCTTGCCCCCTTCCCAATGTCATATTCTAGAGAGGTTCTTGATAGATGAATAAAATGGTGGGACCGAAATTCGACTTGCACACGCACTTCTACACTCAGGAATTCTTCCAAAAGATTCGTGACGTTCCCTCGGAATTCTCTTTTGATAAGAGTTCGACCGGCCAGACCATCATCACCTATCGTGGCGCGCGCTTCTTTGGAATCACACCGGCGATGACTGACGTCAGCAAAAGGATCGAAGACATGGACCGCATAGGTATCGACGTTGAAGTTGTTTCGCTTTCGACGCCGAATGTCTTTTTTGCCGACGCAAAAAGTCAACCGGAAGTCGCCGCTATGATGAATGACTCTTATGCGGAACTCATCTCCGGGCGCCCGAACCGTTTTAAAGGCTTTGCTTCAATTCCAATGGATGCCCCGGACGCTGCTCTCACCGAACTCCATCGCGCGATCGACGAACTTAAACTAAATGGAGTCATCCTGCTGAGCAACATCCGTGGCAAGGCGTTAACTTCGCCTCAGTACCGACCGTTCTTCGAGGAAGCAAATCGGATGCGGCTTTGCATATTTCTACATCCAATGCTGCCGGCAAATTCGGATCCATTTCGCGATTATGTCCTGGGCCCTATCATTGGTTTCCCGTTTGATACAACTCTCGCAGTAGCCCGGATGTGCTACGACGGCATGTTTGAAGAGTTGCCGGACATTCGTTGGATCATTGGTCATCTTGGCGGTGCAACTCCGTATTTGATGGAACGCATGGATAACGGATTTCGCGACTTTGCAGATTGCCGTGCCAAGATCGACAAACTGCCGAGCGTGTATCTGAAGCGACTGTATTACGACACCGTTTCCTTTAGTCAGCACGCACTAAGTATGGTTCGGAATATGGTCGGCGCCGATCACATGGTGATGGGCAGCGACTATCCTCACCTGCTTGGTTCAATCGATCGGGCCGTGAGTTCGATTGAAGGGTTGGAGATCAGTAAGGAAGAGAAGCGACAGATTTTTTCGGGCACTGCATTGTCGATACTGAATAATGTGTGAGAGTTTCAGGATGCTAGCAAGCGGCACCATCAAGTACCTCACAAGAATAGGACAGTCAGGAAGGGGGCAAGCGGCACCATCAAGTAGCTCACAAGAATAGGACAGTCAGGAAGGGGGCAAGCGGCAATCAAAGGATCTCACCAAAGAGTCACCGAGCGCGCCCCCGCCGATCCACATAAGACAAGATAGAGGAATACAAGCAGCTGTTCGAATTTTGAGGAGCGTAAGAAGCTTGATCTGAACCAGCGGGGGCGCGCTCGGTACCAGTAGAGGGAGGTGACTTTATTTTCCGCTTGCCCCCTTCCCGACTGTCCAGTTTCTGTGAGGTTCCTATAATGCTTGCACCAAGTGTCCTATTTCTGTGAGGCGCCTCTAATCCCAGGTTCCCTGTAGCGGAGCTGAATGTATCGACCCACTATCGCGGGTGGGCCACCCTTCCAGACTTGAAACTTTGCAATTCCCATTGATTCCAGAGCAAGCCTAACCCTCTATTTATCCAGTCTTTCCGGCGATCCCGGCATCGCCACGGGTCTTCGACCCTTAAAACTGTCGGTTTTCTTGTAACTTTTGTCGAACCCAGGTGTTTTAGAAGACGTAGCGCAGCTTATGGCGAGCGAAGACGAAGAGTTCACCATGCTGTTCCAGGACTTCTATCCGAGCCTATGCCGCTTTCTCGAGTGTTTGTTGGGAGGCCGCGCCGCGCTGGCGCAGGATCTGGCACAGGAGAGTTTCCTGCAACTACATCGAACGGCGTGGGGAACATTGCCGGTCGACGAAGCGCGCTTTTGGCTCTACCGGGTGGCACGCAACCTGGCAATCAATGAATTTCGAAAGTCGCATACGCGTTACAGGCTCTTCGACCGTGTCGTAGAAGTGATGAGTCCTCGAACACGCAACCCGGAACAGGAGTACGAGACACAGGAACGCAAGGAGTTAGTACTCGAAATGTTGCAGACGCTGCCAGAGGACCAACGAACCGCTTTACTACTGCGTGAGCAGGAGCAGTTGAGTTACCGAGAGATTGGTGAGGTGCTGAATATCTCAGAGAGCAAAGTGAAGGTCGACATTTTCCGCGCACGTACTTCGTTACGAGAACGATGGACCAAACGAGCGAGGGCTTTCGAAGCAGGTGCGAACTAGATAGAAACGACCCAGGTCAGATTATGAGTTGTTACTGCACAGACAAGATTTCCCCACTGATTGATGGAGAACTATCGCAGGCGGAAGCACGCGAGGTGGAGCGTCACTTGATCAACTGTGTCGAGTGCCAGCAGGTACGTTCTGACTTCCTCAATTTGCGTAGTCAGATCGGTGGTTTCGAGAGTTCGTGGCAACCCGCTGCTCCCAGACCAGCGCTCGCAAAGCTCCTATCTTCCCGGTTGAATGAAAATTCACGATCAGGGCTTGTATCGCCAGCTCCGAGAGGTCAGATCAAGTGGAGGTTCAGCCCTGCCGTCGCCGCTTTCGCAACCCTGGTCGTAGTCGGGGCACTCATTGGCCTGTTGCTTTATCCGAAATCGACTCGTCAGAACTCGACAGCCGAAAATATGGTTGCGGCCAATCCGAGTCCCGTCCCATCTGCGTCGCTCGACAAGAAAGACGAATCAAAAGCAACGGAGACAAAACAGAAACCCGAAGTGGTTCAGCCATCGGGGAACAAAGACGGCAACGAATCAAAGTCGCCAGCGCCCGCGCCGTCAAATCCGGTTCGGAAACGACCGGCACCTACACAGGTGCGAGAGCCAAAACCGGGCGAGCAGTTCGCGAAGATTCCTGAACGAGTTCGTTCCGCAGATGCTGAAACCATGACAGCAATGCATTTTGAAAAATCAGAACTGTTGTTGCGAGCGTTCAGAAACGTTCGCCTGAATGAACCTGGGATGGCGACGGAAGTTGGTTACGAGCGAAAACGTGCGCAGAAGCTCGTATACCAGAACATGATGCTCCGTCGCGAAGCGGACGCTGCAGGTGATGTCCAAGTGGCAACGCTGCTCGAGAATTTGGAACCGATTTTAATCGACATCGCCAACCTGCCAGATCAACCCAATGAGGACGATGTACGCGTTATCAAAGAGCGCGTTGAGCGCAAAAACATCGTGGCGTTGTTGCAGGTGAATTCCACTGCACTCGCTCGAGCCCTGGACTAATCAGTTCTTTCAAGGTTGCAGGAATCAATACGTGGATTTCCAATCGACAATTGGAAATCGGCAATCGGCAATGTTTTCACCCCAGAGGCACAGGGAACATGGAGATGCTTGGTGCGTTTTGATCACCGCTCGATCTTCTGCGCTTGCTCTCGGGTTCTCTGTGTCTGTGCTGTGAACCGACCGTAGAAGCAATCAAATAGATGAAGGACAACGACAATAACCATATGAAGCACTTAGTTACCTATCGAAAACAAATACGGTTAGGGCTCGCGCTATTGGCCTTTATGGGTGTGGCAACTGCCATTGTGATTCATACACGAAGCGCGTACGGCTACGACCAGGATATTGCAAAGCTGAATCGCTTCGTGCAATCAACCAGGGCCAACACCGCTGCCATGCAAATCTTTCGCGAGGGCCGTGATCTAATCGAGGCCCAGAATTGGCAAAGAGCTGCTGAGAAATTTAGCGAGTTCATCAAAGGCTATCCTAAAGATAAGGACCTCGACGCCGCACTGTACTGGTATGGATATGCCCTGCAGAAGCAAGGTCGGAAGGACGAAGCAACCCTACCTTTAGTCACGCTGATTAATAAGTTTCCAAACTCGAGTTGGCGCCGCGAGGCGGACGCTTTACTGGTTGTGCTTGGGCGGAAGCTCGAAGTGGACCAGGCCTTTAATCGGGATAACTGTGAAATCAAGATACTGGCGTTGCAAAGTCTGTTTCAGGCAGATCAAGAACGTGCGATCGGTATAGTTACCGAATCGCTGAAGGCAAACACAGCTCAATGTCCCGGTTTTCAATCCGCTGCGGTTTCGTTGCTCGGTTCGCACGGCGGCGCACGAGTAGTACCTATTTTGCTTGATATCGCGCGTAACAACACCGATCTAAAGCTTCGACTTACCGCTATTAAGCGTTTGGGTGACCAACACAACGAACAAGTCACAGAAGAACTCATCAGGCTATACGACGCCGATCGGACCAAAGAAATCAGAGCGCAGATACTGCGGGCGCTGGTCGAAAGCCGAACCCCGCGTGGTTCTGCGAAGGTGTTGGAGATTGCTCGCAGCAGCGACGATCCACCCATGCGTCAAATCGCTATTCGTTATTTGGGTGACCTGAAGGACACCGCCTCGCTGGATGAGTTGATTCGAATTTTTGACGCTGACAAAACGCCGGAAATTCGCCTACAGATCCTGCGAGCGCTTTCCAACCGGGAAGAACCGCGCGCGCGCGCCAAAATTCTGGAGATAGCACGACAGGGTGATACCCCGGAACTCCGCATTGAGGCGATCCGTCGACTTGGTGACCGTGGCCGAATTGCAATTGACGACCTGTTGCAACTGTACAGTTCGGAGCAAAACCTACAGATAAAGCAGGGTTTGCTCCGTGCGTTTGCTGACAACAACGACCCGCGTGCTCGCGCGAAACTTTTCGAGATTGCCCGCGGGAGCGATCCGATCGAGTTGAAGTCGTACGCGATTCGCCAGCTCGGTAGGAAGGACGACGAGCAAACTGTGGATCAACTTGTTGCTATGTATGACGGTGAACAGAACCAGCAAGTCAGAGGCGCCTTGCTGCGAGCATTCGGCGACTCGAAACAGAAAAGCGCCGTGCGCAAACTGATGACAATTGCGCGCAATGATCCCTCCGTCGAGTTGCGCAAGACTGCGGTCAGGTACCTTGGCGAAAGCAAGGATCCCGAAGCACTCAAGTTTCTTGAAGACCTCTTGAAGTAACGCGACCTCCATGCGCTCCGCGGCGTGGCGGTGAGTACTCCAACGCTCATCACGTAGCTGACTGTCACGCCGCGGCCATGGGGAGGGGAAGAATTGGGAATTGCGAAATTGCGGGATTGCGAAATTTGTCATCGCCAGGTTGGTAAACTTTCATTCCGCAATTCGCGCAATTTCGCAATTTGCAATTCAGCAATTCCGCATCGGAGACAGAACAGCATGCGACAATCAAGCTCGATTTCTAACTATTTTAGATCTCGCAATTTCGCAGTCTCGCTTTTCCATTTGCTTCCAGGTCTGACTATTGTTTGTATCGCCTGTGTTGGCGCCCGTGTCCCAATTGTTGCTGCTGTGACAGCTGCCGCCGACGATTTACAGACTCAATCGACAGCCACCACCGTGCAAAGTTTCACGGCGGTCGAGGGCGCAGATCTGATGAGCAAATTGGAAGCAGCACAAGCGAAAGGAAGGGCGCGGCAAACGCCCTATTGGTCTGCCTATGCGTTCGACGTTCGTTCGGGAGTTGCAGTTGATCCTGCTATTAGAGAGTTCAACGGCTCAATAAATACGATTGGTGATGTTTCAGTGCTAATCGAAACCACTGTCAATGGAATGACAGTCGAAACTCGCAACCTGGCCGTATTTCTCTTGCGCGATCCCTCTGTCAACCAGATTACTCGCATGGAGGTCTATAACCTCGAACGCAAACGTGAATACAGTGGTTATCCTGTTTACTGGATGGGCCGTGCAAACAACGAGGAGAGCCTCAACTATCTCCGTGCTCTCGCTGCCGCAGCTCCACTCGATATGTTGAGTGAGAGAGCTGTGCTGGCAATCGCACTTCACGACGACTCGCGAGTGGGTGGCATGTTGAGGACTTTTGTGAATACGTCGCCCAATCAGCGTATTAGGTCTTCATCTGTTTATTGGCTTGGGCAGGTTGGCGGTGAACAGGCTTTTCTTGCCGGTCTGGTACGGAATGATGCAGAAGAGAAGAAACTGCGTCGGGCAGCGGCATATGCAATTGGGCAAAGCCATGACCGCGGTACGATGGCGACGCTCCAAAGCCTTTATGACGGAGTAAAAGATGTCGAAGTTCGGCGCGGTGTTATTTCAGCAGCAGGGAGTAGCGACGAGGAGCAGCAGGCGTTTACATTTCTGGTTGGCGTGTCGAAGAACGATCCGGATTGGGAATCGCGGCGGACTGCTGTGCGGCAGCTTGGCCATTTTCACCGGGACGACTCCGTGGATGAGTTATTGAAGATTTTTTCGAACGAGACAAACATCGAGGTCAAAAAAGCCGCTTTGCGATCTATTGCAGAAACCAAAATGCCAAGAGGACAAAGTCGCATACTCGAAATCGCGCGCAACGAACCGAATACTGAGTTGCGTAGGCAGGCGATTCGCGTGCTGAGTGAACGAGGTGAAGCGGCAGTTGACGACTTGATAAAGTTATTTGATTCAGAACAAGTGACGGATGTGAAGCGGGCCGCCCTGCAGTCGCTCTCTGAGATTAAGAGTACTCGAGTTGAAGCCAAGTTGTTTGAGGTAGCGCGAGGCAGCGATTCGGTTGACTTGCGCCGTCAGGCGATTCGTCTCCTCGGTGAGCGGGCGGGCAAACGCAGCTTCGAGTTTCTCAGCACAACTGCGCAAAGTACTGATGCGAATACCGAGGTTCAGGTACAGGCCGTAAGGGCGATCAGCGAAAGACGCTCCGAAGAATCAGTGCCGCTATTAATCAAGATTGCGCGTACGCACCCAAATCAGCTTGTGCGAAAACAAGCGATTCGTTCACTTGGTGAGTCGGGTGATCCGCGTGCCGTAGAGTTTTTTAGGGAAGTGCTGACGAAATAGCGAGCTTTGACTTTTGTGCTTCCAGCTTTCTACGAGGACAGGTCTCGTTTTCGCCGCAGAAGTGTTTGTCCCGAAGGGCATATGATACTGCGCTACAGCCTTTGGGAACGCCGCTGCGGCGAATGTTTTGAGCGACCCAGTTAATCGAAGACGTTGTCAAAATCGCGGGACCTCAGCAAACAGGACAATTGGGAAGGGGGGCAAGCGGCACCATCAAGTACCTCACAAGAATAGGACAGTTAGGAAGGGGGCAAGCGGCAATCAAAAGGATCTCACCAAAGAGTCACGGAGCGCGCCCCCGCCGATCCACATCAGACAAGATAGAGGAATACAAGCAGCTGTTCGAATTTTGAGGAGGCGTAACAAGCTTGATCTGAACCAGCGGGGGCGCGCTCGGTATCAGGGCGTGAGGTGTTCTATTTTCCGCTTGCCCCCTTCCCAACTGTCTTATTTCTGTGAGGTGTTAGTAATACTTGCCCCCTTCCCAACTGTCCTATTGCTGTGAGGTGCTTTTCTCCCACGCCTGCGAGGCGCCGTTGATGGTTTAGATTCTCTTTCGACTGCATAGTGCATCTTCACGACACCATCGGGATAAGCACGGGTCGATACCAATTGCAATTGCACATTGAGTTGGTGCTGTGCGATGAGCGGAATGCCTTCGCCAATAAATGTGGGGATGACGTGAATGATAAATTCATCCAGCTCGCCGGCATCAAGGAACGACCCGATGATGCCGCCGCCACCCATCATCCAAATGTCTTTGCCAGGTATTTCTCTCAGGCGTCTGGCGAAATCCTTTACTGATTCATTGACGAACTCAAAGCCGCGATAGGCAGCCGCTGGAGTTGTGTGGGTAAAGACAAAGTTCTTGATCTTCGATCCGTAACCAGGACCCCTGCCTTTCTTTTTAAAGCCGAAAGCCATGTCGTAAGTTTTGCGGCCCCACAGTACGGTGTCGATCGACTTAAAGAACTCGCCCATACCATAATCCCCTGCGGTCCGTGGTCGGTTCAGCCAGTCGACACTTCCATCTGCTCGTGCTATGTAGCCATCGGCGCTGGTCGCGATATACACGATGATTTTGCGTTGGGTCATAGGACGGTCCTCATTTGAATCGATGTAGTAAACAATCGCCAATGATCAATGCTTCACACGATACGACAAAACCACACATCCATTCTGTAGTTGTTTGCACTCCAGCAACTCGAGGTTAATTTGTTGCTTCATCTCATAAAAGAGCGGTATGCCTGACCCAAGCAGAATTGGATGGACATTGAATCCTATTTCGTCGATTAAGTCTGCCTCAAAGAGCGACTTAGCGAGAACACCACCACCCATCACACAGATGTCTTTGCCTTCTTCCCGCTTGAGTCTGCGTACGAACTCTGCTGCGTCTTCGGAAACAATTTCGACTCGCTTGCTTGAACTCTTCTTGATGGTGCGAGAAAACACATAGTTCTTGACGCCGGGGTATCCGTCAGATGAGGCGACCTCGTAAGTTCGACGGCCCATCAGGACGGTATCGATGGTCTTCCAGAAGTTCTTCATGATTGCGTTGACCTCCTTGCTCCATAGTAGCCAGTCAACGCTATCGTCTTTTCGTGCGATAAAGTTATCGAGGCTGTTAGCGCCTCCAAAAGTGACTTTTCGCATAGCTGCCCTTTTTCCTTCCGCTGAGTCTGCTGAGAAGATTACGCCTCTATACATGACATCCTTTGTCATGTTTGTGAGATAGAATCATCCGACTGAGGACCATTCATATGCGCGCTGATCGGTTGCTCTCAATCGTCTTGCTTTTGCAGGTTCATCACCAGTTAACCTCGCGGGACCTGGCCGAACGTCTCGAAGTTTCAGAACGAACAATCCACCGAGACATGGAAGCGTTGAGTGGGGCCGGAATTCCTGTCGTAGCCGAGCGCGGGATCGGTGGTGGCTGGTCTCTACTGGGTGAATATCGAACTAACCTGACCGGCCTTAACGAGTCGGAGATCCAATCACTTTTCCTAACTCAGCCGTCGAAACTCCTGGCGGATTTAAGACTCGAAAAGGCTTCGGAAGGAGCACTCTTGAAACTTCTCGCCGCACTTCCCACGGCATATCGAAGGAGGGCGGAACGTGCGCGGAAGTTTATTTATGTCGCAGCAGCAGGGTGGTCACGGCAGGAAGAAACGGTGCCACTATTGCCGGTATTGCAGGAGGCAATCTGGTCAGAACGAAAACTACGCATCACTTACGAACGAGGTCCAGGTTGCGATGCAGTTGAACGCGAGGTCGATCCGCTCGGGTTAGTAGCGAAAGGAAGTGCGTGGTATCTCGTAGCTGGCGTGGCCGGAGACTTGCGAAGTTATCGCATCTCTCGCGTCTCGCAGGCGAAACTGCTGGACACTCCGTCAACGGTACCGGCTGATTTTGACCTTGGCGGATTTTGGGAAAAATCGACCAAAGCTTTCAGATCGAGTCTTCCAAATTACGTGGCAAGATTTAGAGTCGCACCGGCAATATTTCCGCGTTTGCAGTTTGCGGGAAGGTTTGCGCGTGTTGGTGAAGGTGCCGAGCCCGACTCGGACGGCTGGCTACAAGTTTCGGTTGGCTTCGATGTTGAGGAGATGGCCTGTGAGTATGCACTCGGTTTCGGCGCTAACCTGGAAGTACTCGAGCCTCCATCATTGCGAGAAAAGGTGCTCGCGGCAGCGAAGAGAGTTGTAAACCTCTATTCGGTAAAGTCACTTAGTCAATCCGGCTCCTGAGCGTAACAATTTAGGGTCGCTTCACAACTTCAAAATCGATCCACTGCATCACCGGTTCCTGCTTCTCCCTGGCGAGCATGTCAGTAACCACGACCTGCAGGAAATAGGTGCCAGGCTCCAGACTTGAACTGAGGCGAACCACACCCGGAGCTACCAGGTGTGTCAGGTCGGTCTGATCTGAAGTGTCAACTGTCATTTCAGGACTTGAATAAACGCTTTTGTCGTCGCGAAAGAGTCGAGCTTGCATCACTAGATTCGGCAGGCCTCGAGCCGGATCGAGCAATGCGTTATAGATCGCGCAGACAAACTGGACGTTAGACCCGACTGCAAAACGTCTCACGGCCGGATTGGTGCCGGGTTCCGGCGCAGCGTTAGGCGCGGTCTCATCGGCTGTTTTAGAAACACCCCGCATAACTATTCCCGAAAGCGCCAGCTGCTTGTTATTCAAATCCGGTACGGCGACAAACTGTCCGGCAGAGCCGATTCGTGATGAGGCCATATCCCTTGCGGCCACCCGGAATTGATAGGCACCAGGCTTCTTCACGGGCGTGTCGAACTGCACTGTGATGCCTTCGCGCAACGCCTGCTCATAGGTGTTTCCGCGCAAACTCAAGTTTCGACCGACGGTCGTCTGGTCCACCACAATGCCATTGCTGCCAAAGATCATCGCGCGCAGTTCGATCGAAGCATTGTGCGAACCGTCCGCGGTTTCGCTGAAGGTCAGATCCTTCGCATTTATATAGAGGAAAGACCGAATCAATGGACCCGTGGCCTTGCTGTGTGCAAAGAAAGTAGTCAAATCAACCTCTATATCCTGGGCGCCGAAAGGAGACATCAACGCCAGCGTGCTCTTGTCAGCCGGCGTTAGCTTTGTGCGGTTGGCATCCTCCTCGGTGATCCCGTAAAAGCCGAAGCGCGTTCGCAAAGTCATCCCCGATTTTTTTACGCGGGCTTTGATCTTGTGAAAGCGCTTGTTGAAAGTCTCGTCTGTTGGCCGGTACCCGAGCAGGTAATACCCACTCTGATCTTCAAGTATTCGGTCCAATTGAAAGTTGTTTGAATTGCGAACTAGAAACCCACCAGTTTGATTTGCTATCAGCTCTGCGCCTTCGCGACGTTGCTGGATCAACCGCGAACGGTAAGTCATGGTGTTGAGGACCTGACTATTAATCTGAGCAGCGTTACCCGAAATATTGTCGGCAGCGGTGATGCCGGTGTAGTGCAAGCCACCGGCGTCGACGGAGTAAATGACTACCGACGAGCGGATTGCCCTCTCCGCTATTCGACGCAATAAAAAAGAGTAATTTCTGGTGTCGGATGCGCCCGAACTCAACACGTCCGCGCGATCTCCAAATCGGTTTAGATCGATCTCCTGATCTTGGCGAGGTAGATCATCCGAGAACACAATCATCGACTTGCGTCCGGGTAATGCGTCCATTGCTTCAACAATGAAGGTGAGCGCACGCATCGTGTTCCCAACGCTATAGAGTCCGCAGGGGCCGCCTTCAGAAATAGATCTCGTTTGTTGACGCAGAAGCGGGAGTGGCACCGTCGGAAATACATTTATGCCGACGCGGCTGCAGAGATTCCACTTCACCTGGCTCATCGCTTTTTCAATGAGCCGTCTATCGTTAGTGAACTGTTGGAGTGCGCCCATCTGCCCGCCGGTGCGAATGATGGCAACGAGATCGTTTGGGCTCAACTGTTCGTCGACAAACTTACGCAGTTGGCGCCTGACCTGCGCCATGCTCTCCGCTGACAATCCCAGATCGTCAATGACCAGCGCAATCGTCCGCCGGGGATCGTGGGGTTGTAATGGCGCACCAGGTAGTGGTGGCGCGTTCTTGTCTTTTGCGTTCACTCGAGGGCCTGACGAGGAGGCAGCGCCAGGAACATTTGCGATGTAAGCAAAGCTTGTGATCTCCTGGCGGCGACCGTCTTCGAAAATCTCAAAGTCTTCCTTTTGGAGATCCTTTATTACCTTTCCATCCTTCGTCACAACTGCATCTACCTGAACCAGGTTGGTAGTGATCCTTACGACGTCTTCATGGTCATCACGGCTTTGGTTCGATTGCGATGAAGGTTGAGGTTGCGTTGTTTGTGACTGTGGTGAAGGCTGGGTGGGGTTTTGAGCAATTCCTGATGAAATCACGGAACCCACCAACAACCAGGCGAGGATTATTTGTCTAATCATGGCTGTAGATCTCCTTTAACAAAGCGTTACGGAGAGTTTAAGTGTGCGGGTTGTCTGTTGTGGTCCATCGGCGATCTCTTGTTCAGAAGAGTGCAACTGCCAACGGACGACTGACAACTGACCGAGCTTTCTACAAGACTGCCAATATCTTCTTCCATCTGACCCACGCATCGTCACGCGCCTTCTTGTTACCTTTCCAAGCCGCCAAAGTCTTTTGGTAGTCCGCCGCTGCCTTATCGTCAGCTTCTTTGTCACCTTTGGGTTGTTGCGCCACAGGTTCCGGTGCGTCGCCTGCGCGCATAAAACCGTGACCGGCCCCCTCGTAGGTCACGGGCTCGAACGTCTTCTTTAGCTCACTCATCGCCTCGCCCGTCTTCGGTAAGGTTGCATTAATCCGAGCGTCGTTCCCCGCATAGAAGCCGTAAACCGGCGCTTTGATTCTTGCGAGAGCATCTTTGTCTGGTGAGCCATCAGTTGCTGCTGGACCTGAACCATAGAAAACAAATGCAGCTTTGATATTCGGATTGTTGGTCGCGTAGCGGAAGCTCTGGCTGCCGCCCCAGCAGTATCCTGTGACAACGACTTTACTGTTAGAAGCAGGGAGCTTTGAAACGTAGTCAGCCACTGCATTTAGGTCGGCAGTAATTTGATCTGGAGGAAGATCGCGAATGGCCTGGCCCACTCCGTTGCGATCGAGAGAACTCGTACCGCCGCCGTTTGGACCCATGCCGGAAAGCAAATCCGGAGCAATGGCGACGTAGCCGGCTTCCGCCAATTGGTCGGTAAGGCTTTGCACCCAATCGCTCATACCAAAAATTTCGTGAATTACCACTACAGCAGTCGCCTTGTTCTTTGCTTCCGGATAGACCACGAAGCTATTAACTTCTCGCGCTCCGTTCTTGACTTTCACCCATTCCTGGTGACGGGACGACTTTGCCAGGCGCTGCTTGGCCCAATCCTGTGTCTCCCCTTCTGAAGCCGGTGCTGAATCGGCGTGATCATGATTGCTCATATCCTGAGCGCAGCCCGAAATCGAACAGGAAAGCAGGAGTACTAATAGACTGATAGTTTTCATTGTTTCGGTCTCCCGTGCTGTTAACTTTTAAGGATGACTAGGGGTGTGCTTATCGTACTCAACGTAAGCGGATTGGACAACAGGACGAAGTGGACCTTGAGCTGTTCATTTGGTCTTGGTTTGGGACGGCGTAGTTAAGGATGAGGTCACTTCGGCAGACAGTCAGTTTCAAACAGGTGTGGTCTATCACCTCATCAAGGTGTATCATCCCGCCGCTTTGCTATCTTTTGGTGATTTCAGGAGACTTAATATGTCGAAATCTCTCCTTGTTATGGGATGTTGCCTGGGTGCTCTCTTGTTTCTTGCTTGCGCGAAGCCGGAAGCGACCACTAACCGAGAGGCCGCTCCGAGCCCTGCTACCAGAGCGCCTTCGCCCGCAGCAACAACCCCCACAACCGCAAGTACGGGCGAAAAAGTGGGAGTAGCCGAGTGCGATAACTTTATCACTGCATACGAAAACTGCGTCTCTACTAAAGTCCCGGCGGCAGCACAAGCCCAACTCAAGACAGCAATAACAACGTGGCGAACGGAGTGGAAGAGAATAGCCGACAATCCTCAAACCAGAGGTACGCTTGCCTCGATCTGTAAGACTCAACTGGAAACATCACGTACGCAGATGAAGGCGTACGGCTGTACTTTTTAGATTGGAGTCGAGCAGTTAACTGAACGGAAGACCTGCCACTCTTTGGAGTGCACAGTCAACGCGGCTTGTGTCTACGCTTGTATTACCCAAAATCGGTAAGCGTAACGCCGGGCAGCTCAACATCGCACTCCAAAGAGAGGCAGAGGAGATTAAAGGCGTCCAACTTTACGTCTGATACTTAGACGGCACGTTTGTGCGGCCCCACTTCAAGACACGACTCATCCACACAAGTTCATCCAGAAAGGCAGTTACTCGTTTTTCAAATGAAGTGTCCAGGAGTTTGCCTTCTTCATCAAACGTCCTTTCAACGAATGGAAAACTAAGATCGGTGAAAGTTGCTGCTAAACCCAGTTCGCGGACCATTGGTAACATCGCTTCAATCACTCGAGTGCCTCCCCACGGTCCTGCAGAAACGCCGACAAAAGCGACGCTTTTGTGAACGTACTCCCACAACAAAAGATCCAACACGGCTTTCAGTGTACCTGGATAGCCATGGTTGTATTCTGGCGTGACTATCACCAGGCCGTCTGCCTGAATAATTGCATCTCTCCATCCCGGAAAACGGTCCTGGGACCGCCCGTACTGGGACCGCAGGCGTCTCGCCTGCCAACGTTACGCCACTCTTTGCCCGCAGCTTGTGATCATGACCGCCGCCCACACATGCCTGTTTAATTTGTCAGGCTATTACTGCAACGCGGCAGGCGAGACGCCTGCGGTCCCAGTGAAAGAGCTACTCGATTTCATCGTCATCAAAGCTGCATAAGTTTCGATCCCGTCCCAGAGATTCTGAAGCCGGATATTCTCATTCTCAGCGTGTTGATTATTGTCGTAGTTGGCGATCGGCACGGAAATCGTCACTGTCTTTAAATTCTCTGTGACGATTGAAAGTGGCAGACTTCCACCTGAAGTTGGCAAGAGCACGATCTTGTCTGGTGTTGTCGACTGCACCGCCTGGATCACAGCGAGCGATATCGGTAGATCCATTTTTGTTCGTTCCGCGTTGTAACCACCGGGCCGGGCAATTACCTTAGCGAGAAAGGGATGCTCGAGTCGCTCCGCATCATTGGGATCGCGATCGGTTACGTAATAACCCTGCTTGCGTACGTGGTCGATAAGGCGTTGCACCTGTCGCCGATGATCGTTTCCCTTTACGAGTCGCAAATCCAGAACCGCCGTCGCTGTGGTGGGAATAACATTGCGCGCAAGAACGCCAACGTCGCCACTGCCAAAACCGTTAATGTTTAATGAGGGAATGTTTATGAGTTCCATCAAACTCTTGCCGCCACCCTCAGTTCTGTTAATACCCAATTGTGTTTTCAGCTCCGCGTCGTATTGGGGCGCGTCGATGATCGCGCGCAATTCTCTTTCCCCGAGAGGCTCAACGTCATCGTACCAGCCGGCAATTGTTACGCGTCCTTGCTCGTCTTTCATCGACGTAAGCAATCGCGCCAGCATCATGGCTGGATTCGGAGACCAATTCCCGTAATGGCCGCTATGTAGCGGACGCTTTGCGGCGTAGACAGTGATATCTACATTGGTATCGCCCCGCGCTCCAAACACCACCTGCTTTTTTCCTGACTGGTGCACTGGACCATCGCAGATGATCCACGCATCGGCCTGCAGCAGATCTTTGTTCAGTTTAATGATCTCACCTAGATGCGCCGAGCCGGCCTCTTCTTCACCTTCAAATACGAACTTGATATTCGAGCTGAGTGCGACTCCTTTGGCGTTGAGCGCGTCGAACGCCGTGAGGATGGCCATCACCCCAGCTTTGTCGTCGGAAGCAGAACGAGCATAGATGCGCCACTCAGGGTTGAGAGCTCCTTTGTCGGAAGGCGCCGTCACTATCTGGCCGCCGCCTTCCAGTGAGGCGGAGCGAAAAACCGGTTGCCACGGTAAGGTTCCGGTCCATTGTTTCGGATCTGTCGGTTGACCGTCGTAATGGGCGTAGAGGATGAGCGTGCGCTTTGCTCCGGGCGTTTTCCACTCGCCGTAAACTAGCGGCGGACTTTTCCCCGATGTAGTCTCAAACAAGCGCGGATTCAACCCACGCTGCTTCATCATCTCAACTATTAATGCGGCATTTCGGCGAATGTTTTCGTTGTCGGATGCAACGTTGGGGATCGAAAGAAGGGAAACAAACTCCTTCACGATTTGCTGCTCGTTGGTCCGCCGATAGTCGCGAACCTTGTCTTGAACGGTTGTCTGCGCCAGAAGCGGAGATGCCAAGAGGATCAAGAGAAGAAGTTGTCGAAACATTGGATATCCTGGGACGAGTTTGTATGGGACTTGCGCGCAGGATTATCCACCAAAGGAAAGGTAAGTAAAAGGCACAAGCGCTCAGCAACGAACAGGTTTTCGAACGGTCGAAGTGTTCCTGGGAGAGTTCAGTATGTAGATCGCCCACACTTGGGACCGCCCACACTGGGACCGCAGATGTCTCGCCTGCCAACGTTACGCCACATGCCTGTTTAATTTGTCAGGCCTTTACCGCAACGTGGCAGGCGAGACGCCTGCGGTCCCAGTGAGTTAGTTCTTAACTACGCCACCATTATCAAGCGCTGTGTAAGTATCAGGTGAAAGGAGGCCGAGCCATGGATCTGAACGCGGCGTTAGAAACAACTCCGCATAGACCCTTTCATTAAACTTGTCGACACTGATTCGGCTCGCGTCCATTACGAACCATGCATACAGTTTCGAATGAAGTAGGTATTCGTTCCGAACTGTATCCAGCGCAACTGACTCCCTAAACTTCTGCAGTAGTCGCGAAAACTCGGCTTCTGATAAGGTCTGACTCTGACGTTTGATTAACGCTACGCTGCGGTCGTCGAGTAATGCATCCTGCGAGTGAAGCCGGGCGATCTTTCGCCAGGCTGCTTCATCAGTAATTTGGCCCAGCGCGTCGGTACCTGCAGTCATCGCGCGGAGAATACTTGATTCTGTCAGCGCCTTCGACGCGGTGAGTGCCTGGATCCTCAGAGCGAGAGAGTCGCCGTTCTCTCCCTTTTCTATTACAAGGCCCTCAGGTTTCTTTCCTCCGATTTTTATCGTGTCGGCTAGCCATGCGAGCGAAATCATGTTGATGCGTTTGCTATAGTACTGTCTCAGATAGACCTGTCTTTCGTTCTCGTTCTTGGTAACAACCGCTTGGAATAGTGCCTCTGCATCAGCCAATCCACGCGCGAACGCTAGTGGGCCATATAAACCAGGCAACGCCTCAATCGCCCGACCTTTGGCGTCGAGAATGTAATGAATGCTGTTACCGGTTATGGTGCGTTCGAGTTTCCGGCCATCCCCAAAGTCGATTGTGATAACAGGGACAGGCCGAACTGATTGCCAGTGGAGAATGAAACGATCGCGCAATATCGCAGAGACTTGCGAATTAGGGTAGAGCACCGTGCGGAAGAAGCGACTATTTGCGCAACTAAGCTCATCAGTCAGCTTACCCAACAGTCGCAGGGAGAGGATGGGTTTACCGCTTTGGACCGCCGCTTTCTGCGCGTCGTTAAGATCCGTGTACCAGTAGAGGCCGGAGATGTAGCTGTTCTTTTGCTGGGCAACCGCGTCAAGTGCTGTTGTTATCCGCTGCCACTCCGCCGATGAAGCGGCCGTGGGATTTGCGATCTGTCGATCGATCTCGCCTGCATACTGCTTCATCAGCGTTTGCAATCCAACTGGGCCGAGTGCGCGCAATTCCTCGATCGCGGGTGATGCTTCAGCAGGAGTGTCGGAGACTGCCTTACGAACCAGAGTTTCAATGGGTTCATTGGCAAAGGAAATCGTCGTGGAAACCAGAATGAGCAGGAGCAACGAAAGGAAGGAAAACTTTGAGTTCATCGGGACCTCCGAACGAAGGATTTTGTGTGGGTCTTTTCGGGGAAGAGTAGCATTTGGAAGCGCGCGGAGGGGCGCGGGGTTGTCCGGCAGAAATCATTTTCCATATGACATTTGAGATTTTTCTTTTGCCATTTGGGTGGTCCGTGCGCTGTAGGTTGCCTTTCAGGTGCGCGGAACTGGGACCGCGGGCGTCTCGCCCGCCACGGTCGGAGCAGATGTGCTACGGGCTTTCAAGAGCGGCACCCACACCTCCGATCATACTTGTAGCGTGAGGTTGGCGGGCGGGACGCCCGCGGTCCGACATGAGGTGCGTGAACAATTGGCAGCCGCCACTAAAGGGTACGGTCGTTGTGCTTATTGGCTTCTAACAGCGATCGTTCGTTCATTGGGGTCCGGTATGGACCAGATGACGGACCACTTTCCTACTTACCCCTTGTCGCGGTCGTTCCCAGTTTCTTACGGACCTTCAAGGGCAGCTTGTCGTGGACGAGTTCGTACGCGGTTTTGAGTAACTCCTTCAATTCTCGTTGCGAGAGGGCGTCGAGATCCTCAAGTGCAACCCAGTGATAGCGAGCGACGTAAGGGGCCGGAATAATACCTTCCAGCTCAACGAGCTCGGCAAACTTCTCAGGTGTGCACTTGAATGACAGTTTGGTGGGATACTTCGCGTCGAGGCCTGCCACAGCAAACATCTTGTCGCCAATACAAAACAGTAGATCATTGCCCCACTGAACGCGTTCCGTTACGTGCGGCAAGGAGAGACAGAATTTTCTGATTTGTTCCAGATCCATTAGAAACCTAGAGGTTGGGTCTTTGGTCTTTGGTCTTAGGTCTTTGATTCTTGTTCTTTGAGGTTTGCACTTCTTTGTCGAGTCTTACATTAAGACAATTAGCGAACCAAGACCAAAGACCAAAGTCCTAAGACCAAAGGCCAAAGGCCCAAGACCAAAGACCTACTTCTTCATCAACTCCA
Organism: Acidobacteriota bacterium; assembly: GCA_046725195.1. Lineage (GTDB taxonomy): Bacteria > Acidobacteriota > Blastocatellia > Pyrinomonadales > Pyrinomonadaceae > PSRF01. The sequence continues at coordinate 12,738 of JBKOYD010000149.1, read as the reverse complement.
GCACGGCAGCTGTCATTGCTTTCACTCCTGTTCGGAGTGTTGGTTCCGGAACGGGAGCAAACAGGGCTGAATGGAGTGCAGGCAGCGCGGTACCCGTCTCTTTGCTTTGCTTTACTTTAGAGGGATCGACGGCACCAAGCCAAAATACTGTCGCAGGAATTTTTTGATCCAAACTAAAGTACCCAAAATCTTCACTCGCCATGATTGGAGCAACTTTGACCACGTTTTCCTGGCCCAGCACCTGCCTGAAAACTCCAGCGAGTCGTTCGAGCAGCTTCGGATCGTTGTATGTGGCGCCTGTTCCTTCACTCACTTTCACGATAGGCGCTCGATCCTCTGGTATTCCTGCCGTGAGGGCCACGCCCTTAACAATGCGTTCGATTGAAGCGAGTATGCGTTGTCTCACCTCTTCCTTGTAAGTTCGCACAGTTAATTGCAGATTCACTTCGTCAGGAATGATGTTGTAACGGGTGCCGCCATGAATCGAACCTACAGTTACAACGGCCGGATCAAGTGGAGAATTCTCACGACTCACAATCGTTTGCAACGCCATTACCACCTGAGCGGCTACCACCACGGGATCTTTGGTTGCTTCAGGCATTGAGCCGTGACCACCGAGGCCGCGAATCTTGATGTCGATGGACGTCGCGCTCGCAAGCGCATACCCCGTCGTATAGCCCACTTTGCCAGTTTCAAGTTCGGCTTTGTCGTGCAGTGCGATTGCGTAATCGGGTTTCGGAAAGCGCGTATACAGATTGTCGCGTAACATTGCTCGCGCACCGTCTCCCGTTTCTTCAGCCGGTTGGCCCAATAGGACCAGTGTGCCGCTCCACTGATTCTTCAGCTCTGTCAGTAACTTTGCGGTCCCAAGAAGACTCGTCATGTGGATGTCGTGACCACATGCGTGCATCACGTTAACGTCGACACCTGCGTCGTTTTTCGTCTTTACCTGACTGGCGTATGGCACCCCAGTCTTCTCCTCGACCGGCAGTGCGTCGAGTTCGGTGCGGACAAGTACTGTTGGTCCAGCGCCATTCTGTAACACGGCAACTACTCCGTAGCCTAACCATTGAGAGTTTTCGTATTTGCCGATGCGTTCAGTGACAGTAAACCCAAGCTTTCGCAATTCACCGGCAAAGAAAGTGGCAGTCTTCTCCTCACGGTGTGACAATTCGGGTGCCGCGTGGAGCGCCTTGTAAGTCGACAGAAGGGAAGCGATGTCGCGTTCGATCATACTGTCGAGTGATATCTGTTGCGCGTTAACACTTAATGTCAGCGCAAAACAGATGACGAGTAGTAGGATGATTTGGTTCGTCATTGTTGTCTCAAGGTCGCATCTACTTTTTCCCCAGCAAGCGTCGCAGTTCACTGATTCTGGTCAAGTGGTAGTCGTCGTGCTCGGCCTGGAAAAAGATCATATCAACCAGACGCATTTGCACATTTAGCCGTGGATGCAAGGCAGCGCGCGCGAATACATCCGCCTCGAGACTATCGAGACGGTCGACTACCGCGGTTCTTTCTTTCCGAAACGAGCGCAGGATTGAGGCTATTGGCGAGTCGTTGTGGCTGGCATCGTAAGTCTTTCGATTAGACATGTCGGCGGCGTGTAACACCGAAGAACCAGCGAGGTATTCATCGATTCGTTGCTGCACAAGACTCTCGAGATCCAAAAGGTGACCAGCATTCTCCTGCATCGACCAGCGGCCATCGGAGCGAAACGTGAGTACTTCCGAAGACAAAGAAGAGAGGTGATCCTCGAGTCGCGCGGGTGTGCCGCGCAGGCGCTCGATCATTTCTGGATACAAAGCTGTGGGGAAGCTAAAGTCAAAACGCCGATCCGTCCATTTGATACGTTCGCTCATAGATACAAAACTTTTGCTGTGCACATTTGTCAGGATGGAAGTTGAGGCCATTAGCGGCAACAAGACTGGGCTGTTTTTGATTTCACACGGGATTGATTGGAACGGTGGCTATCGTACAGCCCCGGCGACCAGACAGACAAGAAAGGTCAGATCAACTTGGAACTAGCTATTCTCTTCGTTCGGTTCCGTGAGGCTGAACCAATTGCCTGAGTTGTCTCTGAATACCGCTTCAATACCATAAGGCCTTTCTGCCGGCTCGGAAACAAACTCAACGCCTTTAGCCTTCATTTCTTCATAGGTTCCACGACAGTCGTCGGTATTAAACGCGCCGGCTCCAAGTACTCCCTTCGCCACGAGGGCACGTAATTGAGTCGCTGTCTCTTCGTCCATAAGCATACCTGGCTTCGGTTCCATCAGGATCATTTCGAAATCAGGTTGGTCATTAGTGCAGAGAGTTAACCAACGGAAATCATCGCCAACCATCGCATCGGTGTGTACTCGAAAGCCCAGCTTGTCGCGATAAAATTCCAGAGCGTCATTCTGATTGTTAACAAAGATTGTGGCGTGCGACATCTTACGGATCATTGTTCATTCTCCCTCGAAAAAAATTGCGCTAAAGATAGCCAATTCCACCATCAAAAGCTTCTTCAAAATTGCTGTTTCACACGTCACGCGTGGCCTCAGCAAACAGGACAAGTTGGGAAGGGGGCTAGCCAGACAGGGATAATAAGATACGTTCAGTATGTAGACCGCTCACACTGGGACCGCAGGCGTCTCGCCTGCTAACGTGACGCCACATGCCCGTTTAATTTGTCAGGCTTTTACCGCAACGCGGCAGGCGAGACGCCTGCGGTCCCAGTAAAACTCTATGCAATCGTGCTGCAGGTTTTACGCAGACTCGAGCTTGTACATCACGAGGAAACAACCGGGCACTTTTCGCTTCGCCTGTTCCTTCTCTCGCGCCTTCTCACGGTAGATGATAGGGGCGTGGCCAACGCATTTGTGAAAGAGGCTGCTGAAAGATCCGAGACTTTGAAAGCCAACTTCAAAGCAGACGTCAGTCACGCGAAGGTCATCCGCAATAAGAAGTTCTTTAGCTTTCTCGATTCGACGCTCAATCAGGTATTGATGCGGGGTCTTATTGAACGCCTGCCGAAAAAGACGAAGGAAGTGATATCGAGAGAAGCAGGCCTTTTCCGAAATTTGCTCGAGACTCAACGGATGATCGTAGCAATGGTCAATAAAATCACGCGCGCGCCCTAGACGCTGGAGCGTCTCCAGATCCGACAACGTCTCGCTTTCGATTCTTCTGACCATAATGTCCGATAGAGTTTCTACAAACGCGCCGATAAGTCAAGATTTTCGTGGTGAATCTCCTTAAAACTTCGTTGCCAATTCTTTGTGTTCTAAGATGCTTCGAAACGAGGTCTGGAGGAGAAGTTCATCATGCCAAACAATGTCCGACATTTTGCAATCAATGCTGACAACGTCGCTCGAGCACGTAGGTTTTACGAGGATTCATTTGGCTGGCGATTTGAGCCATGGGGACCACCAAATTTCTACCTCATCAAGACTGGTAGTAACGACGATCCCGGTGTGGAAGGTTCGTTACAAGGGCGCCGTGAGATCGTAAAGGGCAAGCCCATGTACGGACTTGAGTGCACGCTCGGCGTTGCAGATATTGACGAGACGATTGCGGCGATAGAATCAAATGGCGGGAAGATCGTCATGCCGAAGTTTCATATACCGACAGTGGGCACGTTAATTTTCTTTGAAGACACTGAGGGAAATGTGATTGGCGCGATGCAGTATGACGCTCATTACGGCAAGTGATAGCGCAAACACCGCAGCAAGTCATCAAGTCTGGTCGGGTTCAAACAAGCAGCCGTGGGCGAGCTGGCTTCAGCGGCGCCCACGGCAGGTCAAACATACCTGGTACTGACCGCAAACTACGGTTTTGGCGGCAAAGGTTTTTGCAACGACGCCGCGATGAATTCAGTTAGACCAGCATCGTTTCCTTCGTGGCGAAATTTGTAATAGTTCGTCAATTGTGTCAACCACTCCTTGCGGCTTTGTTCAGTCTTCGGGTCGGTGCCTGCTGCCGCGATAGCCCGCGCATAGGCGTCGATGATGCGATCCATCAAAACATTTATCTTTTCCAACGCTGCTTTGCTCTCCGGAGTTTCAGGCTTGTTTGCGAATACGGATTGGAAAGCCGTTGACTGAGTCTTGTAAGGACCAGATTCATACGCGACAGCCAGGAAGTAGTACGTCGAAGGCGTCTTCTTAATATCGCTATCGTACTGCGCCGCCTTCAGCAATGAATCAATCGCCTGGTCGGGAGTGGTTTTAAGAGTCAAATAACCGACCGCATAGTTAAGATATGCGAGAGTGTCGTCTTTGCCTTTGAAAGGGGCCCACTCAGTTGGCGTCTTACCGGCTTCAATCGCTTGAATAGCTTTTCTCGCGTAGCCAAGCGCCTCGGCATTGTAAGTTTCATTTTTGCCGGAAGCGGCAAGATAGCCCGCATAGCCTAAATCTATTTGTGCGCGCAAATAATCAGGTTCATCGGCCAAAATCTTGGCGCCGGTGCGATAAGCCTCGACGAAGTTCTTCTCATTAATGAGACCTGGCAGTCGACGCTTGCGCTCGTCACGTTCATAAAACATGACCCACTTCTGCAGATACTCGATGTATTGATCCTTATCTTTCGGATATTTCTGCAGATAGTCTCTCGCTGCCTGATAGGCGACGGCGGGATTAGGTACGCGATTGTCTACAAATCTCTTATAGATTTCGATCTTAACTGGATCGTCAGTTTCCTGAGCAAAGACAATCGACTGTCTTGATACGGATATGAGCGATAGCGCCAGAATCGCCGCCATTGCCAACCTTCTAATGAACAACATCATTGTCAACTTTCCTCCGCTCCTACTTCGAATAAAACGTCCAGTCGTAATCTGGGCTGAGCAACTTAGACGCTTACTTGCCCGTTAAGGGTTTTATCAGCGTGAGGTTATAATTAGTTTCGCTTCAGGAGAAAATATCACAACATCCTGAGAATTCGGACCCAAGGAGACTCAAGCGAGACTAATGACCGACACACTTGAAAGACGACCTGACCATATCAAATTCTCCGGCGGCATTCTATTTCTTACCGAAGATACTGCGTTAATTCGACAACAGTTAGAGGCTCGCGGCGAGGAAGCGTCGTTGCTCGAGGCGCAATTGGCTGAGCGGCTGACGAATGGCGATTTGCCACTCATGAGCAACATCTCAACGGACGAGATAACACCCGGCTGGGTATGCTTCCATTACGACGAAACGCTCGGGGAATTTGTCTACGTCGGAATGCGTGAAGGAGCAGTGCAAAAAGACGAAGTAAGGAATGGTCACTTCGCGGTTGTGATATCTGGACTTTCCAAAGGTTGTGGCTCGTCGCGTGAGACCGCACCCTACGCGGAGAAGGCAGCCGGAATACAGCTCGTAATCGCGCAGAGTATCGAAAAGATCTACGGACAAAACTCACAAAACATTGGCCTCTTGACTTCTACGGACTTTGGCTTAATCGAACGCATTCGCCGAGAAGAAGAGATTCCGCTGACTGAGTTCACAAAAGGTCTCGATCCCATTTCGCAGGACATTGTCGCGTACGGTGGGCTCTTCAATTACAACAAGGCACGCCTCTCGGGAAAGGTCTCGCCACCCGCAATAACAACCAGCAGACGCCCGATGACCATCGTGGAAAAGATCATTGCCCGCCACGCGTTTGTGACGGCGGGGAAGATCGGTGTCGAAGCAGTGAAGCCGGGCGACGCTTTGTTTGCGGTGGCTGACGTCCGCTTCTCACACGAGTATGTGACTCCGATGGCGGAATCGTTATTCAAACAAGCGCTCGGCGCCAATGCGAGAGTCTCCGAGCCGGAGTCAGTGTTTGCGTTTAGGGACCATCTGACCTTTCTTGGCCGGGTTATGTCACCCAAGCATCGCGAGATGGGACTCCTGGAAAAAGCAAATGGGCTGGCGACCACACAGGAGAGTTTCACTACAACGCAAAACATCAAGCTCTATGGTGAGAATCCGCAGGGTGGGTCTGAAGCCATTTGTCACAACGCTGTCGTGGAAGACCTTGCATTGCCCGGCCAGATTGTTGTCGGCACTGACTCGCATACTTGCATGGCAGGCGTGTTGGGTTGCTTTGCTTTCGGTGTTGGTTCGACCGACATGGCGAACGCGTGGTACACGAAAGACATTCGCATCCGGGTGCCGGAGACAGTGCGCTATGTCTTCAAGGGTTCGAAGCGGAGGGATGTTGCTGCGAAAGATGTAATGCTTCACATACTCGCTTCAGAGTACATGAAAACCAGCAAAGGCATTGGCAAGGTGCTGGAGTTTGCAGGCGAAGATTTGAAGTACTGGCCGATGGACGAACGGGCTACGCTTACAAACATGGCGGTGGAGGCGGGCGGTACGACCGGAATCATCGAGCCAGACGAGGTCACCCTCGAATATATCGTGCGAACCCGTCGACTCGATGCCGAAGAAGTGCGCAAGGGATTTACGTACAGTGACACGCATGCCGAATATGCGGCCGTTTTTGAGATTAATCTTGATGAGATTCAGCCAATGGTTGCAACGCCGGGTGATCCCCGAAATGGCATTCCCATTGAAGAGCTCGCAGAAGAGGTTCGAATTGATGCGGCCTATGGCGGTTCATGCACAGGAGGCAAAATGGCTGACATGGATATGTATGCGGAAGTGCTCGGGAACGCGCTGGCTGCAGGTAAGCGAGTGGCGGAAGGGGTGCACCTGTACATTCAGTTCGGCTCGCAGAAGATCAAGCAATATGCCCGAGAGAAGGGCTACAATGAAATCTTTGAACGAGTGGGCGCCGAGCTTATCGATCCTTCCTGCGGTGCCTGTATAAACGCTGGACCAGGTGCCTCGCCGAACGCGGAGACCGTTACCGTTAGTGCGCAAAACCGAAACTTCCCCGGCCGTAGTGGTCCCGGCAAACTCTACCTCGCCTCACCCTATGTTGTTGCTGCATCCGCAATCGCGGGGAAAATAGTGGCGCCACATGAGTTTCTCAATCAACCAGAAGACGAGCCGGTCACAGCGTAGAAGGGCGGCAGTAGCACCATTCAGGAGCAGGAATGACGGGATACTTGCTCCCGCGTGCGGCGCTCTCTCCTGCTCCTGCCTGCTGCTCCTGCCTGCTGCTCCTGCTCCCTGTTTTGTCTGAGCGTAATCTGTCGATGGCTCTTCCTTCCCAATAATCCTGAAACTTTTTACCACCCCGGCTCACTAACCTAACGAGAAGATGATGAAGCGGCTGGCGGTCGATGAACTAAATCTGGAGGGTCAGCCTGGTGCCTTCGCGGGAACTCTGATGAATAGTTCAGCAGACCTGGTTACTCGCGTATGCCAGGGCGACTCCGAGGCTTTTCGTCTGATTTTTGAAAGGTATTCGCGACCCGTAATCAGTTTCATCTACGACATGGTGAACGACAGGGACCTGGCTGAAGAGTTAACGCAGGAGACATTTGTTCGAGCGTTTCGAAGCCTCCGGTCGATGCGTGAGGAAACGAAGCTCTCGACCTGGCTCTTTGGCATCGCGAGAAACGTTGCACGTGAATCTCTTCGGGCTCGGGCACGCGCCAGTAGTCAGGTGGATCTCGCGGATAAGACAGTTATGGAGCTGAGTGATAAGAAGCCGGTGCCGGTTGAGGGATTGCTCAGCAAGGAGTTGAACGACTTAATCCGGCAGTCACTTGCAGCCCTCGACGAAGATAAACGAGTGGTATTTACCCTGAAGGTGCTGCATCAATGCAGCTACGAAGAGATAGCCGCAATCACTGGGTTCTCGCTGGCAAAGTTGAAGACGGACTTGCACCGTGCACGAGCTGAGATGAGACGACGGATTAGTCCGTACGCTGGAGTGGGTTATGAAGTGTGAAGTTTGCTTGAGTTTGCTGGAAGAGTATCTCGACGAAGAACTTGCTGCGCGCGATGCCAGTGAAGTTGGTGCACATTTGATTACGTGCCCCACTTGTGCGGATGAATTTGCGACGCTTTCCGCAGAACAAGATCTCTTCGCACGCTACGATAGAGAAGTCGAAGTTCCACCCTCGCTTTGGGCCACGATTGCTGAACGAACCGCTCCGCTCGCCGAGAGAATTGTTCCAGAAAAAAGAAAGGGTTGGCGCGCTCGAGTTGCCGATCTTCTCGCCATCCCGTCTTACTCGGCAGCAAGCGCCATTGCAGTACTTTTCTTGGCCATTGCCATGGGCGCCGCTTACGTCATCATGCACCGGACGTCGTCGAAAAAGGAGCTGGCAAAGGTAAACCGACAGGAAACAATCCCATCTCCGGCAAAGGTAAACGAAGAGTTATCAGTGAAAGACGTGCCTGCCTCTGCAAAGGAACCGAAATCGATTGCGGCGAAGCTGAAACCCTCGCATGGTCGGTCATCAATCAAATCGGTCCCGATAGATCAATCCGATGTTTTGTCTTCGGACTTCGCCTACCTGGACCTTGACGATCAAGACACAGCGAAACACATCGAGCAGACGCAGAACTTGCTGCGCTCCATTCGGAACGTTCCGGTCTCGTATAGCGACGATGAGATTGATGTGACGTACGACAAAGCGTTGTCGCGTCGCCTACTCAACGAAAACGTCGTCCTGCGACGAGACGCTGAGATGAAGGCGAAGTTTCCAACTAAAACCCTCTTATCGGATTTGGAGCCTTTCTTAATCGATATTGCGAACCTGCCTGATCGCGCCAAACCGGAAGAGGTGTTAGCGATCAAAGAGCGTGTGCAAAAGACGGAGATCGTCGCAGCATTATTGGATTATCAGGACCGGGGCACGAACAATCGTTAATTGAATAGAGGCCAAAAACAATGTCAAATAAACTCACAAAAAATTGCTCACTTGATCGGGATCGCGTGTCTTTTGGTCGAACCCTATTAGTTTTGATGGTGGTACTTTGTTGCGCAAACGTCGTTAGCATGGGCCAACAACGAACAACGCGCCCTGCGGCTGCGCCCAGTCGACTCACCCAACAAACGGGAAACGAAGCAGCCAGCGTCATGTTTCGTAGTGGCCGCGACCTGATCACAGAAGGGGCATGGGCCAAAGCGCAGGAGAAGTTCAGCCAATACGTTTCGACCTATCCCAACGAAAAGAATATCGATGCTGCACTTTACTGGTTGGCTTATGCGGAGCAAAAGTTAGCCAAATTCGACGAGTGTCGAACGACAATCGTACGTCTCCTGGACAAGTACCCGAACACCAGCTGGAGAGAAGATGCTCGAGTCCTTCTTGCCCAGGTACCCGGCACCTACCAGGTGCCCGGCGCCTTTACGCAAGAGTATTCAGAACTCATTGCAGCGAGCACCGCGATCGCGCGAGCTCAGGATCAGGCCTCCATTGTTTACGCGCCTCTTGCGCCAGTTGCCGTCACACCAATGCCTGCGATAACCGCAGCACCCGTTTGGGGCTTGGAGATCCCGGGTAGTCCAGCTTCTGACGATGATCCGTGCGAGTTCAAGATCGTCGTGCTGCAGGCCCTCTTTCAAACCGATCTTCAGCGCGGAATCATGGCAGCGACCGATTGGCTCAAACCCGGATCGACTCAAACCGTTCGCTGTAAACAGGCAGCACTGACTCTGCTTGGTCGTCACGGTGGTAAGGCGGTGACGCCCGTTATTCTTGGTGTTGCCAAGAGCGAACCCGACCTGAAGTTGAGAGCAAGAGCAATTTCAGCTTTGGCTGCGACAAACGACGACACAGTTGTCGACGCGTTACGTGACTTCGCGCTCAACTCGCCTGAGAACGACATCGTAGAAGCTTCGCTCTACGCCTTGAGTAAGCACACAGGGGAGCGCGCTATTGCTGTGCTGAGTGACATCGCGATCAGCGGTAAGACAAGCGCGCAACGGAAGCTTGCTATCGCGAGCATCGCAAGCCGGCCAGGTGAACCTGCAGTCGATGCTTTATTCAGGATCTACGACGCGGACCAGAGTATCGAGATTCGTAAGGCAGTTATTGGGGGGTTCGCGAATCGAAGGAGCGAGCGTGCGGGGAACAAGTTATTCGAGATCGCACGTGGCTCCGACAACATTGAGCTTCGTAAAGCGGCGATTAGCGGTATCTCTCGGCGGGGCGGAGATAAAGCAATTGAGTTCCTTTTGAGTCTCTACGATACGGAGAAAAGTGAGGAGCTCAAGGATCAGATTATAAATTCCCTTGGTTCCGGTACTACGTTGTTTGCGTTCTCTGGTAGGAGCGTTGGTGGCACGCAGGCGATTGGTTCAGTGAACCGAATGGAAGATCAGCGAGTAATTCGGAAGCTCATCGAGATTGGCAGAAACCCGCAGGCACCCATGGATCGTCGGAAGAGAGCAATTGGCTGGCTTAGTCGCAGCAAGGATCCTGAAGTGCTGAAGTTCCTTGAAGAATTGCTGAGGTGAAGGGGTTTCTGATCTCATTCACACCGGCCTTGAGAATTGTGCGAAAACTGGCACCGAGGAGCGCTTGAAGGTTTTCGACGCGTAGCGTCAGCTTGAATCTAGCCCGGCGTTTCAACGCCGGGAGCGAAAGCCTTAGTAGCCTCGTCGCGTTAGCGACGGCTGAAATCTATTCCATTCAAGCGTCGCTAGCGCGACGAAGAATCTTGCGGTACTTTCACCGGGCTTTAAAAAGCCCGGCTAAATTCAGGCCGACGCTAACGCGTCGAGAACTTGCCGAAGGGTTTGACCGAGTTTTTAAACAGTCTACGTCTTTCTGAAATGAGATCGCTAAGAAAAGAGCACATGGTTACTCCAAGACTTCTATCCGCGACAGCAACCGTATTCTTTCTCTGCGCAATCGTCCTTGCCCAGACAAAGAATTTCACGCCTGTCGAAGGCGCAAGTCTGAAGGCGAAGATTGACAACGCAGTAGTAACAGGTCGAGCCAACAATGCAAACGGCCGTTTTTGGGTAGGCTACCAGTTTGAAGTCAGACCGGGCGTCGCTGTTGATTTCGAGATAGTGGATAGCGCGGGCGGGATCTTCATGTCGATGGATGGGATATCGATGATGTTCGACGCTAGTCACGAGACTCGCGAATTAGGCCTTTTCCTGCTGTTTGATACGCAGCGTGACCAGTTCACACGCGCCGAAGTCTACAATCTGCGCCGTGCACATGAATTCAGTAGCTACCCCGTCTATTGGGCCGGCCGGATCAGCAACGAGGAAAGTTTAAATTATCTGAAAGCCATCATCGATTCACCCGACGGCGAATTAAACCGGCTCGCTGAGCGAGCGACGTTTGCGATAGCACTTCACGACGATGCTCGCGTTGATCCATTGCTTATCGAGTTGATTCGCAGGCCTATCGCAGATCCTATTCGCTCGCGCGCTATTTACTGGTTGGGGAACACTCCTGAAACTACAACAAAGAACACGTTGTTCGCAGAGGTTGTTCGTAACAATCAGGAGAGTACCGAGGCTCGGCAGCAGGCCATGTCAGCAGTCGCAATGAGCCGTTCTGCTGCCACGTTGCCACTCTTGCAGAATCTCTACGAAACGATGGCGACGCGAGAACTGAAACGCCGGGCCTTGAGCGGCATTGCACGAAACGATAACCACGACGCTGCCGCCACTTATCTGATTCGGATAGCCGAGACCGAAAAGGACCTGGAACTACGAAAAAGCGCTATTGCAAATCTCGGACGGATCGCCGGTCAGAAAAGCCTGGGAGCGTTAACCAACACCGTCGACTCCGATAGTGAGGTCGAGATTCAGAAGCAGGCAGTAATCGCAATCGGGCGCCGGCCCAAGGATGAAGCCATCCCTATATTGATTCGCACTGCGCGCAGTCATCCGAAGATGACCGTTCGCAAGCAGGCTATTCAAATGCTTGGTCAGACGGGTGATGAACGCGCGGTAGTTTTCTTTAAAGAGCTATTGAGCAAGGAATGAACGATTGCAAGTGAAGCTCCCCACACTAAGTCTGACTGTACGCTGCGTTGCTTCCGCAGGCTGACACAGACGATCTGGTTGAAACGACTCGCCACGCGATAGCCCCTCTTTTGCGATGCGCGTCGGTGCCCTTAGTCCAGATCTGGGCCACGAATAACCAGGGAGGTATGCAATGAGTAGCTCATTACGTTGGGAGAGGGAGAGGGATCGCAAATCGCTATCTAATGATGCAGCGCCAGGATCATCGGACTTGGCGGCTCACAATCTGAACAGCCTGAGAGAGGCTGCGATAACGCTCTTAAGAGAAGTTGAGTCTCTGACGAACAGCCAGTTACGCAAATCAAACCGAAACTTTCATCTGCACGAAGAGGTGCAGCGATACGAGATTGAACTCATCCGCCGTGCGCTCCAAAGAACCGGCGGTAATCAACGGCGGGCCGCGCGGTTGCTTGGTGTGAAAGTCACCACACTTAATTGCAAGATCAAACGATTCGGAATCACGCTGGGCGACGAAGAGTCAGATATGAGTGTGCTGGCGTAAGAATGCATGTCGGTTGTCACCAGGATAGGACAGGTTGGAAGGGGGCAAGCGGACCACTGAGAGCTCTCACCAGGATAGGACAGTTGGGAAGGGGGCAAGCGGCCATAGAGGGATCTCACCATTCAAATTCTGAGCGCGCCCCCGCCTGATCCGCTACCATGCCCTCCCCAGAGTTAAGGTGGTTGGGAAGGGGGCAAGCGGACCATAGAGGAATCTCTCCATTCAAATTTTGAGCGCGCCCCCGCGGTTCCACGTATCAGACATCAATTGGACCATTGTCAGTGGTTGAGGGCATGGTAGCGGATCAAGCGGGGGCGCGCTCAGAATTTGAATGGCGGGATCCCTGTTTGGTCCGCTTGCCC
>JBKOYD010000014.1:0-30325 GCA_046725195.1 Acidobacteriota bacterium | reverse complement strand
ATGTACTCGCTCCTTTGTGTCTCGGGATTCCTACGTAACCAATGTCACAGCAGCTTCGCCTGCGGGTTTTGTCCAGACCACCACAGCCTGGAGAACGGTACGAACCGCGACTCCAGAATTACGTCTTACCAAAAGGGTTGTGTCTCAAAACCTAAGGCAGAAATGCCAGGCACCGGATATACGTTTCCTGTCTTCAGAACGGATTGGGGACGATGCCTGTGTTCCTGGAGGTTATGAGGAGTCTCACCGAGTCTTTATAGACAGGACTTTAACAATCCACTCACTTCCGACACTCTTACTGTGTTAATAACTCGAGCTGCACGGTACTGACCTCATTGCGCTGCAGTCAGAGTTACTGACACAGTCTTTTTCCCTGGGTGGGAATTGGGACTTTTTGTGCAAAGCCACCGACCCATTAAATTCAAGTTCGAAATCGCTTCAGTTTCAGGCATAATCATAACGATGAGACGGTGTCCTAAATGCGATTCAGTTTTTCCTTCGTCAGAGATGTTTTGCGAGCTCGACGGTACTCCACTCGTACTCGAGGTTAATGAGACGAATGCAAATCGTGAATATGGCGTCGCTAAAGAAGTTGCGGCTGGTAGAACACAGCCACGCCCTGCATCAATCTGGAAACCAGTTGCAATCGTGTCCAGCGCAGCCTTTGTAACGGTTATTGTTCTCTTTCTGATTTTTCAGATTATGAACCGACCCCAGCCTACGGAAAATTCCAATGTGGTGGCGTCGAACACAAACGTCTTCGAGCCGCCTCCTCCTTTGAGACCACGCTCTCCCTCACCGGTTGAAAGTGTTAGTCCGTCGCCTCAGCTAACGCCTTCGCCGAGCGTATCACCTTCGACCCAGGCAGCAGGCAACAGTTCAACGCCTACCGGAGTTGAATTGAGTTCAAGTCCAATTTCGACTGGCAGCGATGGCAAGGGCAAAAGTGGTCCGGTGATTATTCGCCTTATCGATGGCGGCACTATACAGGCTGATGAGGTATGGCAAACCGGAGAAGGATGGTGGTATCGCAAAGGCACTCTCGTAGCACTTCTCGCCGCAAATCAAGTCAAAGCCATCGAGAAAGCAACCGTCCAATCCCCGCCAGCTTCGTCACCAAAACCATAGACCCCGAATAGCACAACGCCATCTGAGATCTCAGATAATCTCAGATCTGGAATCTGAGATCTGAGATCTGAGATCTGAGATTGACTGGCCCGGGTAATCAACACCGCGGCCTTCCAACCCGGCTTCCCAGAAAACAGCTGCTATCTGCTGCTCATTGCGTCTGCGCCCTTCAGATAGCGATCGAGAAAGTCGAGAATCGCTTTGTAGGCTCGTATCTCATTCGCCTTCTTGGTAAACCCATGTCCTTCGTTATCAAATAAAACGTATTCGACAACTCCGTTTCTCTTTTTGATGTTGTCTACAATCTCATCTGACTCCGGTTTGATAACCCGCGGATCGTTGACGCCCTGCAATACGATCAGCGGCTTCACAATCTTATCTGCATGAAACAGTGGCGAAACGGCGCGCAAGTTTTCGAGGTCCGTGTTGGGATTGCCAATCTCCTGGTAGAGCGATTTCCTGAACGACTCCCAGTACGGTGGAATCGACTGTAGGGTTCGAACCCAGTTTGACACGCCAAAAAGGTCGACGCCCACGGCAAACTCCTCGGGCTTGAAGGCGAGGGCAGCCAGGACCATGTAGCCGCCATACGAACCACCGGCAATCCCAATCTTCTTTTCGTCAACGTAGCCCAGCGACATAAGGTACTTCTTTGCCTCGACACAATCCCACAGCGGTTCGCGGCCATGTTTTCCGTCGTCAGCTGTGAAGAAGGTTTTACCGTAACCGCTCGAGCCGCGGTTGTTTACTCCCAGCACTACGTAACCATGATTTACCAGATACTGGGTCAGCGCGCTGTAGCCGGCGCGAGTCTGTCCTCCCGGTCCGCCGTGGATGAGCAAAAGCGCGGGAGCTTTACGTTGCGCGCCCGCGTACTTCGGCTTGTAGAGAATGGAAGGGATCTCGAGACCGTCGAACGACTTGTAACGTATGACCTCTGAATCAACCAGATCGTTGGCGTTGATTTCGGGATTAAGGCTCTCCGTTAGCTTCGTTGCCTTCTTCGTTTTGAAGTTATAGACATAGAGATTGCTTGGACTTCGATCGCCGTTTACATAAAATGCCATCAACTCCTCGCTCGGCGAAATATTGACTCCGGTTATATCTGCATTAGGAAGCTGCGGTAACGAGATAAGCTTGCCGGTAGCTTCGTCGTAGACCTTTATTTTGGTTCGTGCGTCTTCGTTGATCGCGGTAACGCGATACTTTCCGTTACGTGAAAAAGTTGTGTACGAAATATCCCACGGCGCCTTCTCAACAACCTCGCTCTTTCCAGTTGCCAGGTCGTACCGCGCAACATATTGAAATTGACTGCCGTTGTCGGTGAGGTAGTAAACGTACTTCGATTTAACATCGAAAACCTGCGGACTGTTTGCCATGTTGCCCGTGTGAGTTGTGATGTTCTTCAGTTCTTTGGTAGCGACATTGAAAAGGTAAATATCCGAGTCAGCCTGTGAACCGCCACTCTTTTGGAAGGCTATGTATTTCTTGTCGTTTGAAATGTCTCCAATCTCGAAGCCTGTTTCATCTTTGTAGATTAGCGTCGGTGTCAGGTTGGCGATGGGCATCTCATAAATATCAAAAAAGCGCGCGTCGCGTTCGTTGGTCGAGAAAAAGAACGATTTCCGATCCTTGCTCCAGCCGAGAAAGTTGGCTTTGACTTTTTCTCCTGGCGTGAGGTCGCGCTCTGTACCATTGAGCTCACGCAGATACAGATGGTTGTTCTCGTTCCCACCGCGATCGTATGTATAAAGAATGCGGGCATCACCAGGAAAATAGGAAACGGCGTAGGTACTCTCCTTGGTCGAGTTGGTCAACTGGGACGGTGTGCCGCCGGTAACCAAAACCGAATAGACGTTGAAGATGCCTGACTTGTTGTTGTGAAACAGAATCGACTTCTCATCAGCAGAGAACGAACTACCACCGATGCGAACTGTATTCATGAATTGTTCTATCGTGTACTCCTTAACACCCTCAAGTTGTTTTGGCGAAGAGGTACCGTTTGGCTTTTGACCGACAACTGGCAAGGTAACAACACAGAGGATCATTAGGGCCAATAAACTAGCGCTGGGCAGTGAAGAATATTTGTTGCGTACCATCGGGATTGTCCTTTCTTTCAAGACGTGGCGATACGAAGTGTGGGGGTACGTTACAGCGAATCCTCCTTTAATCCAAGTCACAGATCAGAAGCTGCAGTTGTCGGTAGCCGGGTGTTATTATGAGCAAACTTCGTAAAGGAAAACTTCATCACGATGAGCAGTTTTCTGGATACATCGTTCAACCGTGCTACCGTGCTTTTTCTGATAACCGCCTGCTTGTTCTGCGCACAGCAATTGAATGCGAATGCGCAGGTGACCGGTGGCGGTTCAACCGACTTTAAGCGACCTGCTAACCCACCGGTCCATCACCAACCACGCGTCGAACCTGCAGGCGGACGTTTACCTGAAGATGCAGGAACAAAGTCACAAGGTCACAGTTCTCAAGCCAATAGTCCAAGTGGTAGTCAGAAAGGTGCAAAGGCAGCTGCCAATGATGCAAAAACGCCTTCCAGGCCTTCATTGCTTCCTAAGTGGGGAGATTTAAAGTCAGGAGGCGGGGCGAAACCTGTTCCACAACCGGCATCTTCAGATCCATCTTCAACAAATGTCGCTTCAGCATCTACTGGGAGTAATGAAGATGTAGAGGACGCAATCGAAGCGGGCAACAACGCACGCGATCGCAAACCGCCGGATTACGTCGACGCAGAGAGGGCATACAAACTAGCATCAAAGTTAGCTCCAAACGATGAGCGACCCTTTGAAGGTTTGGGCAACATCTATTTGGACCAGGGACGCAACGAAGAGGCGGTGCTGGCGTACCGCAAAGCGATCGAGCTCAAACCTAAGAACCCGTCGGCATTTGAAAATCTTGGAGATGCCTACTATCGACTGGGACGTTATCAGGAATCGATTGACGCGAGCACACAATCGGTCCGCTTAGACCCTAAGCCGCCTGGACCTTATTGGACACTGACTTGGGCCAACATCACCATTGGCGAAGGGGAAACAGCCGGCAGGATGGCCCAGGCCTTTATCTATCGCTGGCGGCCACTCTTTGAAGGCGAAGCCCCTTACTACATCACTTTCGCAGGGTACCTTGGCTACCGCGAAGCTGGGCGCACTGAAGAAGCAAGGCAGGTCTTGGCGACGCCCGGTAAGTCGAGTGATTGCCGGGATCAGAATTGGGTTTGTCGCTTACTGAAATACATGCGGCATGAGATCAGCGCCGAACAACTCTTAGCGGAAGCCAGGGACAAGGGAAAGATGACAGAGGCGCGAACTTATATTGGGATCGACCTTGCGCTTTCCGAACGTCGGCTTGAAGCGCTACCGCATTTGCGCTGGGTAGAAGCGAGTGGTGAACGTACGTTTACGGAGTATCCACTTGCAAAGGCCTGGTTGAAAAAGCTCGAAAGCAAGTGAGCATCAAACATGAGGCAAGCCGTCAACTTCTCGCACAGGTCGCACTTCAACTGTCCCGATACGCGCTGCTGGAATTCTGCCGGCAATGTCGATTGCTTCGTCGCGATCTTTCGCGTCAACCAGAAAATAACCGCCGATCTGCTCACGCGTCTCAGCGAATGGGCCATCAGTTACGAGACGCTTGCCATCGCGAACCTTCACGCTTGTTGTCATCGACGTGGGATGTAGCGGCGCAGCGTCGAGATATTGCTGGTTCTCGTGGAGCTGATTCGCCAGGTGGATTGACTCTGCCAGCAATTGCTCGCGCTCGTTTTCTTCCAAGACCTCAACGTGGTGAATCAGTAACATGAATTTCATGATTATTCCTGTGAAATGAATCTTTATTGGAGAGTCTTTGAAACTTCCAGAATCTGTTCCGGTCGGGCACGTACCCAGTAGTTTTCCGTAAGGTTCACCCAACGCACAACTCCCGACGAGTCGAGCAAAAACTCGGCTGGTCGCGAGATGTCTTGCCCATTTTCGCCAGCACCTGCGTGGACCAAGTCGTATTGCCGAATGACTTCCGCCTTTGGATCAGAAAGGAATGTGAACGTGTATCCGGCTTTTTGAGATAGATCGCGCGAGATTGCTGGACTGTCGACGCTGATCGCAACGGGGCGAATCCCTACCTGTTCGAATTTCGACAGACTCTTTTCGATGCTCCGCAACTCGGAGTTACATGAAGGTCACCAATAACCTCGATAGAAAACAAGTAGTACACCCTTCGGCGTTTTGCCGTTGACCGGTGATGACAATAGCTCCGCAAGTGAGATGGCTGTTCCATTCGTGTCTGACAAAGTGAATTGGGGTGCCTGCTGCCCTACCTGTGGGGCGCCTCGAGAGGCCGGCAGCTGCCGGCCGCCAATAAATATGGCAAAGACAAAGAAACCGAGAATCGCGACATTAATGGTCGCAACCACGCCAGCGACGATCTTTGATCGAGTTGGATGTGCGCGGCTCGACGCAAATGCACGCCGGACTCCCACGATCAGGAGCGCCGCTGCTATAACGAACAGCAGCAAGTTGGCCCATGGTAAATCGCGTGTAATCGGGAACCACACAAAGACAGCGAAGTAGCTGAAAAACGCGGTCAAGCTGACCAAAAGCGATGCCCAGATAGGCCAGTTGAATCTTCTAGACTGCATGCAAACTCCTCAGACCAAGATCAATGCTCGGGTAATCCAAAGCTTACATATCCACCAACGCCTTAAAGCCTCCGTAAGCCATGCGCTTGACTTCAAAAGGCATTGGCTTACCCTCCATCATCTGCGCCATGCGCGGATCTTTCATGACCTTTGCGTTCACCTTGTCGCGATCCGCCCGAGACTTGAAGACAATAAATGAGAACAGGACAGTGTCGCCCGGTTTCAGCTTGATAGTTTTTGTAAAAGGAAGACCAAAGGTTGCGGCCAGATCGTCACCTACAGCCTCAACATATTGGAGCGCGCCGTACTCCATCCAGATCTTCCCTGCCTTCTGAGCAATGCTCTTATAAAGCTTCAAGTTTTTCTCTGGCACAGGTAAAACAAATCCATCAACGTATCGCATAGCTTCTCCTGTCTAAAGAAATCCGCCACTCGCAAGTGGGCGATACAACGTTTCA
Organism: Acidobacteriota bacterium; assembly: GCA_046725195.1. GTDB lineage: Bacteria > Acidobacteriota > Blastocatellia > Pyrinomonadales > Pyrinomonadaceae > PSRF01. Next base: position 24,094 of record JBKOYD010000014.1, on the reverse strand, counting down.
TGCTCGATCATTTCTCGTTACTGCGCTTGGTCACAGTTAACCATCCAGGGTATGCCGAAGCGATCGACACACATCCCGAACCCTGCAGCCCAAAAGGTTTGCTGGAATGGCATTTGGATCGTTCCGTTCTCCGCCAACGCATTGAACATGGTTTCTGCTTTGGTTAGATCGTGGACAGAGATGGAGACGAAGAACCCTTTTGGTTGTTCATAATGCCCCGGCGGAGCGTCGGAAGCCATCACGATTCCGTCGCCAACAACCATTCGCGCATGAAGGATCTTATCTCGCCACTCAGCCGGCACGTCTTTCTCTGCGGGCGTGCCACCGTGCGTCATCATCGCTTCGATTTTGGCGCCAATAGTTTTTTCGTAAAACTTGAGTGCAGTCTGGCAGTCTCCATTGAAGAAAATGTATGGATTTACTTGCATGATGCTCTCCTGTAGTTTTTAGATTGCGAAATTTTCTTCGGGTAAAATTTTCAGTCTTTACAACGTCAGCGTCGATCGACTTTTAGACCAAGACTCAGAAATCGTGAGAGACCCACTGCCATTTTTCATCAACGACTCTGATTTCGTCCGCTATGGGGAGCGACACGCCAGCGGCCGTAGGCGACGAAAGCCAAAAGAAGTCCGACGATGAGTGGTACTAATGCCGCTGCGATACCATCGCCCGCGATAGTTACTGCGACAGCTCCGATCATAATGACTCCGAGTCCCGCAGCCGCCAGCGGCGTCAGACTTGGCCGACTCCGCAGCAGGCCTGGAAGAATGAGACCGAGCGCACCGAGGACTTCGCAGACACCAATAAAGCGAATAAAGAACCCAGGCAGTGCGATCTGATTAGGCGACCCCATTGACGTCAGCACGTCGAGCGGTAATACCAACTTCGTTCCGCCGGCGAAGAGGAAAAGGAGCGCTAGCAACACCTGAATGATCCAAAGGACTATGTACATGAATTGGTCTCCTTAAATTAAGCGTCTCGCGGTCCTCTTGCCGATATCTAGCTTTGCAGCGGAACGACTGCGCGCAATCGATCGTTGCGCAGGTAAATTCCGAGCCAAAGTAGCGCGCCGAAAACAACAGGGAAAATGATTGAAAACCATCCTTCTTGAACACGTACGTGTGTTGCAACTGCGCCACCCAAATAACCTGTCAACAGTATCGCGCCAAGAACGGATGTGGTCGGGATCAGATAGAGGACCGTAGAAATGAGCAAGACAATTCCCAGCCCAATAATGACGCTTTCGGCGTAACCGAGTCGAACGGTTGCTTCAACGACGGGCGCCGGCTTAACTAACTTCATAATGGCATCGACCAGCAGAAACAGAGCCGTGACTAAACTAATGATGCGTCCAGCCCATAGACGCTTCTTGGAGACGGTTTGTGTGTTCGAATGCATGAATTCTTCTCCCGTGTCTTTCAATTAGGTGCCTGAACAAGACCTTAACGCCGTACCTGTTCGTATTGATGTTAACTTTTTAAAACATCCCGTCTTCGAATATAGCAAGGCTCAAAGACCCACTGGTCTATGATTCTGTTGCATCAGTTTTGTGTTGCCGGCAAGCCAGAGATCTCCAGCAGTGGCCGGATTTCGATAGTGCCTACGCGCGCTACGGGTATCCTTTCGGCTATTTGGATTGCTTCGTCGAGATCTCTGGCTTCGATCAAATAGTATCCGCCAAGCTGCTCGCGAGTCTCTGCGAACGGTCCATCAGTGACCAGTCGTTTGTTGTCGCGGACTCGAACACTCGTGGCAGTTGACGTAGGATGCAGCGGGCCAGCAGAAAGATAATTCCCGTTCGCATTGAGTTGCTGTGCGAGTTGTGCAGATTCGACATAACAGTGTTCTCGCTCAGACTCGCTCAACGCCTGTTCGTCGAGATAAACCAGTAACATGTATTTCATGAGTCTGCCTCCTTCACTAGTAAATCGAACGAACAGTTGCAAAATCGACACATCACGCTAAAGTTTTCTAATATCGCCTATGCTTCCGAATCCTAACCTTACAGTTGATGCTGTCTATCGTTCTGACTGGGGGCGGATTGTAGCCACACTGATTCGGCACTTTGGTGACTTTGAATTGGCTGAAGAGGCTGCGCAGGAAGCCTTTACGGCTGCCGTCGATCAGTGGCGAACGGACGGTGTACCGCACTTCCCACGTGCCTGGATCATTCAGACGGCAAAACACAAGGCGATCGATCGCTTGAGACGCCAAACTCGCTTAAAGGAAAAAGTTGAATCGCATCTGGAAGCGGGATTATTTCCGACTATCGAGGAGCCAAACTATGATACAGAAGAAATTCCAGACGATCGCCTGCGTTTAATTTTCACTTGTTGCCATCCGGCACTTGGGCTCGAGTCACAGGTCGCGCTGACGTTGCGTACGTTGGGCGGCCTTCAGACTGACGAGATTGCGCGAGCGTTTCTCGTGCCCACAGCAACGATGGCGCAACGACTTGTTCGGGCCAAACGAAAGATTCGCGACGCAGGCATTCCTTACAGCGTCCCCGACACGAACGATATGCCAGCACGGCTCGACGCCGTATTGACCGCGATCTATCTCATCTTCAACGAAGGCTATTTGCCGACTCGTGGCGAGCCACTGGTGCGGCCTGATCTCTGTACCGAAGCCATTCGTCTTGGCCGGCTTGTAAGGCAGTTAATGTCGCCTCAACCACCCGCAGAAGCGACAGGTCTGCTTGCGCTGATGTTGCTGCACGATTCACGCCGCGAGGCTCGACTGGATGAACTAGGAGATCTGGTGGTCCTGGAGGAGCAGGATCGCACTCGCTGGAACCAGGATCAAATCGCAGAAGCGTTACCGCTCGTCGAAGAGACCCTGCGCGGCATCCCGGGACCGTTTGCCTTGGAGGCGGCAATCGCGGCCGAGCATTGTAAAGCTGTTCGCGCTGAAGATACCGACTGGCCACAAATCGTCAAACGCTATGATCAACTTCAACGACTCTTGCCGTCCCCGATCGTTTCGTTAAACCGTGCCGTAGCAGTAGCAATGGCGAGCGGACCTCAGCCGGGGCTTGGATTGATTGACGAAATCGAAGCAAGTGGCGAACTCGAAGACTATCACCTTCTTCATGCAGCGCGTGCCGATTTGCTGCGACGTCTCGGATCCACGGTAGAAGCGGCCAAGAGTTACGAATTGGCCCTGACGCTTGTCACAAATGAGAGCGAACGTCGTTTCCTCGAGCGACGCCTTCGCGAGGTCAAATTGCCCGCTAACTGATCATCGCCGGCCTCAAATAATTTGTTTCGACAACCACTGGGACCGCAGGCGTCTCGCCTGCCGCATGAAATGTCTGACGGTCGGTCCTCAGCGAAATTATCGCGCCTTAAGTGCCCGCGGCAGGCGAGACGCCTGCGGTCCCAGTGATGCCGGTTAATTAATCAAGAAGCAAGCAGACGATAAATCAACCTCCGTGCGCCGCTGCCATGCGCTTATCCATTTCTTCAGGTGTAACGTCTTCCTTGTGTGTTGCCACTGTCCAGACATGCCCGAACGGATCTTTTAACGTCCCTGATCGATCGCCATAAAACTGATCCTGGAGCGGTTTCACTTCAATACCACCCGACTTGATGGCCTGGTTGTAGATCTTATCTACGTCTTCAACATAGATCATCAGACTTACGGGCGTGCCGCCAAGCGCTTTAGGACCTACATATCCCATTTGCGGCTGCTCATCCGCAAGCATGACGGGAGAGTCGCCAATCTTGATCTCAGCATGGCCTACCTTCCCCTCATGGTCCATGCGAAACAACTCTGTGGCACCAAATGCTTTCTTATAGAACGCGATGGCATCAGCGGCGCCATTAATGATCAAATAGGGGGTTACGGAGTGATACCCGTCAGGAATTGGTTTTACGTTTGCCATAAATGTTCTCCTCTCGTTGGTTGAATGCTTATTTCACGGGGGCGTTCTTGTTAAGAAAGGCTGTCACTGCTTCAGTGAACTCTTTTGGCTTCTCCACCATTAGAAAGTGGCCCACGCCTTCCCACATATGAAATTCGAGGTTCGGCGCGATGCTGCGAAAGAATTGTTCCGTGTCGGGTGGCCAAAACGGTGACTTGGCCAGGATTGCGAGCACCGGCACATTAATTTTGTCCTCGCCGTAGATTGCATCGTCGTTCATGCCTTCTATTGCACTCACCAGCACGAACTGGGGCGTGTTCAAGAACGACGCCTTAATATGCTCCTTTGCGTCAGCCGACAACTGTGGCCCTGCCATTGCGGCGAACATCTGCGTCCCCGCATCTTTATACGTTGGCGCGCGAAAGGCCTCGAGAAAGCGATCCCTCGTTGCTTTGTCTCCGAAGGGCCGCAACCCACCATCGATAATTACTATCGCCAGCGTCTTCTGTGGATACTTGCGATAGAACTGTCGGGCGATGGGTGTTCCCATGCTGTGACCTATCAAAACAGCCTGGTCAACTTTTGCATCGCGCATTACAGCGTCCACGGCTCTAGCAAACAAATCCATGGTATACGCAATCTGCGGCTTATCACTCTTGCCATGGCCGGGAAGATCTAATGCGAGCACTCGATTTCGTTTCGTAAAGTCTGGCACCAGATCGTGCCAATAGTCCAGGTTGCAAGACCACCCGTGCACTAAAACTAATGTTTGGCTGCCTTTGCCGTAGTCTTTATAGTGAATGCGAATTCCGTCGAGTGTCGCAAATCGAGATTCGTTCGTTGGAGTCGACTCTTTTTGCGCGACAGCGACCGATGCGCCTACGATCACCAAGGCCAGCGCAATGAGAATGAATTGAGAGCGGGACGCTTGCGCGAGCTTGAATTTGTTTGTCATAAAATCCTCCTCTCCCTGGAAGTGTTTCTGACGATCACAAGTGTCATGTCGTCGGTGAGCGGTCGTGGAGCAGCGAAGTCCTGCACAGCGCCCAACACCGAAAACAGCACGGACTCAGCTGAGCCATTACGCGCGTTGCGTAGCTCCGCCTCGAGACGCTCCTTACCGAACTCCCGATCTGTTTCATCGAAAGATTCGAGAATGCCGTCGGAGCAAGCCAGCAATACATCGTCCTCATTTAGTCGGACACTGCCTTGTTCAAACGCAGCTATAGGGACAGCACCGAGTACCGGTCCACCATCCGAGAGTAGTTCCAACTCTCCGTCTCGACGTAGTAATAACGCAGGAGGATGTCCTGCACTACAGTAATCAAGCGTTCGAGTGTCCGAATCAAGCCGGGCAACAAATAAAGTTGTCAAAGGCTCAATCGATGAGAGCCTGGCGATGTCGCGATTTACACCAGTGACGATCGCTTCGGGCGCACGGCTCCTGGCGGTGTGCGCGCGAATCAGCCCAACTAAATGCGTGACCCACATTCCAGCTGCCAGACCTTTGCCTCCAATGTCGCCCAGCGCAAGGACCAGTCCATTGCTTGTTTCTTCTACTGTGAAAAAGTCACCGGGCAAATGCCGAACGGCAAAGACTTCACTGGCGATCTCGAAATCGCCATGACGAACTAAACTCGGAGCACACAAGCGCCGGTAAACCTGCGCGGCCTCGAAGATTGCTGTATTCAGTTCGGCGTAGTCCTGTTGGAGCGTCTCGAGTTTCTTTTCAAGATCCTTGAGACGAGCTTGTTCACTGATGCGGCGCGGTCCGGACAGGCTCGCGTCGACTGAACGCCGTATGGCCAAACCGCCCACGAATGCTGCTTGACTCATCTCTTGTTGACCTCATCCAACAAACTTGTAGCCACTACCATGCACAGTAAGAATAAAACGCGGCTCTTCGGGATTTGGTTCGAGCTTTTGCCGGAGGTGAACGATGTGTGTATCTACCGTCCGCGTCGTCGGATAATGTTCATAACCCCACACGGCATCAAGCAGCCGATCGCGACTCAGCGTTTCCACAGGATGAGCAATGAAGTACGCCAGCAATGCAAACTCTTTTGACGAGAGCTCGATTAGTGTCCCATTGCGTCGCACCTCATTGCTGCGAATATTGACCTCGACATCGTTGAATCGATAAACCTCGGGTGCAGGTGCCGGCGACGAAACGCGCCGCAGTACAGCTTTCACGCGGGCCATCAATTCGCGAATTGAGAAGGGCTTTGTGACGTAATCGTCCGCACCCAACTCCAGGCCAACCACCTTGTCGATCTCCTGCCCGCGGGCAGTTAGCATGATGATTGGCACTGAAGGCTTTTTTGCTTTCAACTGCTTGCAAACATCAAGACCACTCATTCGCGGCATCATGACATCCAGCACGACCAGGTCGGGGTCATCTGACAATGCCCGCTCCAGACCCTTAACGCCGTCCTCTGCGCTGATGACCTCGTAGCCTTCATATTCGAAGTTGTCGCGCAGGCCGGCCACCATTGCAGGTTCATCTTCAACGATCAGAATGCGTGACTTGCGAGTTGCGGCTCGGCCGTTTGTGGCACCACCATTTGCTGGGTCACCCAAGTTCAATTTGCTTTTCATCGTGTTCCCTCTTATGCAATGCCTGTCGTTCCTGCCTGCGCGGCACCTGCTAGTGGTAACGACAGAGTGAACTTACTACCTCGTCCTGGAGTGCTTTCTACCTCAACCTCGCCGCCGTGCGCGTGGGTGATATGACGCACGAGAGACAGGCCCAGACCGCTTCCTTTTGTGTTGTGTACGAGCGGATCGCATGTACGGTAGAACTTTTCGAAGATTCTCGATTGTTCGTGCCGCTCGATTCCGATTCCACGATCTACGACTTCAAGCTTAAGGACACTGTTCGCCCGGTAGAGTTTAACGCCCAGGAATTTTTCGTTGTTTGAGTATTTCAGCGCGTTATTGACCAGGTTGACAAGCGCGCGCGCAATTGCTTCGCGATCCACGCGTACCGCAGGGATGCTCGACTCGATATGTTGCTCGAACGCAAATCCCTGTTGTTCGATTTGGTACCGGTATGAGTCGAGAGTATTTCGCACGAGCTCTGCAATGTCAGTCTCCCGAAAGTCGTACTCCTTGCGCCCTGCTTCAATCCGCGAGAAATCGAGGATGTTGTTAATCAACGCCGTCAGGCGCTCGCTCTCTTTGCGGATGATGCTGTAGTACTCGTTCTTTTTCTCCTGGGTCGTAATGCGCCCTAACTCAAGCGTCTCGGCATACAATCGAATCAGTGCTAACGGGGTACGCAACTCATGCGAGACATTGGAAACAAAATCAGATTTAAGTCGCGCCAGAGCGACCTGCTTGTTCACACTGCGGTAAGTCAACACCAGTCCTCCAAACATCAATACGGAGAGTACGCCAAGTATTAGAAAGCTCTGGAAGACCCAGCGCCTTCCGATCGCCTCTGCCGTAGTGCCTTGAAATTTTATGCCTAACGCCAGGCCGCGAAAGACATCGTCCAAATTGTGTGTGACCTCAGGTTTGCCCGCACTCCAACCAGCAGAAGTAGCAAGCGACTTTTCAGTTTGCGAGCCTTCTGAATCTGCCGGATAGACCAACATTGCGAGACGTTCGCCGTTGTCTTCACTCACTTTCTGAGCGGTCAACTCGTCGAGCATTTGCGGAAAGAAAGTTTGTTTCAAATAGTTCGGATCGAAGCTTGCCCCACCCAAAACTGGTCGATGTTTGGAGAGATGGGGAAGGGTAAAAAAGGAACTTGTGGTGTAATAGTAACCATTGGGTCCCTTGGTCTCGCCGCCGTACCACGAGATGGGTTTTGCTTTCTTGTGCATCTCTTCAACCATCATGCGCCCCTCCATGCCGAACCACCCGCTGTAGAGCTTGATCAGCCGATCACGGTCGTCTCGGAACCACTGGTTAGCCATCCGCTCGGGCTGCGACTGGAATATCAGGCCCTTATCGGCATCGAAAAGAAAAACGTGCGCGAACCAGGGATTTTTGGCAAGAATCAGGTCCAGCTTCTTGTGCTTCTCTGATTCTGTTTCATTGTCGGCGGGAAAAAGGTCTCTGGCTTGTTCTGTTAGCGTGTAAGCCTTTTGGTTAATCTTCTTTTCTGAGATGGAAAGGATGTACTGAAAATCCCGGTGTATCAATCCTTCGATTTTTTTGTCGCGCTGGATGGATTTTACGTGATGAAAATTGACGTATATAAGGGTGAGCGCCGGTAACACTACCGCCAAACCTAGCGTGAGGATAAGCCTAAAACGATTGTTGCCGCTCAAGAGCCCATCTCTCTTCGACTTCATTCCAGCCTCCAGATGTAGTTGAGCTTAAAGAGGCCGACAGAATAACCCCAAAGCCAGCCGGGCATGTCAAGGGCAGGTAAAAAATTGTTAAGAATTGTGAAGTGGAATTGCGAAATTGCGGAATTGCAAAATTTTTGGGCCTTTTAGGGAATTGCGGACGCTAGATCGCCTTGATTGCAGACCCGCTACCATAATCTCAAATCTCAGACTGAGATCTCAGAATCGATCTCAAAATCAGGTCTCACAATCAGGTCTCAAGACGCAAATTTCGCAAGCCACGCAATTCGCAATTCCGCAATTCGCAATTTCGCAAGTCCTATCTCACTTGGTCTCTTTGGTCATATCAATGCGGGCATAGAAGATGTTAGTTTCGGTGGCCTTTTCATCCTGAGCCACAACGATCGCCAACCCTTCCTCTTTGCTGCCGTCCTTTCGCGAGAACAGACAGATCGCGCCGTGATTGTCTTTCTCTTCAGTGTCGCCGATGCAGCCTTTTTCGCTTGGTGTCCATCCAGCTGTTTTCATGCGATCGTTTGAATAGAAGTCTTTCACTTCTTGCGCAGGTTTATCGGTCCTGAAAGAGATGAAATTGATCTTGCCTTGCATCATCGCGCGAATGACCAGACGTGCTCCCAGCGGTATCTCGAGATCCGATTTGGTAGCACCCTGGAAGGGCGGAACGTCGGACCACAGGCTGCTGACGGTTCCGGCATTCTTGTCGCCGACGAGTTTCTCGGAAAGTTTGCAGGAAATGGCCACAACAAAAACAATGGTCAGAGCGAGGATGGAAACTGATGCTCGCATAGTTACCTCCTGGAGGAATTTGACGGCGCGGATTATATGGGAATTACGAAATTGCCGAAACGGAATTGCGAATTGAGAATTAGTGGTCCGAAGTTCCAATTTTAGAATCGGATCTTCTGTCGGACCACGGTCCCTCCCGCCCGCGGTTCCAGTAATGCGCCTCACCAAGGGAACTATCACTAATGTACAATGACTAACCCTTTAGTGGCTGGCTGCGATTATGCCAAGCACGTCTTCTGTCGGACCGCGGGCGTCCCGCCCGCCAATGTCACGTTACAAGGAATGATGAGAACTTTTGGAGTCGCGCCCGTCTGCGTAACGGGTCTGAAGCGCACGGGGCGGGCGAGACGCCCGCGGTCCCAGTTAATGCGCCTCACCAAGGGAGTATCACTAATGCCCGATGACTAACCCTTTAGTGGCTGGCTGCGATTACGCCAAGCACGTCTTCCGTCGGACCGCGGGCGTCCCGCCCACCAACCTGACATTACAAAAATGGTGAGAACTTCAGGAGTCGTGCCCTACAGCCGTAATGGGTCTGAAGCGCACGGGGCGGGCGAGACGCCCGCGGTCCCAGTAATGCGCCTCACCAAGGGAGTATCACTGCGCGATGACTAACACTTTAGTGGCTGGCTGCGATTACGCCAAGCACGTCTTCCGTCGGACCGCGGGCGTCCCGCCCGCCAGGGCAAGAAGCGGTCCCGTTATGCGGCGAACTGACAGGTCGCTACTTAAATTCCGACAATTCGCAGTTCTCACGATTCTGGACTTTCGGGTTCTGTTACTAGCTGCCAGTCGGCTAGTTCAGACAACTCGGGTGGATCGAAAAAGGGATCAGGCTCAAGTGTTTCGCCGCGCGCAAGACGTTCCTTTCGCTCGTTCCATTCGCGATTGAACTCTTCGTTTAACTTTTGTTGCGCTTCCCACTCCTGTTTCGTCTTGAATGATGAGAAAGCGAAATCATCGTCCATGTTGCAGCCATCAAGATGCCAAAAGTAAACACCCAACCCCGCCTCAGATTCGTCGCCCATCATCTTGCAACACGGACAGTTCTCGTCGATAACCATACTGCGGCCGCCCATTGCTTCTGGTAGTCGTTTCCGTTCGTTCTCGATGATTTGTGCGGGAATGTGACCATCGGTATCGTCGAGTGGTTGTTCGAGCCAGTCCGTCTTCACTTGTTCAAGGAGGTCGATGAAGGAGTCATAGTTTTGCTGCTCGGTTAATTTGAGATGATCTTCCAAATTAGCAGGAGGGACTTCCGGTGATTGATTTTGACAAAAAAAGGTTTCTAAGACTTTCACGGCAGCGGTCCAGATGAGCTCGCGGACCAGATCGTAATAGATGATCCATTCGTGACTGCCGAAGCCGGCGAAACGGTAGGCAAAAGATTCTTTGGAAATGCATGGCGGACCTTCGAGCAGAATACTCCATTGCAAACGGCGCCTGTCCAAATCAGTATCAATGAAGTCCTGCTTGGCGAGCATTACGTCGCGAGGTGATTGGTTGCGCAGGTCTTCGCGCGGAGTCACTAACCACCTTTCGTGAATGTCTCTAATGGCGACTTGCAGCGGATGTCCAGGATCGTAATGGGAAGCTTCGAGTACTTTCACGACGTCGCTTTCATCGTCTTTTAGATGAGCATTAGCCGCCAAGTCCTCTGTCGATCCATTGGAAGTTCGGTGAGTCTCCGACAAGACTGCGAGAGATGCTGGCGGTATCGTCAGTAATTCGCGAGCAATAAATTCCGACAACGGTCGACCGTAAAGAACGACGCGTGCGTCCAGGGGTTCAATGGCAAGACGCTCCTGCCGACGCTGCTCGCAGACCCCTGAATACTCTTCAACTGACCCTACAAATAACCAATCATCGGACAGACGATAGTAGGCGGGTACATCAGTCGCGTACTTGCCGTTGTGATAGTTAACCACCCCTCTCGCACCCGGACGCGAGTAGGTTGAATCACAAGCGACGATTCGCGCTGCTAAGTCGATAATCAGAATGCCGGCATCGTACGGTCTTTCGTCGATGGATGAATTGGAGCGCAAAAATGCAAAGGCACTCTGATCCTCGTCTGGCTTGATGAAACGTGCCAGCGCCGCCTCAAGTTCAGGGATCGTTTCTGGTTCGGCTGATAGCGCTGCAACACAAGCATCGCCAATTGAACCGTGAATTGTCCCGCAAAGGATTGTTTGAGAGTCGATGAGGTTGAGTTTGATTTCACTCATGGTGAGGTGTGTCCTTTCTGTGAATATGGTTCTAATCAGATTCGGAAAGAGATAACTCTCCGAACACGGAAATGTGTTTTGGATTGAATGCTGAAAGTGGGTTGAGAGTTTTCATGTGAGGTAGCCTTTCGGAGTCGTGAGGTAAAGCGACGACATTCTGCTCCGTTTCAGGTTGAGATGCAATGGAGAATTGCGAAAATGCGAAATGCGGAATTGCGGAATTTGAGTTTCGAAATTTGAATCTGCAAAAACTCAAGGCAAGACTCAAGATCGACACCGAAGACCGAAGACCGAAGACCGAAGACCTAAAACCTAGGCTTACTGACTCACAATCGACTTCACGCGAGGGTTCTTGAGCAGAGTGACCATTCCGTTGCGCCGGTACCAGACGCCGTCTTTAGTTCGCCACACTTCGTCAGCCTCAATCTTGCCGCCACCGGAAAGCAGAATAACGGGCCGGCCTCCTTGTGTCGCACGTCTCGCCGTTCCACCCGTCGACACTGAACTGTTACTGGCGTGGGCAGTTCGTGACACCGAGGTTTTCTGAGCCATCGACGGTGCTGGCGGCGGCGAAGTTGAAGCGACCGGCGATGGTGAAGGTAAAGGCGGTTGCGGAGCGACTACCGGTTTAGAAGGAAGATTATTCGAATCCTGGACCACCGGGGCTTTCGCAATTTGATCACTCCGGCCGTAGTAAACACCAAACAGAACCAGAGCAAACGTAACTCCAAACGCTGCGGCGATTGGTATTACCTTGCGACTGTGGCGGTTTATGCTCGAGCCCGTTTGGAGTACTGCAACGTTGGCAGGCGACGACTCTGCGGCCGGACTGGTTGCTGCGTCAATCTCTGCGTCTCCAACGACAACTAGAAGGGTTTTGTCGAAGTCGCATCGTTCGTCTGAATCAGGATAGATGAAGTGACAATGGGGGCAACGTTTCATATGAGCCTTGTAGGGACCTGTGAAATTGCGATATGGCCAGGGCCAATGTCGCGGGGGTTTTGTTGAGCGGAACAGCTAAGAACAGGAGAGCATTAAAGGCGGGACATCACGAAGGACAGTGGGCTTTTGGAAGCGATCGCCTTTTACAATCGCTGGCGGAAATTCCTCCGCCTGGTCTCAGAATTTGAACGGTTTCTTCAGTATTCGCCCAGTCTTCTTAAGAATAGAACCAATCTTCGAATCTTCTGGTTTGGAACTACGAGACTGAGTTCCTACTGTACTTGGTTTTGCCGTCGACGACTTTTTAATTGGGGGTGCCTTGGCCGGCGTGGTTGCGGGTTTTTCTTCGCTCCCACTGTTTTCGCTTTGGCCTTTGTTTGGGGATGTGTCAGTAACACTGCTATCCGTGGCTGCTGATGTGGCTTTCTGCGAGTCTTCAATGGTTGCGGAGGTTGATGGTGTACTTTCAGTAGGTGCGACACTATTAGATTCCGAGTTTGTTGCACCCGTCGATATTGCCGGAGAATACTTAGGCGTTTGCGCTCTCTGCTGACTTGAAACGTAATAAACCAGAAACAAGACCGTCGTTAGGATCAGGGCCGCGATAGCGGGAAGTACGCGGTTTCGACCCTGAGACCTTGCCGGTAGGGCCGAAACAGGAGCCAACAAAGTGTCCATTCTTGGCAGTGTTCGTGAGTCAAAGACGAGATACTTCCCGTCCATGTCACAAACCTTCTGGTCGTCCTCGTAAAGAAACTCACACTGCGGGCACCTTTTCATCGCGACTCTCCTGAAAGTCGAGTTGTAGGTTTATGGGGCCCGCGGATGTGGAATGTCGGTGAGTTATCCGCAGGAACCAAGAGTACACCCGAAAGGGCCTCAAACACAATACTGACGGAGATTTAGGCGATTTTCGCCCCAGAAACGAAGGCTCTCCAAAGGCAGGTGAGCTTACGAGAGTAAATTGGAACCTGTCCCTAATTTCCGGTTCGAGAAGAAGGGCAAAGGCGGACACCCTTACAAATACCTCTCCTTGATAACGCCGGCATGATGGGTGACATGTCCCGCAATGATGTAGGCGAGCGCTCGCATGGTAAAGCAAGGAAACAGAGAATTGCGAAATTTCGAGGTTGAGGGTAGTGTTCTAATTTGGTCCTCTCCGCAGAGAGCCAGATTCGGACACTCCTAGGTGAGACTATGCAAAACCCTTAACGCCAAACTAACGCGTGGCCGTCTTTTCCTTTGTCCAACTTTTTGAAGTGTAATCTGTGGCAGCCTGTTTCGATGCCACTAGAGCAATTCCCATCAACCACCAAAACATCATTGCCACTTCTCCATCGCCGTAGTTGTAGTTAACCAATGAACTAATCCAGAAGCCTGTGAGGGCACCCAGTGAGCCGAGTAAGATCCCGTAGGAGTTGGTGTCGCTCATATCGCTGGTTCTGGTTGCCGCGCGCGCGATGTACAACCAGAATGCAACCATCATCCACAGCCAAATGGCTAACATTGGCACTCCGCGATCAAAGGCTAGTTGTAGGGGCGTAGAATGAAGGTGGAGCATATCGTTCCCCGGAAAGCCCCATTCGGTCCAATGCATTTTCATCGCGTCCATACCATGACCAAACACTGGGTGAAGTTTGATCCGTGAGAGGCCGACGCGAGCAACCTGGGCGCGCAATGATGAACTCGGATCACGCAACAACAAAGCGTTGTCGGCGCGAGTTTGCCAGACTACTACGGCTCCAAATGCCAACACAAAAAAGAGTGCGAACGTAAAAACAACTCGTGGACCGCCGCGAAGAGTCCTCCACGCCATAACACTGGCGCCGATAGCAAAACCGATGAGAACAGTTCTCATCGCGGTGAACGTAAGTCCCAGCGTCAACAGGCACACTGCGGCGAAAGCTGCTGTGAAATACTTGTTTGGTCCATGATTTCTGAGATGTGCAAGAGCCAGACCCAATGCAAGTTGTGTGATCATTTGGAGGATCTCAGCAAACGTTTCGTAATGCCGAGTCCATCCCGATGCTCGGAATCGATGACTGCGTTCGTGTCCGATTACTCCCGAAGGCGAGGCTTGCTGCTGTTGCGATGATGTCAGGACGAGTCCGGTGCGTTCAACGTGTTCGCCACGCGAAATAATGCTTACTGTCAAAGGCGTGTTTGGTGGACTTGATTTCGCAATCTGATCAATGTCGCCGGCTGAATAAACTCGACGACCAGCGACACGCCAAATCGCATCGCCTGGTTGAATCTTAACCTGATGAAAAGGACTGCCCGGAGCCAGCGATTGGACAACAACACCTCGACCTCGTACCAGATCGAAGACGCTGTACATAGTTCCTACTGAACCGGAAAGGATCAAAAGGGCGACAAGTACAAGAGCCGACCGCTTTGTAACAACGGCCCTTGTCAGATAGAAGAGAAAGACACACCACGACGAGCGGAGTTTGATGATACTGATTCGAGGTTCTGCTGACAGAAATGAGGAAGCGGCTGTCCAAAGGAGGGATACGAGGATTATCACATCAAATCTTGATCGGCGCAGGCCCAGCTTTCCTGTGGCCACAGTCTTGACGAACCACCCAATTCCCGAAATCGCGACGCCGATCGTACTGGCGGCCACCGAATGCGGCGCAAAGGCGACGTAAAGCACTAGCCCGGCGATGGCGACTCGCTGACCAAGGACCGCAAGAGGCGTTTGGTTTAAGTCACCAGATGACATTTCAAGCCTTGTTCAGAAGCTGAAGTGTGCTGTAGTCGCTGGCTTAGAAGTTCAAAGTTTAGTCGGCGGTCGTCGAGAGCATCTGAGAACACAAACTTTCTACTTTTTCCTGCTCAATCTCGATCGCAACTCGAAAAATGGGTGCGTTGACACCCTTTATTTACGCATGTTAGCGTATCTCGCGGCTGTTGCCCGGAGTTGCAAAGTGGAGTCTTGATAAGAGTTTATCTAAATGGCATTGTACCGCTGCCCCGCTGCTACGATTAACGCCGCCAACCGTATTAATGATACATAAGATTCCTGATGGCTTTCGAAAAAGCTAAGGTCCTAAAAGCCGCCGAGAAATTCCTCTCCCAAGGGAAGATCAACGCAGCAATCAAGGAGTATCGTCAAATCGTCGATAACGACGCCGACGACCTTACTACTTTGAACATGCTGGGCGATCTATACGTCCGGTCCGGCAAGAAAGAGGAGGCGGTTTCCTGCTTCGAGCGAATAGCTGAACATTACAGCGCGCAGGAATTCAATCTCAAAGCCATCGCGATGTATAAGAAGATCGAGCGACTTAGGGCGCGCGATCCGATTATTGCCCACAAACTTGCTGAACTCTACGCCAGCCAGGGATTAGTTCATGATGCGCGCGCGCAGTATCTCATAGTCGCCGATGCGCACACTCGCACGGGTGAAAACAGGAAGGCCCTCGACATTCTTCACAAGATAGCCGATCTTGATCCCAACAATACTGACATTCGCCTCAAACTCGCGGACGGTTATCTTAAGGAGAACATGCGTCGCGAAGCTGCGAGCGCCTTTGTCCAGGCAGCGAATCGCCTCCATCAAATAGGTTCGTACGAACGGGCTCTGGAATCTTACTCCCAAGCACTGCAGTTGGTACGCGACGATCGAGAGGCCCTTCGCGGCATGCTTGAGTCACACATTGCGCGGGCTACAGCAGATGAGGCGGCCGAGGTACTGGAGCGGGTCGTTGAAGGCAATGAAGACGACAGTGAATTAGTATCGATGCTGGCGCGCGCCTATCTCGAAGCCGAGGATGCAAGAGGTGCTGAGCGTGCAGTATCTCTACTAATGACGCAGGATGCGTCGAACTACCTTCAATATCTTCCAGTTGCCCGTCTGTATCTGAAAGCGGGCGAGGTAGATGAAACGGTCCGCATACTGGATGGCGTCATCGAGCGGATGTTGGCAGGACGTGAGGAAAGGGAGCTGCTGCAGATTGTTAACCAGGTGCTCGAGCGCAATCCCGATCATGTTGCGGCGTTAAGGATGCTTGTCCGCATCCACTGGTGGCAGCGCGATATGGACGCGCTACGTACGGCCCTTGAGCGTCTCGCAGAAGCTGCTGAAGCCTCAGAATTGGTTGATGAGGAACGTTATGCGTTGACGCAGCTAGTAAGGCTTGCACCGGACGAGCAGCGATATCTTGATCGGCTCAATCTGATTGGCGGCCTGCAAGAGGAGAGTACAGACGATTTTTCGGTCGTCCAGGAAGCTAGTGGTGCTGTGCCACAGTTTGAAACCTTCGAAGTCGTGCAGGATGAAGACGATCTTCACGACGAGAGCGCAGCGGCCGTAGAGGTTGTGGAATTTGAAACGAATGCTGCACCAGAGCCCTCATATTCGGATCCAAAGGCGTCTTTCGCGGATCTTAACGAGGATGACTCTGGTTCTACATTCCAGCCTACAAGTGACTTTCAGGAAGTTGATTTTGGTGCAGCCGAGACCGTTGAAGTTCAGCCGTTAGCCTCCGCATCTGCCGCTACTACCAGTGAAGGACGCGAGGAAAACATGATGCGCCAGGAGCTCGAGAGCGTGGATTTTTATATCGCACAGGGCTACACGGATATAGCGATTGACACGCTCGACATGCTCAAAAGACAGTTTGGCGACCACCCTGACATCGAGTCGCGTCGTCAGAAGTTAGCCGTAGCGGTTGGGCAGACCGCGAAAGACGCACCAGGAGAAACACCGAGCGGAATCGGAATCGATGCAGGTCTCGCGGAGTTGTTCGAAGAATTTCGTGTTGCTGAAGAGGGAGAGGCTGTCCGGGAGGATTTCGAAACTCATTACAACATGGGCACCGCTTACAAGGAGATGGACCTTATTGATGAGGCCATTCAGGAATTCCAAACTTCAGCGGCTTTGGTTAGGCCCGGAGATGGTACGTCACGCTTCCTTCAATGCTGTAATCTTCTCGGACACTGTTTTGTGAAAAAGGGCATGCCCGAAGCCGCAGTGATGTGGTTTAAGAAAGGACTCTCCTCACCCGGCCACAGTGAGGATGAATACCAGGCGTTGCGTTATGAGCTTGCATCCGCATACGAGGAGCTCGGAGATCTCAAGCACGCCCAGCAGTTCTACACTGAAGTCTACGGCGTCGATGTGTCATATCGCGAAGTTGCGGATAAGTTAAGTCAGTTGAAGAAAAAGTCGTACTAGAATGGTGTGGGATTGAGAGTGCGATTGCGCACCTCAGTTACGAAACCAAAGCTTTACCAGTCATGTCAGCCAAACTAAGCGTTATCTTCTACATCATTCTTTGTTTCGAAATTGGCATCTTTCTTATCGTGTTGCCTTGGTGGCCCCAGGGAATGTGGGGGATCAGTGATTGGGGCAATAACTACTTTCTGTTATATGCTGCCCGCAAGACCGGTATTCAAGGTTTACAGGCCGTGGTTGCATCGGGTTGGGTTCGCGGAGCGGTGACCGGTGTGGGACTCTTGAATTTGGGGATTGCGTTTTGGGAGATCTTTCACTTCAAACAAACCGTACGCGCCCTGCAAAATCAAACTAGTATCAGCGACAATAGAACATCAAGCGATGCCGCTCGACCTACCACGTCCGATAATCTATCTGATAACGAGCGGGGCATCGACGGACAAAACAACTCCTGAAGACGGCGAATTTTCGAGCATCCTCAAGCTGCTTGAAGTTGCTGTCGCCACTGAGATTCCTCTATTTCAAATACGTGAAAAGGATTTGAGCGCGCGCGTTCTTTACGAACTCACCACTAGCGCTGGCCAAATTGTGCGAGGTACCAAGACTCGGCTGCTGATTAATGATCGTGCCGACATCGCAAGAGCAGCAGGAGCAGATGGCGTTCATCTCACCAGCCAGTCGCTGACAGCAGATGTAATTCGACACATGTTCGGTAACGACTTTTTGATTGGGGTGTCTACACACTCGGTCGAGGACGTGCGTGCGGCTCGTGATAACGCCGCCGACTTTGTGGTATTCGGTCCGGTATTCGAAACCGATTCGAAAAAGGGCTTTGGTAAACCGCAGGGACTGGAAAAACTTGGTGAAGTCACACAAGAGTCGGGCAAATTACCTGTGCTGGCGATTGGCGGCATCACACTTGAACGAGTCGACGCGTGTTTTCAGGCTGGTGCGAGGGGAATTGCAGCGATTCGGTTGCTCAATGACGCGACTGGATTGAGTGGTACTGTGATGGAGATCAAATCTCGATTTAGAATTTTCGAGAGCTGATGATTTGAGGTGTGAATCAGGAAGCTCCGTCAGATGAGTAGCAAAGGAGAAAAGTCCCGACCGGTCGTGTTGAGCATTGCCGGGCTGGATCCGTCCGGCGGAGCAGGAATCGTTGCCGATATCAAGACGATTTTTGCGTTCGGCTGTTTTCCGACTGCAGTTCTCACGTCTATTACTTTTCAAAACACGACTGGCGTCTTTGGTGCTGAGCATCAGGCGGTGGCAACTCTACGAGGCCAGGTCGATCCGATTGTGAACGATCTTATAGTTGCTGCTGCGAAGACCGGAATGTTGCCAACTGCTGGAATAGTGGCTGAAGTCGCTCGCCTTTTCAGTGAAGGATACTTACCGGCTCCGGTCGTTGATCCAGTGATGGTTTCAACTTCCGGCCACGACCTGATTGGTGAGGAGGCTTTTCAAATTCTGAAAACCGAGCTGTTGCGCGTTGCGAGGATCGTTACACCAAACATTCCTGAAGCAGAGCGCCTCGCCGGATTCAGTATTTCTGACCAAGCAGATATGCGACGTGCGGCCGAAATGATTCGATCAATGGGCGCACGCGCCGTGCTTGTAAAAGGCGGACACCTGAGAGGCAGGAGGCAAGAGAGGGAATCTGGAGCAGACGAAGCCGTGGATATTCTGTTGGATGAGTCGGGTAACTTCACTGAGTTGCGCGAAGAGTTTATTGACGTGGGTGAAGTGCACGGATCGGGGTGCAGTTTGTCGGCAGCGATTGCGGCTTGTCTTGGAAAAGGGATGACTATTGAGGCGTCCGTTAAAGCTGCCAAAACCTATGTAACTGATGCTATCCGCGCACTGCGTTCGGCGCCTCGGATAGGAAATGGTGCAAGACCGGTTTAGGAATTGCGGAATTGCGAAGATGCGAATTGCGAAATTTGAAAGCCGAGACTAAATCCCCAATTCGCAATCCCGCAATCCCGCAATCCCGCAATTCGCAATTTCGCAATTCCCAATTCCACAATTTCGCAATTCGCAATCTCGCAATTCTATTCGATCGTTACTTTCTCGATCTTAACTTCGTTGAGAGGCCGATCATTACTGTCAGTCTGTGTCGTCGCAATTGAATTCACAACATCCTGACCTTCAGTTACTCGGCCGAAGATCGTGTAGCTTGGCGGCAACGGATAATCGACGTGCATGATGAAAAACTGTGATCCGTTGGTGTTCGGGCCAGCGTTCGCCATCGCCATCGTACCTGCTTTGTACCCGGTTTTATAAACACTCGATTTCGGATCAATCTCATCGTTGAAGCGCCCGCCCCATGCAGACTCTCCGCCTCTCCCGGTCCCAGTAGGATCCCCGCCTTGAATCATGAAGTTTTTGATGACGCGATGGAAGATGATGCCGTTGTAGTAGCTTCGTTGAGCTAGCGTGATGAAATTCTCAGTTGTTTTAGGTGCATCCGACTCCAAAAGTTCCACTCGAATCGTGCCCTTGTTTGTTTCAATTACTGCTGTACGATTTGCCATGTTTTCTCCTTTTATAAGTGTCCATGCACGAGTCTCGAGCCTGAAGTTGTGAGCTTGTGAGTCTTGAGTCTTGACTGGCGACTCCATACTCACGACTCGCTACTCAATATGAACTTTTCAATCGCGAGTGCGACGCCATCTTCAATGTTGGAAGCTGTCGGATGCAGACCGGCAATCTCGCGCAACGAAAGGGGTGCGTTTGCCATCACTACCCCGATGCCGGCGAATAGCAGCATTTCGAGATCGTTGTAATTGTCGCCGACAGCCATAATCTCATCGGCCGTCGCGCCCAATTCCGCGGCAGCAGCTGCCACGCCGGCGCCTTTCGAGGCGGCAGGATTTACAATATCCAACAGAGTGAAATCCTGTTCAGGATACTTTGTGCTGACTACCTTTACGTTGCCACCCAATTCGGAGTGAAGCAACTCCTCAAGCTTATCCATCTTCTTGCAGCCTCCGGAAAACGCGAGGTGAATAGGTTCATGGTCGAGATAATCTTCAAGCGACTCTACCTGCTGAACTGCCTTGTTTCCTTCTTCTTCGCCGTGGATTCGTCTCGCCCAGGCAACATATTTATGAACTGCGAGATTGTCGCCACTTAAGTGGTCGTAAATAAGCACTCCGAGACCGATATGATCGTCACTAAGGAGTGCATCGGCTCCTGCGTCTCGTCCGACTCTCAACGCTTTGCGTGCTTCAGAGAGCGGTAAAGGTAGAACTGAAACCGTCTCGAGGGTGCGCGCATGTTTCGTCAACGCCCCGTTGTGGGCAATCACAGGAACGTCAAGCCCCAACTCCAGAGCAATCGGACGCGCGTCCCGAAAACGACGTCCAGTGACCACCGCGACGCGTACACCGGCCTCACGCGTCTTCTCAATAGCCTGCCGGTTACGCTCCGAAATCTGGCCTCGCGGGCCGAGCAAGGTTCCGTCGAGATCCAGAGCAAGAAGACGTATTGCCATAAGAGAAAGGTCAAGGTAAATGAATCGTCCCTAAAACGCAAAACCACGCTTCGGGCGCGAAGACACATACTCCGAGTGCAACAGGTTTATTGCACCTTAAGAAATGTCTGCCTCCCCAACCCTGCAATAGCTCCAATCAGTATTCCAAAATTCACCGTCATGAACAGTACCGCTCAGCCCGTTTTGTGTAGCATACTGACCGGCGTTCGCTTAAATTCATCGACAACTTGAAGGAAGCGCTTGTACATGAATGTTACGCACCTTGAATGTGCGCTGTGTGGTTTGAAACACGAGGCACAGCGGTTGCTCAATCTTTGTCGCGAATGCGGTAAGCCCTTGTTGGTTCGCTACGACCTAGCAAAGGCGACGCAGACTCTTACTAAGCCATCCCTGGCTGGCAGAGGTTCGGATCTTTGGCGCTATCGGGAAGTTCTACCAGTTGAAAATGACGACAACATCGTTTCGCTTGGCGAAGGTTGGACACCACTGTTACCGGCGACAAGACTGGGTGAAGCAATTGGAATTCGCGAGCTTTACATCAAAGACGAATCGCAGAATCCGACGCAAAGTTTCAAGGCTCGAGGAATGGCGACTGCCGTTTCAATGGCCAGGGAACTCGGGGCCACGAAGTTAGCTGTACCATCTGCCGGAAATGCCGCGGGCGCACTGGCCGCTTATTCTGCTCGTGCCGGGATCGAATGCTTCATCTTCATGCCGCGCGACACCCCGAGAGCTAACGTCGTCGAATGCGAACAAACAGGCGCTCACGTAACTTTAATGAATGGCTTGATCACAGACTGTGGTGCCGAGGTCGCAAGACGAAAAGATTCTGAAGGTTGGTTTGATGTCTCTACTTTGAAAGAACCATATCGGGTCGAAGGAAAGAAGACGTTGGGTTACGAACTGGCTGAGCAACTGAATTGGGAGTTGCCGGACGTGATCATTTATCCGACAGGTGGGGGAACCGGCTTGATTGGGATGTGGAAGGCGTTTGGTGAAATGGAGCAGATGGGTTGGATCGGAAGCCAACGCCCGCGAATGGTAACTGTGCAAGCCGCTGGCTGCGCGCCTATCGTACGCGCGTTCGAAGAAGGGAAACGCTTTGCTGATGAATTCCCTAACGCTGCAACCACAGCGTCAGGTTTACGTGTACCCAAAGCGATTGGCGATTTCTTAATTCTCGATGCACTGCGCGCTTCTGGAGGAACTGCGATCGCGGTCACTGATGACGAGTTGATAGCCGCGACACAAGAGATAGGCGCTGCGGAAGGCGTCTTTTGTGCACCGGAAGGAGCGGCATGCTTGCCGGCCCTTAAGAAGTTGATTGACGCAGGGCAGGTGGAATCGAGTGATCGCGTGGTGTTGTTCAATACCGGTTCGGGCGTGAAGTATATGGAATCGTTTGAAAGATGACGAGGGTTTGGGAGGAAATGCTTTGAAATATCTTTTTCTCGTTATCTTATTGCTGGCCGAGACGCTATGCGTGTCAGCCCAGCAGCCTTTGTCCCCATGGTTAAGCGAGTCAGAGAGAGCGCGCTTCGAGGCCTTGCGACGAAGCGGTCTGGACGCTCTATACAATATCGACTACGACAAAGCTCAGCGCGACTTCAAAGAGATCGTCCAGCTTTACCCAAACCATCCTGGTGGCTACCAATTGCTCGCTGCACGCGTCTGGATCAAAACGCTTTACGAGTCGCGCCGTTTGCAATCATCGCTTTACAATTCCGAATCGTTCTACACAAACGGCGACGATAAAGTGGATCCAAAGATAGTGGAGGAGTTTCGCAGTCTGACTCGCGAAGCTAAGCGGCTTGCAGAAGCCAAACTAAAGCAGGATCCGAAGAACGTGGAAGCGTTGGATTTCCTCGCGAACACTGAGGGACTAAAAGCATCCTTCGAAGAAGCTGTCGAACGACGGCACTTCGCGGCGCTCCGCGACGGCAATGATGCTGTCAATCATCATCGCGAAGTACTGAAGCTCGATCCGAAGTACATTGACGCACAGATAACCATAGGTCTCTACGAATACGTGGTTGGTTCTCTGCCGTTGCCAATCAAAGTCGTTGCGGGCGTTACGGGCTTTAGAGGTTCAAAGAGGCGCGGGTTAAGCATGCTGGAGCAAGTTGCGAAAGAGGGCCGTTGGGCCCAGGACGACGCAAAGACAGTGTTAGTTCTACTCTACACTCGTGAGAAGCGTTACGCCGACGTGCTTACACTGACACGTGAACTCAGCGCGAAGTATCCACGCAATTATCTGCTTCGTCTCGAAACCGCAGATGCGCTTGTCGCGTTGGCGGGAGTTAAAAGAAAAGAGAAAGACCTGGCTGGTGCGGTCCAGGCGGAAAAGGAAGCCTTCGCTACCTTCGACGAACTGCTTCGCGATCGAAACGTACGCGACACAGCGTCGCGTGCCCAGGACTTAATTCACTTCAAGTATGGCGAGGTACTCTTGACGGCTGGTTATCAGGATCGTGCCGCGAAGGAGTTTATCGCAGCGACGAAGGTGGATCGCGCCGAGCCGGGTCTGGTGACAATGGCCCATCTTTTCGCCGGACGTGCTTTTGATGTTGCCGGCAAGCGTGATGAGGCTTTGACGCAGTACAAGGAGGTGCTGGCGCGTCCTAACGTGTACGATGCTCACGACGAAGCGAAGAAGGGTTTGCGTCAAGTTTATAAACCGGAGCAGGTTGTCAGGCCAGACGTCGAACAATAGGTCCAGGCGGCAGGAGCAGGGGCAGGCGGCAGGAGCAGGGGCAGGCGGCAGGAGCAGGCGGCAGGCGGCAGGAGCAGGCGGCAGGAGCAGGAGCAGGACAATGTCCGGTAACTCAGTCAACTTATTCCAACGAACTTTGGTTCTTGAACCTGGGACTTTGAGGAAACACGGGTCCTGCTCCTGCCGTCTGCTCCTGCATCTGTTCCTGCGCCTGTCTTCGACTTGGAAATTGGACTTCGGGGGGAAATGATGGAAGGTAATGGTAATCCCGGAAGGTCACGTCCACGTCGTCTGCTGCTTTGTCTCGATGGGGTTCCTCACAAATTAATCGAGACTGCCCGGAGCAGGGGCTTGTTTGCTGGTTTTGGTCCACCGTCTCGTCTTTTGTCGCCGTTTCCGACTATGACAAATGTGGCCCTCTCGGCAATGTTTGGCGCCTCTCCGCCGGCGGGTTACGAGAGTTTGTATTTCGATCGCAACGTGCGAGAACTGCGTGGCGGCATCAGAAAGTATTTAGGTTGGCGCACACCTGACAAGATCCCGTCTTCATATATGGA
>JBKOYD010000151.1:0-26548 GCA_046725195.1 Acidobacteriota bacterium | reverse complement strand
CTATAAGCGACTGGTGCGTAAAGTAGAAACCACCGCCGCGCTCCCTTGGCTAACGATACGACGGCTTGTTCTAGAATCCCGTTAGCTGCTTCTGTGTAAAACAGAAACTGCGCGAGCATTGTTCGGAAAGCTTGAGTGTCCGCTACTGGTCTGCTTGAACCAAAACTCCTTTCCCACACAACCCGCGCATAGTCGGTTGGCTCAAGCGGTTTGAATTGAAAAGAAGCATCAGTTAAGTTTCGCACCACCTCGACCGCTTTAGCTCCTCTAAGGTTACCCACCTCGCCATCTTTGATTTCACCGTTCTTGACGTAGAAGTATCCCGATTGCTTAGCGGATGTGACCTCAAGCAAACCGGTTTCCCTACGATGAAGAAATATTTCCTGGAGAAGGAAGAAGGGATATTCAGTAAAACTACCAGCGAGTAACATAGACAAATCCCCGCAAGATTCGCGCGGTTCTCAACCAGCAAAGGATATCTAGGTAATTACTGCGAATATCAGTGGTCCAAATTAGGTAGCAACCTTTCGATAAGGTTAACCGGCAGACTTCTCCCCCGGAAAAAAACCCAAGAGGGAAGCCTTCGACCGAAGGCAAGTAAAACTGAGGTTGCTCCCGAGTGCCGCGCAAAGGCAATTGCACTGAGGGATCGCAAACTACAGTGGCCTATAAGAATTTGATGGAGTGAAGCATTAGGGGCGGTTCCTCAGTGTTTTATGATTGAGCAACCACCATTCTCTGGTAAGATGCGGTTGCTAGACGGCGCATCTTCCTTGCGAGAAGCGATGGAAGCTGTGTTTCTAGTCCCCCGTTACTACAGCACAGTAGTAGCGGGGGCTTCACGTTTCACGGCAATTCTGCTTTTTGGGACCACATTGGATTTTCAGACTCCTATAACCACGAATTCGGTGCTGAGTTAAAGAGTTGTCTGGGCCTACTCCGCAGTTAATCGATGATTAGGAGATTCTTTTCTGTAGTAGAGGGGCGTGGGCTCACCATAAAGTAAGTTCGGGCTTCAGTCCTGCGACAGAAACCCAAATTGAAGGAAATGGAGGAGCTGCGATATTCTATCGATTCCATAAATCTAGACGACGTTCTTGAACCTGCTCAGGCGCCGGCGCGGCTTGGGTCTTCCCAATGGATAAGACCCCTCCATTAGCAACCGAACCCACTCCTAAGCCTTCCTTCCTTTTACCACTGTCGTCGTCGATTAACCGCAGATTCTTGCTCTTGTTGGGAGCCAAAAGCACCAATCTCAGCCAAGAATGTAATGCTAATATAAGCAAATTGTAAGCCGCAGCAAATCCTAGCAAATGTCATAAGAAGAGGTGCCAAGGGTGTGCTGCTACGCCCAACTGCTCGCTGGCAAGCACCGGTCAATTTTCCGTTTCCGCTTAGCTGCATCTCTTCGAGTTGCTGGTCAGTCCTTGAGGCGACTTGGACGCTGCTCTTTGCTTCCTTTACCAAAAAGCTTCCTCAGCCAGCAGTCCCTCCCAGCCGCTCAACCTGAGCTCCTGAATTCTGCTAAAGCCGATGTTAGTTGTGTTGTGGAAAAGTTTCATCGGAAGAGTCTGCCACTTTTCATGGCAGGATTCTGTATTTTGCTGTCCTGGAAACATACGTGTACGGAGTTGCGACTAGGCATCCGCTACCAATCAAATCAGCATTTAACCGTTTCATCAATCGGCGGCTTTCACAATGGTGTCGTTCTGGCGTTTATGGGTGCTTCCGCGGGTGTGGGGCCTGCCGCCACGGCGCGCCCTATATATAAAGGACTAGGCATATCTTATAAAACCGGTGGACAACAATGAGTTGGTTGAAGCGGTTTTTCGTCTCAGAAGCAAAGACAGAACTCCAAACAATGAATGTGTAGTGTAATCAAAATTCGCGACCCCAGCGCCAGCGCGCGCGATAGGGGATGCCGTAACCCCAGCCGAATCCAGGGCCAAACCCGAATCCAGCCCAAAAGCCGTGCTCTGGATTTGGGGTTTTCTGTTTCGAACGCGAGTAAAACGCCACGATAAAGTCCGGATCTTGCGAATGCAATTTAAGCTTCTGACGGTCTCACCAATGTGTAATGCCATCGAAACTGTAACCACACCTCGCGACGGCGTGAGTCTCGCTGAAGATGCGCCCGATTGGATGCACGACTACATTCCTATCTCAGTTATGACGAACTGAGCAGCCTTTCACAGCACAATGACTGCCGCGCCCTCGATTGCATTCGCCTTCACCGCCGCCAGAGCTTGGTTGATCATGTCAAGGCGGAATGTGGTTACCTTCGGACGCAACTTTATCTCGGCTGCAATTTTCAAGAAGTCTGCGGCGTCCGCGCGAGTCATGTTCGCCACACTACGAAGCTGCCGTTCACCCCAGAGTAGATGGTCATAGTCAAACTGTGGAATATGGTCAAGGTGAATTGCGTTGATTGCGACAACACCGCCTTTGCGCAAGCTGCGAAGCGCTTCCACGACCACGGCGCCGCTCGGCGCGAAGGTCACAGCACGGTCGAGTTCCTCTGGAGGCTGTTCTCCGTAGTCTCCAACCCAAGTCGCTCCTAACGCTGCGGCCAGTTCCCGATGGTTTGAGCCGCGCGTGCAAACATAGACTTTGCAGTTCCAGGATCGAAGAACCGCGATTGCCAGGTGTGCGGAGGCACCGAAACCGAACAATCCAACGGATTCACCCGGTTTGACTCCCGCTATGCGGAGGCTGCGGAACCCAATTATCCCAGCGCACAGAAGGGGCGCAGCGTCCAAATTGTCTAGCGTATCTGGGAGCGGAAACACAAAATCCGTTCGCGCCACTGTGTACTCAGCAAAACCACCATTGATGTTGTAGCCGGTGAAGGTCGGAGCGTCGCAGAGGTTCTCGGATCCCTGGCGGCAATACCGGCAAGTGCCGTCGGTACCACCCATCCAGGAGACGCCCACCCGGGTTCCTTGCGGCAATCGCCCAGTGGAGTCCCTCTCAACTTCTCCAACGATCTGGTGACCCGGAACCAAAACCGGCGAAAGGGAAGGTTCTGATAGCTCTCCCTCCACAATATGCAGGTCCGTCCGGCAAACGCCGCAAGCCCGAACCTTCAGAAGGACTTGACCAGCATCGATCTCTGGAATTGGAATATCCGCGATTTGAAGTGGACATTTTTCAATATCCTGCGGTGAGATGAGAACAGCAGCTTTCATTTTCTCCGCGCTACCAGATGTAATCTTTCTGACTCATGAATTCTCTTTGCCACTAATACTTCTATTGTTTGCCTTCGCGATAGCGAAGCCTATGCCCAAAGTCGAACCGGTGATGAGCGCGCTCCTACCATGGAGTTTGAAGATCCATTGCTCGTTACCTCTAGCTTCTGAAATCCTGGAAAGACAAACTAATTTCCCCGAACGGAATGCCGTTAATGCTTACATTCATATTCTACAAAGTCACATGCCAAAAGCGCGCACTTGCCTTCCCTAAGCACGCTTTTTTTCCAGCCAGAAAGCGACCGCTGCAAAAACCGCATAAGAACCGAGGGCAGTGATTGCTGCCGCTTTGTCTGACGCTGGTGGAGAACCAAAAAAAACGAAACCCTGGATGGGCAACATTAAAAATGCGAAGGCTAGCATGCCATAGCGACCTCCGCGGCTTACTGGTTTTGTTGCTCGCAAGTAGAGGTATAAACCAACGAATAGGAACACTACTTCAAGTCCGAATGCGACTATCGGAAAATTCCAAAGCCCAAAACCCACCTTCATTGTGTTGTCATAAAGTGGGAGATCAGGTCGATGTACCAGCAGATCGAGTATCCAGTGAGAGAACACACCAGCACCAACTATCGCGGCGGCTGACCAGCCACCATGACTGGACAGCACTTTGTAGATGATGATAGCGAGGAAGGACCACCCAAGCGCAGCTACCAGGCTATGAGTGTAAGGCATGTAGTAAAGATCGAACGGATTGGTAGCAGTAATGCCAGGCACTATGCGCACCTTCTCAATTCCCAACAGCACGAAGATCGACCATAGGACATCGAGCTCGAGTGCCTCAAACACTAATTGCTCCGAAGCAGCATCGAGTCCAGTTGAAGGCTCATCCAGCAAGAAAATTGGCGTGTCGCGTATGATTGCTCGCGCTATCGCGATTCGCTGACGTTGACCGCCTGAGAGTGTCTCGCCGCGTTCTCCTACGACACTGTCATACCCACCACGTAGGCGCACGATGAATTCATGAGCATTGGCAAGTTTGGCCGCGCGAACAATCTCGTTGTGTGAAACGCCCGGCCTTCCGTAGGCGATGTTCTCCCAGATAGTCGACCGGAACAGAATTGTTTCCTGTAGCACAAAACTAATCTGTTGCCGAAGCGACTTCAGAGTGAAGTTTCGGATTTCCTGGCCATCGATCCTAATCACGCCCGAGAGCGGATCGTAGAAACGAGCGATGAGGCCCATCATTGTTGACTTCCCACTGCCAGTAGGACCAACCAAGGCAACAAACTGTCCCGCTTCTATTTCAAGATCTAAATTACGAAGCACTGGCTTTGAATCGACATAACCAAAGCTGACGTTCTCGAATGCAATACGGCCTTTGAACTTCGGAGCCAGTCGTGCGCCGGGCAGATCTCGAACCTGGCTCTCCGTTTCCAGAACCTCCCGTATTCGTTCAAATCCCACTGACGCTTTGGAAAGCGTGTCTGTCATCTTCGATAAATCACGCATCGGCCTATACATCTTGCCAAGATAAAGGATGAAAACCAGCAGCGCGCCAGAGGTGAGTTCACCGCGTAGAACAAGATGGGCACCGTACCACAACACGATGCACGTGCCGACAGCAACCAAGACATCGACCAACGGGGACAATCTTGCTTTTATGCTGCGGGCGCGCAAAGCCATATCAACACTTTCGAGACTCTCTTTATCGAGCCGTTGCTCTTCGTACTCCTCGCGTGCGAAGGCCTTTATCACGCGCATCGAGGTCAACGACTTCTGCACTACAGAAGCAATCTCGCTCTCTTTCTTTTTTACCTCTCGCGCGGCCCGTTTGATCCGCCTGGTAAGACTGTAAACCACGAGAAAGAGAACGGGCGCTACGGATAAAGCGACAAACGTGAATCTCCAGTTGAGATACAGCATCACACCAAGCATTCCCAACAAGGTCAGGATATTTAAGACGAGTCCAAGCGATGCTGAAGAGACGAAGTCTTGAACCGCGTCGATGTCGCTGGTGACTCTAACTAACAGATCCCCGGTCTTTTGTTTTTCGTGATCTGAGAGCGAGAGACGTTGGATGTGATGATAGAGCGCGTGCCTGAGGTCATGCATAAGGTGCTGGCCCACGCTGGTCGTCAGGTACTTTTCAATGTAGGTACTTATAGCGCCGATGATTGCGATGGGCCACTACGCCAAGAACCGCGAATTGGAGGATCGCAAACTTATCATGTCCAAAGGTTGTCTCATACTTCTGCTAAGCCAAGGTACGACACAGTCATCATTGTCTTCCTCAACACTATCCGATTTGGCGTCCTGCGAACCAAAAAACTGGGTGCACAGCAGGTCTCAGCACCGGAGTCATCTCGAGCAAGCTTGCTACACTTCTAAATTATTCTAGTGAATTGGAATGTATTGGTTGACACCACGAGAATGGGAAACCAGCTTGGACACTAAATCCTGATCATCTGACCGGCGGCGGAGCCTTGGATGAAGGGACCGGTCTTCCATCGACAGTGTTAGGCTCCATTAGCTCAATTCGCGTTCCATCAGGATCGAATAAGTTTGCCTGCCGCTTGCCGTTCTTACCAATCTTTATCTCAATAGACCGGCTATAGCTCTTGCGCGAAGGTCGGGATTCGAGAATTGCTACCGCCTCTTTAATATCGGGAGTGATTAGGCAAATATGATTCTTAACTCCGATCTGTGTCGCGTCGGGCGGCGCGGAGTAGAGCATAAACTCGAGATAGTCTTTACCATCCGGCACTCGCATGTTGACCCAGCTCAGCACGTCGCTGGATGGACCACCTCTCCAGATATCCTGGAACCCAAGAATATCTCCATAGAATTTCATGGCTGGGTCGAGCGCCCCAACCAGCACACCGAGATGCGCGATATGCGTGGAGATGCGAGTGTTGGGCATGAAGTTACCCTTCTCGCGTAGCGTCCAACTGTTGGGTTCATACTGAACGATCTCTACGGTGTGCCCATCCGGGTCGACAATGTTGAAGTTCGAATTACCGATGCGGCCCTTTCCAACTGTGGCTGGCACTTTAACTCCGCGAGACGCCAGATATTCACGCATGGCAGGCGCGGAATCAGTGTAAAAGGCGATGTGATTAAGATGGCCGTCCTGCTTTGGCGCTTCCGCAAAGAGTTCTATGTACTGCTCATCATTGATCTTGATGAAAGCAATTCGAACCGAACCATCGTCGCGCTTCAAAACATATGGTTCAGCGAACCCAAGAAAATCTTTGTAAAAGGAACGCGCCGCTTGCAAATCGCTAACGTACAGCGCCATATGCGCCACACCGAGGATGTGGGGCCGAGTTTCCCTCTGCGCAACCGCTGAGCTGCAAAAGAAAACCGAAAACAACAGCAAGCACGACATTCGCTTCATACGTGAGTCTCCTAAAAAACGGTTTAGTAAACGAGGCTACCAGAGCGCATGGGCGGATATTTTTCGCGCCCCTATTGAAGACTAATGCCTTTGCTCGTCACTATTGAGATGCTTCGTCGTTCCGTCGGTGACACTGAAGTCTGAAGGAATGAATTCGGTGGTATCGGCTGATCGGAGTTCTAGCAAATTAGACTCCCTTTCGGCCAATGCAGGCTGAGCAGCTTGCCTGACAAGTTTCGCCAGTTTTTTACTCACCAACGCGCCATTTACTATGAGCGCCGAGCCAACAAGAAGCGGTATTACACCCACAACCCAAAGACGACTGAGAATCTCCGCGGTATCACTCTGAACCTTGCCGCTTAAGATCAAGCCCTGCATAAAAACGTAGAGAAAAATCGCGACACCAAGGCCTATGCTTCCTGTGATGACGCCAGCTTTGATTTCTTTGTAACGGCTGACCTCTGGTGCGATTCCTCGACTGTGGTCCAGCTCCTCTTTACGACGCTTACTTTCCGCGTCCGAGATAGCCATTTCTGCGAACCAGGGCTTGCCCGAATCAGATCGGTGGCTCGTCTCACGAGTGTCGACAGCCTTTCGTACGGCGTACAAATTCGCTCCGCATGATTTGCAGAATTTCAACTCTTCATCCTGAGTGGATCCGCACCTTGGGCAAAACATAGGGCTCTCCTATAGCGGTATTCGTGGACGGATACGATGCTTCGAGGCCAAGTGTTCTCGTAAAGTTAACAGAAGAGTTCTTGGTGAGGCTACCTGTGACAACGAGGTTTCAATCGCTAAAAATCGAAGAGCTGAGTATCAGCCGGTTGCGCATGAAAACTGAGGGATGCAGTTCTCATATTAGACCCTCAGTGTCGATTTCACCTGTGTCGACTTCTTTTCGTCCAATCGGCTCGGGCACGCGATGGTCTCTGGTGGGTAAAACAATTCGGTTGTTCCTTCAGTCACCGAGGCGTTCACAGGCGCAGCAGACAAACCCGTGGTGACTGAAGCGGGGAAGGTTGGCTCAGACCTTGTTGTCGCGTTCTTCACGCTCTTAGGAGTATAGGCATTAAAGATTGACTGCCGTGGGCCATAGGTACAGGAATAGCGCAGCGCAACAGTAGATGAACTATCACGGCAGGGACCGGTTACCGTCTAAAGTGGAGCTCAACCATTGAAGTGGGAGTAGCTGAGCGCCTGGGCGTAAAGATGTAGTGCTGGGATGTCTAGCGGCTAACGATAAGTTTCTGGAGGGCCAATTTTTCAGGGTCCAGCGATGGTGTGAGCGAACCCTATTTTTTGGACCGCGCAGCGACTACGTTAGTTAAACGAAGGAATGCCTCCTCAAGGTTCTCTTGAGCCGGGGTCAACTCGTATACCTTGATCCCATGAGAGACTAGTAGGGCGTTCACGTCGGGAATGTGTTCGGGCTCAGCATCAATCTGTAAAAAGGCCGCGCCATTCTGGCTAACGGTCACGCCAGGTTCTCTCGTCAGTAAGTCAAAGGCTGCTGACAAGTTGTCGACTCGCACTTTGAATCGGTTTGTGGGTGCTACCAGTGAGTCCGGCTCGCCCTCATAAATTAAACGCCCTTCTTGAATAACCCCAACCCGATTGCACAGTTGTTCAATTTCCGTGAGCAAGTGACTCGATAGCAATACGGTCAACCTAAAATCATCTCGAAGCCGTCGAATCAGCCGTCGCGTTTGCTGTATTCCCTGAGGATCGAGACCATTTGTCGGCTCGTCGAGGATAATAAGTTGAGGTGTCGGTAAAAGTGCCTGCGCAATTCCTAAACGCTGACGCATACCATAGGAATAGACTCGCACTGGATCTCGAGCGCGGTCGCGCAAATCCACGATTTCGAGAACCTCTTCTACGCGCTTTAATGGGACGCCTCCGGATAACGAAGCTAGCAGTTGCAGATTCCTGCGCCCAGAGAAATTTTCGTAAAACGCTGGTGTCTCGACGATCGCACCGATTCGATTACGAGCCCGTAGATACTCCCAGCCCGATTCACGTACCGGAAATTTGATCGCGCCTGATGTAGGTCTAACGAGACCCAACAACATTCTCAACGTTGTTGACTTCCCAGCCCCGTTTGGACCGAGAAAGCCGTAAATGTCACCGCGCTCAACGCGCATCGTCAGACGGTCAACCGCTGTGCGGCTGCCGAAACGTTTCGTCAATTTTTCTGTCTGTAGAACTATGTCTGTCATCACGTTCCGACTACGCGTGGGCCTATCGGAAGCCTACTTCCACAAGCAACGGCCAGTGGTCCATCCGGCCAACAGCGGCACCACGCAAAACTTCAACTCGTCCAACTTGTAGTTCAGCTGGGCCAAAGATGTAATCGATGCGCCGATCGTTGATTGCTGTATCGCCGGCTCCACGTCCCAGATCACGAAAGTTGCGCAGGATATGGCTATACGATTCACTATCGTGTTTCACATTGTCGGTATAGAGATTAGTCTCATTGGCCGCCTTGAGCTCAAAGTTGAAATCACCCGCTATAAAAACCTTGGACGATTGCATGTGAGCCTGTGCCCAATCGATTAAGGCTTCGGTGTAGGATCTGCGGCGGGCGGCATTGAACGCGTCAGCGTGGGCGCTCAAAAGCATCACCTCGGGAGTGTCTGAGCGCAATCGGAACGAAGCAGCCATTGCATAACGAGCGCCAACACCGATCGGAATAAATCTTGCGGAGGTATCTTTAACCAGGACAGCCTCGAAGCGATCTCCTTGTCCTTGCTGTGCAACTACACCCCGATACTTTCCCTGTAACAGCTTGAGCAGGATGTTTAATTGCGCTGTGCCTGTCAGTTCTTGTAAGGCAACCGCATGAGGATCTTCACTTAAGATCACCTCCGCAACCGCGGGCAAATCTTTGTCGTGCGCGCGCGTGTCATTTTCAAGTTCCGCATAACCAATATTCCAGGTCAGCAGACGAATCGAAACAGAACTCGCAGCGCGCGAGTTTGCCTCCTCGGGCTCACGCGGCTGTGCGAAGTGAAAGGCGCCCACGATCATGAGACAAAATAGAAGCGCAAGAATCACTTTCACCCACATTTCAGCTAACGATATCCTTCCGCTCGAAGACTATTACCGTTGTCAGCAACAACCCTGTCGTATAAGCGCCACAGATACACGCGTTGTGCCAAAGACTCTGCCAGGGAATGTCCGGCTTGAACACGTCGCGCCAGAACTCCATGTCGGTCGTAAAAAAGTAGGGTCGCAAATGCTCGAAGAACTCCACCCGCCCGACGATGTAGAGAGTCAGATACGCGGCGATCGTCATAACGGTCGCTTGTACCGGCGAGTCGAAGATCACTGAACAAAGGAGGGCGAGGGCGCCAACGACGAGAAGCGCCCAGGTACCCGACAGTGCGGCATATGCGAAACGCATGAGTGCCTCATCGCGCATGATCTTTCCTGGCGCGTCTACAAGATTAAGTGGACCAGGATAGAGCTCCAGATTGCCCCACCCGACGAAAATCAATCCAACTAGCAGATTCAAGCCAATGAAGAACGCGAGTAAAAGACCTGCGTGAAGTGCCGTCACCAAAAACTTCGCAAGCACGAGCGAGGCACGTGAAATTGGACGCGTACAGATCATGCGGAGCGTGCCTCCGCGCGACTCACCTGCGATCTGCGCGCCTGCGCTCATAGATACGAAAATTGGTAGTAGTAAGGTAAACGAAAACAAGACTGAGTAAAGCGCGAAGGTCAAACCGTTGAAGTATTGTTTTGATTCGTATGTATATTTGAACTGCTCAACGGCCTGCCCCCCGGTTTTGCGGGCGGCGTACGTGTAGAAGCCCCAAAGCATTAGCGCAATGAATCCAATCAAGACAACAAATGAGAGGTAAAAGCCTTTAGCGCGAAACAGCTTTTCCAACTCTAATTTGAGTAATGTAAGCATGTCCGTGCCCTTCCATCTTAAAATGATTTAACGTGCCAAGTTAGTCTGTTGTTCAAAATACTAACGCCCAAACGGTATTGTCAGGTTCTTGCTCCTGGAGACAATGTCTCAGCCAGCCACATCTCGTTGCGTCGAGGATGATTGGATATTCGCGAGCCGGCGCGTGAAAGGAAGTAAGTTCACGACGACCGGACGTTGTGCTAGCTAAAGTCATCCAGCCGGCAACCGTGTGTGCCGGAGTCAAGAAAAGGATCGGTTGGCATAGTAATGCCTGGGAAACAAGGAATGGAGGTGCTGTAGCGCTTCGCATCGGGTGATCTCGAAGCTTTCGAAATCCGTTTCGAGAGCTCCTTTGTCTCTTTCTTTACCGCCAGAAATCTGGCTGCGGTGGTGTTTACTTTATGAGCACGAAACGTGTACCTAGATTGGGAAAACGAAAGACAACGTGTGAATGGAGTGTCCATTATCGATGGTTCGCGGAATGTTGCAAACTTTTGGCCAGGCTAAATGGCATGTGCCCAAAAACCAGCAGCGTTTGAAACAAGGAATTAGGCGGTGTGCGCAATCAAATGTAAGGCGACAAATCCAGGGAGGTACTAAGATGAAACGCATGATTGATTTGCCGATTGGGGTTATCGGCTTACTCGGACTGATCGTGGCGTTTTGGCAATCAATGGCATTTCTCGGCGCCAGAGACCCGCACTCGGGAGTCCCGGACATTATGGCGGGTCTAAGTCATCTCTGGTGGGCTGTTGGAGCAGCGATTATCAGTATTGTATGCCTGGTGGCATATTTCGTTCGCCATCCACGCGTCGAGGAGGAGATTCATATAAGCAGATGAGACTCTCTAATGGTCATTTATGAGCTAACCTCATTTACCGAGCAACTGGTCTAATTTTTTTCCATACTCATCAACGTTATCGCGCTGGATGACGACGGTAGGGATGAAGATCGTTTTGTTGCCAGGTATCACTGAACGGTCGCCTTTCAGGATCTTCGCCGCAGTTATAACCGCCTGGTATCCGTAGTCGAACGGCTGCTGCGCCACCGTCCCGAAGATTACCCCTTCCTTAATCGCTGCGAGTGTATCTCGTTCGTCATCAAAGCATACGATCTTGATTGTGCCGAGCTTACCCTCAGGTCTTAGTGCTTGCACAATCGATGGCCCGTTGTAGGACCACAAACCGACCATGCCAGCTATGTCGGGAAATTTCTTCAGCGTTTGATAAGCGTTTTCCCTGGCGTTAGTTGCGTTAGCGTCGTCAGTCATAAGGTCAATGATCTCCACCTTCGAGCCCTGAAGCGATTCCTTCAATCCTTCGAAGCGTTCCTGCGCGTTTTGTACCTCGCGTTTGCCGACGAAGACCATGATCTTTCCACCCTGCGGGAGAGCTTTCCTGATGAGTTCTCCG
Source organism: Acidobacteriota bacterium (assembly GCA_046725195.1). Taxonomy (GTDB): domain Bacteria; phylum Acidobacteriota; class Blastocatellia; order Pyrinomonadales; family Pyrinomonadaceae; genus PSRF01. Next base: position 14,626 of record JBKOYD010000151.1, on the reverse strand, counting down.
GCCTGGCGTCCTGCGGCACGATTGTCGGCGCCGAGGTAGAGAGCGCGATCGCTATCTGGTGCGTCGCTATCCTGAGTTATGATCAATGCCCTCTTCGCCGCGTTGTTAATCACGGTTTTCTGACCGGTGGAGTCGATCGGACTGATAGCGATGGCATCGGCATCATCGCGGTCCAGGGCCTGGCGAATGAGCCCATTCTGCTCATCTGTCGTTCCGGTATTTGTGGTCTTGAAGGCGACTGTCACGTCGGGCAGTTCGGCGTCGGCTTTCTCGCAGCCTTTACGCGCCAGCTTCCAAAAGTCGGAGGTGCTGTTGGTAATAAAGGCCACCGTCTTTACCGCCTTCGGCGGTTTGGGTGCAGAGGCGCAACTGACTGAGAGGGTCAAGATAAAGACTAGTAAGCAATTGCACTTAAGCTGAATTGATCTTTTCATTGCTGAAATCTCACGGGAAGAATTCTGCTACATAGGTCGTGTTCGCCATCGTTCCAGGCACGGATCGCGTCGAGTCCGGCAAAAGTCGTCCGGAGTCGTATACCACCTTCCTGAGAAAAAAAGGCGAGAAAGATTCAGCGTCGCGCAGCTTTACAGCCTTGACGAGACTGTTAACCAGGTGAGGCGCGTCGAAGGACTCATATCGCCTCTTCAACCTTTACCCATGACTTAGGAATTTTCAGAATTCTATACCTTGCCGACCAGTACCAACAATATTCTGGCGTGACCATAGCGCGCTCCTACTGCTATCGCCGGTGAGTACAAACCACGGAAATCAAGGTACGATTCAATGTCTTGGGCTTGTGGGTCCACGACCGCGAGAGCCTTGCCCGCTCAGCCGAAGACGTAAGCGGCGCATCCCGTGTCGTGATAAAGAAACTGCCTGAAGATCGTCGCGATCTATTCGCCCTTCTTTCGTGGATCGTCGGATGGATTGACGTAGTTGATCTCCCACGGCCCTTCGCCATGAAGTTGAATCACCGTTGCCTCGGACGCCCAGGCGAAATGCTTCATCTGGGGTGGAAGAAAGCCGAATGTTCCGACGGGCATGGCATTGCCCTTCGTCTCGTCGAACTTTTCTCCCATGCCAAGATTGAATTTTCCTGAGATAACGGTGACGTGTTCCACCTTCCCATGCCAGTGCGGTGGAATCTTGTAGGCGGCTGGCATCGACACTCGCATCGTATAAAGGCCGGGATTGAATGGATTGCCTTCGAGTACGGCAAGCTTTGCCCCGGCAGGAAGTGCGTTTGGTGCATCCATCCACTTGATGTCAGCAGGCGCGAAGAGTCCATGATCAGCCGGTTTCGTTGGCTCTTGGCTTAGCGCGATGGCAACCATTCCAATCATCATTGTGGTTACGATAATTATCCGCTTCATCGCTTAAATTCCTTTCTCCTTTAGGATCGGTTCCTGTCTTGGCAGGTCAGTAAACTTCCAGCGCATTTATTTGGCCCATCTTTCTTTCCCGTCACAATCATAATCTGCGCCGGAAAGCTCATTTGGTTGTTAGGGAAGAATTCGCGCACTTTTTCTCGCGCTTCCTCGGCAACTTGCAGAGATTGTTCCTCAGTGAGGCTCTTCAATTTCTCACGCAAGATTTCCGACGTTTCAGAACGCATTGTCCAAAACTCTTCTACTGAAATCGGCGCTTCAATATGGAATTTGAAAATGCGCTCCGAGATGTCGATCGCATCGGCATGTCTGAAGATACCAGCGAGCTTGCCTGGCTTGGCGAACCGAAACGCGCTTGGATTCTTTGGCTGCGGATCGTAAACCGAGCGGTTCTGGACATGCAGAAACTTATCGTTCAGCACCAACCGGTATTCACGTTGAACCTTTGACGTAACTGGATGACCGTTTCCGGTTCCTTCCCATTTGCCGACAAGTTGCTTCAAAGGCTCCCAGACTTCCGGGCGCATCTTGGTTTGGCCTCCCAGGATCGAGGGGAGCAACCACACGGCAGCAGTAATCGAGACGATTCTGAAAAGGCCATTGGGGACTCCTCCTTTGGGCGAATGCTAGTCTCTATTTGTATATTAGGGAAGTGAATTGTTTTGATTGTTAGGGTAGTGATTTACAATGCCTGAATTATAGACGTCCGAGATTTGGAAGTCTTTCTAGGTGTGGCAAAGCACTTAAACTTCACCCGTGCCGGCGAGGAAGTCAATCTTAGCCAACCTAGCATGTCGGTACGCATCCGACAGCTCGAGGAAGAACTCGGCGTTAAGCCATTCGAGCAACTCGGTAAGCTTCGCTCCCACTCACCCGCTGGCGCGAAAGAAGTCAGTCAAGCCAGAAGACCTACGAAAAGAGAATTTATCCTTCGCGAAGTTGGTTCGGCCACACCAGCAACGATTGTGAGTCACTTGGAGGATTCTCGAGTTCGTCGAGATTACGTATTCCCTTTTATCTCGTCACTACTGGTCTGCTAAGAGACGTGCGGCGGCCTGAAGATAAAGCCACCGACTGAGCCGCGTATATCACTTGCCGGCTCTTGCACATCCGCGCCGAGGTTTAGGAACTGCGCGACAAACACTCCGGACATAGAAAACGCCCCCCGACTTACCTTAGGGGACCGAACAGTTGGGCAAGTGCCCACTTATTGAACTTCCAAGCCTGCCGAAGATACTGCCGACCTTGGATGCAAGGATCCCGTAAACGCAGGTTCATGATCCGAGATAGTTGGAATACTCCTCACTCGTTCTCGGGTAATGATTTTAAATACTCCACAAGATCATTCTTTTCGCTGGTGGTTAGACCTAAACCAAAGCGAGTGTTGTAGTGGTTAACAACATCCAGCAAAGTAGGGAATCTTCCATCATGATAATAGCGGCCCTTGTTTTCCGGTCTCATAAATAGGCCGTTCTCACGTATAAAAATCCCGGCTAGGTTCATGGTCTTATAAACACCGTCAGGCGCACGATCTGCCTGAAAGCTGTCGATGCCGATCTCAGCGGGGGTATGAAGATTCCAACCGGGCTCGGTCCACAACGGCTCAACATGACAGTTATTACACCGTGCCTTACCACTGAATAGCAGGTCCCCCCGTTTCGCTGCAGCTTCGTTGAAATCTACGCCAGCCTCGGGAGCAGGTGCAGGAATGGCAAGTTGGTAAAAGTGCAGCGCGGGAAGTTTTTTGGTGATCCGATCTTGATCGGGACTGATATGAGGTAGATCGCCAAAACCGTTAGCGGCGGCTATAGGAAATCGAGCTGCATTATTCAAACGAGGATCAAAGAATCTACCAATTCCGTGCATTTCAAGATTTGCGACGAATGCGTTCCAATAAGTCACCGTGCCCCAGGCTCCAGTCCAAGTATGTTGGTTGAAGCCGGCCAAACCGAAAGCATTTGGAATCAAGGTCGCACCCAGTACGTTTGTTCCAGTGACGACGCCATCAGTAATCTGCTGCGGATTGAATGCCTTCCCATCCAAAAACAATTCAGCGTCGAACTTTCCAGGTCCCCAACTATTTAGCACCGTTCGCACAGTGCCTTGACTAACACCAAGAAGATTGGCAAACGGGCTGAGGTTAGGCGCCGCCGCTACGATTGCTCCAACATTCAAATCACGATTGGCCCAACCATCCAGTCTGTTTCCGATGCCAAAAGCAAAGGAGTTATCGACAGTGGAGTGACAAAGAGCACAGGTGATGCCGACGGAGTTGAGAGTGTTACCCTGGAAAAATCCTTTGATTCCTAATAGGGCATCTAGCTTTAACAAAGCCACCGTCGTGGCCGGATCATCGAGGTTGACTTTGCCTTGCTTTAATTGATTTATCAAAGGTTGAGAAAGTGCGTCGAGATCGACCTTCAGCCCGAGATCCAGTGCTGCGTTGGGGCTAATACCGGGCCCGACCCCACCGAGACCCGCACCTTCAATCGCTCTATGGAGCTGAAGCGTCCCACCCCAGAAGGCTTCGTCACCAAACGTATCAATGCGGAAGGTTTGTCTCCCGTCTTCGAGTAGTTCAGTTGCGTTCGAGGAAATTTGAGCGTCGAAGTGCCTCAATTTCTCTTTTTTGGCTTGACTTTGAGCGGGCGGAGGGCTTTGCGCACGACTCATCCTCATGATAGGCAACACTGTCGCGACTGCCACTAGCAACAAGATAGCAAAATACAAAAGTCTGTTTCGCAAGCTTATCATTAATTCGCTCTTCATCATGTTGTCGGTAGAACACATTGAGTTGGAACCATCATGAGTGGTTGTTAAACGCATGTCTCCCCCTCCTGGAAAAAATGGCCCAATGATTCAAATGCCCTACTGGCCTACAACTTTTAGTTTCATTTAGAGCGATTATTTCACTTGTCCGCGAATCTCCCTCCGGGGTGTTTGTTGGTATGCACGTTTGCGTAGATCTTGGCAGCACGTATAGCTCGTACCAATTCCCATTCTCCGGCTGCGACACCCTGTGCTGACACCGCCGCGATATCAGCCACCCTTATCGTCCCGTGAAAGTTCCCGAGTGCTGCACGCCGGTTTACCTCCGCAGCCACAGAGAAAGGCCTGAATCAGTCACAACTGGAGGCGCAGTAAGAAGGTGCGTAAGGCTTCGCTCACGATCGCGGTTTGCGCCTGCGCCTGCGTATTACTCCGACTGCCGACAGCAAACCGGTGCCCATCAGCAGGACCGTTGCTGGTTCGGGAACGGCTTGAAGTTGACCACGGATTTCGCCGCCTTGAAACATTGAAGTGTGGATATTCAAGTACGTCTGACCACCAATCAATCCAGCAATAAAGTCGGCTTGTGCTGATAATACTGTGCCGCCATGTGCTGTGATGAAGGCAGGGTTGTATGTCGCAGCGATATTCAGGTCAAAGGTTTGCAGATAGGTACCCGTCGTAACGCCTAGCGGAAAGCCAGGGAAAGTCGGTACTGCAGTGGCGACGATCGCATTGACTCCCGGACCCGCACAGCAGTGGATGTGCGAAGCGGTCGTTGGACTAAGCAATCCGCTGAACGAGACGTTAATCGTCATTAGTTTAGTAACGGTGTCCACTGTTACTAATGCACTGCCAACTCCGGGCGAAGCATTTGGTGGAACTTCTTGCGTGCCTGTCAGCGTCGTGGTGAATACCAATTGGTCCGCTTTCGCCACTCCAAAGAACGCGGCTACAATGACCATGGCACCCAGAAGATTCAAAGTTTTTTTCATCACTATTCCCCTTTCTTCGAAAATGTGAAATTACGTTCGTCGCCGTTCTGGCACTGATCTCTAGGGGATGGTCCCTGATCTTCAGGATCTCCAAGAACAGATTAGGCAACGGGGGGATGATCGGGATTTCTCGGGCTGATGACAGCGGTCGCAGCTTTCCGAACGTTATCACTTCGGCGAATCCGCCAACTCTCAGGTGATAAATAGGTTAAGACTTTAGTGGCTACGAAAGATTTCGAAAATAGCTCCCTTGTCAAGCGAGACCACAAACAGATTTCCGTTGGGACCAGTCTGAATGTCTGTGCCAACACCGAAGTTTCTTCCGATTAACAGGCTTTCGCTTTCGGTGATATCAAACTTGCAGTTGTTATCGGCGACGCGATCATCCAGGCGAGGATCGTCTACGCCGATCTTTCTGCGGTTCCCTGTTAAGTTGAAGTGGAAGAGATTGCCCCCTTCCAGGAAGGTTCGGGCAGAGCCCACAAACAGATCGCCTTCGTATTGAGGGCCGAGCGCACGTCCTTTTACGAAACCAATGGCAGCGGGCGCCACCTCAAACTTCCAGCTGAACTCGGGTGCGCTGTAGTGTGAGCCCGGTAGCACGAACAGCCGAGACAGTGCCTCGGCAGGTGTATCCGCGATTAGCGTCGGCGGCCATCTCAGTTGTTGAAGTCCGAAATACGGTGTCCCAAGACAGGGATCGTTATCGAGTCTCGTTTCGATCTCTTTAAACTGCTCGATGCGCTCAGGTGGCCCCATAATCTGCACCCAGCCTGAATTGAAACCCGCTTCGACTCGGTTGAGTTCCGTGAAACTGTCGTCACCGTTCTCTTCCTCCCAGAGATCTCCTGAGATCGGATCGAACGCCATGCCAAAGCTGTTGCGCAGACCGTAAGCGAAAATCTTTTGAATATTCGCGCCGACTTCTCCACCTGTTGTCGCGCCAGCACTGAAGAAGGGATTGTCTGATGGCGTCGTTCCATCGTCATTCAGCCGCAGAATAACGCCCGTCAGATGAGCGTTGTCTGGTGCTGGACCACCAAATTGATCGTCTGGCTGTGTTGGTCCAGGGCAGTTCGCAGTCGGCCCACAGGGAAGGTTCTGCAATTGTCCGCGCCGGCCATTGTCGCCGAAGAGAAGGTAGAGTTTTCCATCCGGGCCAAATCTGAGCACGCCGCCATCGTGGTTTCCACGCGCTGGCTGTGCTGCATCTCCCTGATTAGGAGGAACCGGTGCGCCATCGTTCTGAAAAGCACGCAGCATGATCAAATTTCGATCGAACGAAAGTGAGCTTCCGTTCCACACAAACCGATCCACGCGATTACCCAGCAGTGGGACCTCAAGAATATTGTCGGTGTCGGATGCAAACATATCCGCGTCGGAACACCGAATTTGGTCCGGGAAAAAAGGATCGGCGGGAGGAGCAGTGCTGCGACACGTCCAGTACAAGTAGACGCCCGGATTTGCGGGAAAGTTCGGATGCAGCGCGATACCCAACAAGCCTCGCTCTGAATTGAAATTAACGCCGAGGTCCAAGACTGTACTTTGCACGGTCCCATTCACGACGCGCTTCACCTTTCCGGTGTTTTTCTCCAGCACCAGGAGGTTGTTAGTTCCCAAAAAAGCCATGCTGATCGGAGTGGTCAAGCCTGAGACTACAGTTCGCACCGCCAGGTTCGGGACCGTCATCGTTGGACCAGGTGCCTGTGCTCCGGCATCGTTGTTTATCCCCGAAGTAATAATGAGAGAAAGACCCAAGAGCAGTGTCGTACCGGTCAGATAGTGTCGTTGTGTAAATCTGGTCCGCTGCAAGCAAATCGTGGGTGATGAAGTACAAACAGGCAGTCTTTTCACTTGAACCTCCTTGTTCTGATTGCAGTCTTGTGGTTCCTAGCCACATCGAAACTTGTTCGGAAGGGCTACCTTGTTCCTATGTGATCATCTCCATGGTCATGATTAATCTGACTCCGAATTTCACCGTCTGGCCACTTCGTACTGTGCACGTTGACGTATGTCGCACCAGCACGTATTGCTTTTATCAACTCCGCGAAATCTCCAGGGTCCAATCCTTGCGTTCTCGCTGTGGCCGGAATGTTGAACTATCATCGCTAAACAACGTTTCCATATTGGATTCACACTGAATCTGACTCGTGACAATTCTCTGCGCTCGCCATGGACTCATAAATTACCCAGCGGGGGATTTGTCGTACCGAACGCAGCGGTGCGGATTTCCGAACGCTATGTGGTCCGGCGAGAGCGCCGCGCTTACTTTCTTAGATAGGCGTCAGAAATTCTATTACTTATGAACTTCCACGAGCGTGTCATTTTCCGAAATTCTGAAAATGCCACGCTGCGTTTTGGTTGCGTTCCTGTATCAAGCTTGGTTGGCTTTAGAGAAACGAACTGAGAGACAGGAATTATCTTAGTAATGGCCAAGCGTGAGGCGGCTGCAATAGCATATCTAAAACTGCAGCTTCAAAGACATTTGAATTGTACGTGGCCCACCAATTTGATAGATCGAGTTCAAGCCTACACTGCCCACATTGCTGCCCAGACTCCTTCCGAACATCGCGGTAGAAGCTCCGAAGAAGCTATTACTTAGATCACCGATGGGATCGGCAAAATTCGGATGGTTAAAAAGGTTGAAGATGTCGGTCCTGAATTGCACGTTCATTTGTTCCGTAAGCACGAAGCGCCGACGTAGCGCCAAATCCATCTGTCTCAGGGGAAAACCGCGCAGAGCGTTGCGGCCCAGTGAGCCCTGGCGCGCAGCACGTTGAATGATGAACGCTTCACGATTAATCACCCGTCCTCCCGGCAATGATGGATCTGTAAGATAAAGCGCGACTCCGGTAACTAAGTCTGGACGAAAATTGAATGGCCCAAAGCCGAAGTCGCGTCGGACGAAAACATCAACAGGCGCACCAGTCCGCGCCGTGACTATGCCGTCCACCGACCAGTCGCGTAGCAGCTGCTTACCGAATGCGCCGAAAGACGGTGTGGGAATGTTGTAAGTAATAGCTCCAGCAAAGCAGTGGCGCACGTCAAAATCGGATGAAGCTCGATCCAGGCTCGGATCGATCATAGCGGACGGCGCATTGGCGAATGAGTCATTCGATGCGTTGTCAATTGAGTGCGACCAGGTATAAGCGAGATGCGATTGCAGACTCCGCGAGAGTCTCCGCTGAAATTGAAGCTGAAGGTCCTGATAGCTCGAAGCAGCCTTGTTTGTCGTAACGAAGACTTGCTCGAAGTCCGGATTCGGTTTGACCAGCATTTCCATGCGGAGCAAACGGCGGCCAAGTCCACCAACGTATGAGGCCGATAAGCTGCGCTTGGAGCCGAGCGACTGCTCCAACGTAACGTTCCACTGCATCGTCAAAGGCAGCCGAAGGTGCGGATCCGATGCTTGAATGCGGCCGACCGGCGGTGCGAGCCTCAAAGTGAGGGGCTGCCTCAATGATGAATCCAGAGGATAGGTTACATTTGACAAAACCCTTCTACGCAGGTAGGGGAATGAGACCGCGCTGTTTGCTAACAATCCTGAGCCCAAATCGTAAAAAATACCAAAACCTCCACGCAGCACTCTTTCCCAGCCCTGACGATCGGATATTTGATAGGCCAACCCGAAACGAGGAGCGAAGTTGTTGTAAGTCGCACTATAGTGAGGCGTGCCTGCCGCGGCGAGAGTAAGCGCTGCTGGATTATCCAAGCCTTGCACTGTATATAGGAATTGACCGCCGCTTCCCTTCGGCGGCGGATTGAATTCCCAGCGCAATCCGTTCGTTAGAGTCAGACGAGGCGAGAGTTTCCAAACGTCCTGTGCGTAAGCAGAAAAGTTTGTGAAGACCAGCCCAACCTTGTCCTGCGTTTGGATCACCACGGATGAAGCGATTCCGCTGAGGGCTTCGCCGAGTCCGTTGAATGAAGCAGACTGTTTATATTTCCACTCACCGTAAACGGGGTTCAGACGGCGATAGTCAACACCTAGTTTCACTTGATGAGATCCTGACAGGATTGCCAGGTTATCAATCAGATTCACTTGATGCTGAAAATTGGTCGCATCCTTGCCTACCCCGAATGAGGCGCTGCCGCCGAGGCTGAAACTATAAAGAGAGTTCCGGGCCGATGAGAGAAGTGGAAAAACCAGAGACTGATCGAAGAGTTGACCACCGCCAAAATCGTCAAGCTGAAAATATTTTCCACCCTTAGTCGTGCTGTAGTTGGCGCGAAAATCGTGGCTGACCTTTGGAGTGATCGCTTGGGTAAATCCGAACGTCAAGGTCTGAGTCTGGAACACCATCTGCAGCGTGGTATTCAAACTACTGTTCGCGCCACCACGCGTCTCGGTTTCCGAGATCGCATGACTGTAGCGACCAAACAGTGACAGCTTTGCGCCAACTTTTTGGTCCAGGCGAATGCTTGCCGTACTCACGGATGCATGGTCAGCGTAACTGGCTGAAAAGCGGGCTAAACCACTCGCAGTCTGGTCCCCGTTTGGCACAGGGAACGCAGCCAAGAAAGGGCGAATATCCGCCGCAGCATTATCGCGGACGGAGATCGACGGCACATCGACGCTTGCCGATTGCGGAAGACGAAGACGCAGTCCTTCATAAGAAGCAAAGAAAAATGTCTTGCCCTTGATGATTGGTCCGCCAAGTACACCGCCGAAGTCATGATGTTTGAGGTAAGGCTTGGGCAGCCCATCCCGGTTAGCAAACCAGTCATTGGCGCTCAAAACACCACTTCGAAAATATTCAAAAAGGCTGCCGCGAAGCTGATTAGTACCGGAGCGAGTCTGCACAACTACCTGCGCTCCGGGCATCCGGCCAAACTCTGGTGCATAGGAGCTTGTCAGAATCTTGAACTCCTGCAATGCATCTATCGCGAATAAGCTGTGTGTGGTGCCAAGCGCCGTCAGACCCGGCAGTGAACCAGAGCCCGGTTGGCCCAATCCGCCGGCTCCAGCGGCTATCCCAATGTTCGCGCTGACGCCATCTACCATGAAATAATTCGCGCTGGCGCGTTGCCCGTTGACACTAAATTGTCCCTGCTCACTGAACGTTGATCTCGTTAGCGTCATGCCGGGCGTGAGATTGATAACACCTTGGAGGCTACGGCCATTCAGCGGCAGGTTCTCAACCATCTGCCGGTTAAGAGTTGTGCTAACAGTGGCAGACGGTTGAATGATAGATCTATCCGGATCAATTGTGACGGTTTCTCCGATCTGACCCACCTTAAGTTGGATCTTGAGAGCGAGCTGATCATTGACCTTGAGTGACAGACCTCTGATCTCGGCGGTAGCAAATCCCTGCTGTTGTACGGCGACTGTATAATTTCCCGGCGGAAGTTGCGTGAAGATAAATATGCCGACGGGGCTGGTTCTTGCCTGCTTCTTTATTATCTTCCCGGTATCTCTGACCAGCACGCTTGCAGCTGGCACAACGGCATCGTTCTCGTCAACGACCGTTCCGCTCAGGGTTGCAGTACCGAATGGAGGATCGGCGAAGCCGGAGGCGTTCGTAAGCATCACTCTATTCTGTCCGTGAATACTGGGTATGGTCAGTAGTACGCAGAGAGATGAAAGCAGCCCTTTGACTGGAGAGTTGCGAGATATAGTTCTCACGGCTTTCTCCGCTCTCTTGATTGACTTTCGGGGTTTTGCGAATTGTACTCCCTGTCGCAGGTGCTCGTGCAAGCGTTTGGCAACGTTAATAAGGAAACAGCACTAAAATTGCCACTTAGATGGTTGACGTAAGTACAGCAAAACGAACCATGGCAGTGAATAGGCTTCGAGAAACTCGACCAATGCAAGATATGTTGTTGGGCAGGATTGCTTTACTTGCAGTTATTCTTCTGGTTTCGTCGAGTAATCTCGCTCATCCTGCTCGTCTAATTGTCCAAACTCAGCAAGACTCTAGGATCACAGCCGCCGAGCAAACATTCGCTGAAGCCCAGCAACTTCTTGCCGAGGGCACAGCGATCTCGCAACGCAAAGCCATCGAGAAATTCCTGCAAGCAGCGGCACTTTGGCACGCAGTCGGCGATAAGCGGAGAGAGGGAATCGCGCTCAGCCTCATGGGCAAGGCTTACGAGCTCTTGGGTGATAAGCAGAAAGCGCTCGACTATTACAATCAGACACTTGCGCTCATCCGGGCGGCCGGTGATCGTTCAAGCGAAGCTGCCACTCTCAATAACATCGGCTTGATCTATGATTCACTCGGCGAGAAGCAGAAAGCGCTCGACTACTACAACGCCGCGCTTCCAATCCTGCAAGAGGTGGGCAATCGGCACGTCCGAGCAATCACTCTAGTCAATATCGGCCTTGTTCACGATTCTATCGGTGAGAAGCAGAAGGCACTTGAGCTATACCAGCGAGCACTCCCGCTAATGCGCGCGGAACATGATGGCAGAGGCGAAGCTGTTACACTCAACAATATAGGCTATCTTTATGATTCAATCGGAGACCAACAGAAGGCACTCGCCTACTTCGGCCGCGCGCTTCCAATCCTTCAAGAGATCGGCGATCGCCGTGTCGAAGCGATAACGCTCAATAACATGGGCTACGTCTACGACGCGTTGGATGAAAAGCAAACGGCACTAGATTATTACAATCGCGCGCTTCCGGTTCTCCGCGCTGTTGGTGATCTTTGGATGGAAGCCGTCACGCTGAACAATATCGGTCTGGTCCAAAAAGCGAGGGGCAACCAAAGCAAGGCGTTGGAGTTTTTCAACCAAGCCCTTGAACTCCGCCGTGCTGTTAACGACCGCGCCGGCGAAGGCGTCACGATCAGCGACATCGGCTCCGTCCATGCTCTACTCGGTCAAGAGCTAAAGGCGCTAGATTTTTATCAACAGGCCCTGCAACTCAGCCGCGACGTTCAGGACAGGGGCACCGAAGCATCGACGCTACGCCGCATAGCGCTGATCAAGCGTAATCGAGGCGACCTGGTGGAGGCTCGCACATATATCGAAGCCGCACTCGTCATCATAGAACACTTACGCACCAGGATTACCGGGCAAGAACTACGCTCTTCCTATTTTGCTTCGAAGCAGCAATTCTTTGAATCATACGTCGACGTCCTGATGCGACTTCATCGCCTCAACCCTACCGGGGATTATGATGCGCTGGCGCTTCAAGCAACGGAACGCGCACGCGCGCGCAGCCTGCTCGACAGTCTCACAGAAGCTCGCGCCGACGTCCGCCAGGGTATTGGACCTGAACTCTTGCAGCGCGAACGTGAGTTGCAGAAAAAACTTGACGTCACAGCGGAACGAGAAGCGCGATTGTTTAGCATTCCTCACAATAAGGAACAGTTGGCATCTGTAAAGAAGGAGACCGAAGCGCTTCTTACTCAGTACCAGGAAGTCGAAACAGAGATCAGAGCTAACAGTCCGCGCTATGCAGCGTTAACGCAACCTGAGACCTTAAATCTCCAGCAGATTCAAGAGCAAGTGACTGATCCAGATACGCTGCTTCTCGAATATGCGCTCGGCGAAGAGAAGAGCTACCTCTGGGTAGTAACTTCTACTTTAGTCAAGAGTTTTGAACTGCCACCACGCGCGGAGATAGAGACCGCGACGCGACGTGTCTATGAACTACTTACTGCCCGCAACAAACGCATCAAGTTTGAGAAGCCCGATGAGCAACTCGCTCGTATCTCCAAAGCCGACGCCGACTACATCTCAGCATCCGCAACTCTCAGCCAGGTGCTGCTTGGTCCAGTCGCCGCGCAACTACAAAACAAGCGCTTAATAATCGTCAGCGACGGCGCTCTCAATTATCTGCCCTTCGCGGCTTTACCGGTGCCCGTCAACTTTGAATCGAAGGAGGTAAGCAACTTTCAGCGTTCTGAGCCTAAACCGTCAGAGCCCAGGATCCCTTTGGTTGCCGAGCACGAAATTGTGAGCCTGCCTTCGGCAACCACGCTCTCGGTCTTACGACGCGAGCTGGCAGGCCGCGCTACTCAATCAAAGACGCTGGCAGTAGTGGCAGACCCGGTGTTTGAGAGAGATGATGAGCGCGTCAGGGGGATTAAAGCTGGACAGAAGAACGATGCACGACCTAAGAGATCAATTGAAGCGAGAAACATTGCTGACCTGGAAACAATTGAACCTTCGAGATCAACACCCCAATCGGAGAGCGACGAAGGGGCGCCAATTCATCGCCTTCATTTTACGCGACGTGAAGCTGAAGCGATTTTGGCGCTGTTGCCTGACACCGATCGATTTAAAGCCTTGGACTTCGATGCAAGCAGAGCCACAGCAACCAGCCCCCTGCTTGGGCAATATCGTTACGTTCATTTCGCCACACACGGTTTTCTCAACTCAGCACATCCAGAGTTGTCAGGGATCGTGCTCTCCCTTGTGAATCGCCAGGGCGAGGCGCAGGATGGTTTCCTGTGGGCGCATGAAATCTATAACCTACACCTCCCCGCGGAGATGGTGGTACTTAGCGGTTGTCGCACAGGACTCGGCAAAGAGATCAAGGGTGAAGGACTAGTGGGACTCACGAGGGGTTTTATGTACGCTGGATCAGCACGCGTGCTTGTAAGTCTATGGGATATTTCTGACGAAGCTTCGGCCGACTTAATGGCCCATTTGTACAAAGCAATATTGAAGAACCACATGACACCGGCTGCCGCTCTCAGAGTTGCGCAGCTCGCAATCCTTAAAGAGAAACGCTGGCAAGCCCCATATTACTGGGCGTCATTTGTACTTCAAGGTGAGCCGCGATGACTATGAACAGAGCTGTTAATAAAAGCTAAATCAGCAGGGGAACCAAGAGGGAGGCTGGGCGTTGAGTGTTGCACGTTCTTCGGATATTTGATAACGACAACAATCGCTATCAACATGTTTAATGGCTACTTACGTTGCTTGGCAGACTTTTGGATTGCGAAGAGCAAGTCTCTGATAATGCTGGTGCTCACGTCAGCGGGACTGCCCCGGTACTTACCTCCGGATTTTATATTCGGCCACACGACATCACCGCGAGCATTTATGAGTTCAGCGTTTGCTGTTTCCGGCTGAGAGCCTCCGCCCTTTGTTAAAGTTACTTTCAGCAGAGCATCGGCCTCGTCTCGATCGCGAGCCAAGATAATTCGATTGCTGGCACGCAACCTATCACCGAGCATCTCGCGCACGCTCTGAGCTAACCTCACATCCCCGACGGTCTCGATATAAACTTTTCTCACGGCAGACAGTGGCACTGCAACGGGGACCGTCGTCACGCTCCTAGTGCTCTCCTCCCGTTCCGCTAAGATTTCAGCCTCAGTCACAGGAGCAGTTTTTTCTTGCGAAATGCGGGCAGTATTTTCAGTCTCAGCGGATCTTTTTGAAGGCACACGTTGTTGTTGAGCTGCTTCGCCTAACTGTAGCGGTGCTGTGTTTGACGACCTCGGAACCTTCTTCTCCGCGGTCGAAGTGTTGCTATTACCTTTCGCTGTCCTCTGATTGAAGAGATTCTCCTCTTCT
>JBKOYD010000062.1:0-7528 GCA_046725195.1 Acidobacteriota bacterium | reverse complement strand
TGCGTTCCCCTGTCAACGCTTCGCTCACAGAATTGCTCCTGTCAACGCATGACTCGGGGCCAACCGATTGGCTAGACCTTTGTTGTTGAGGACTTTCACCTCTGACATATTGACGGTTATCCGTCGCACCGGGGGCGCGCTTAATATTCTAAATGCGAGGTTATTGAATGGCCCGCTTGCCCCCTTCCCAACTGTCCTATTCTTGTGAGGTTCTGGAATTGCCGCTTGCCCCCTTCTTCCCAACTTGTCCAATTTCTTACACAGTCTGGAGTGAGATTTCGGACTTTTTGTACAACGCACCGCAGCGGAACTCTATTTGATCTGATTAAAGAGTTTCGTTGCCCGTGCGTTATCGATACGCTGAAGAATCCGATACTGCTCAAGCGCTCCATTTCGATTCCGCATAGCAATGTACGACATTCCCAGGTTGTAGTGAGCGGAAGCGTAATCGGTCTTTTGCCTGATGGCGATCTGATACTCCTGAATCGCTTCTGCATATCGACTCAACTGATGAAGCGAATAGCCGATCTCGTTATGAGCTTCTGCATAGTCAGGTTTCAAACGAATGGCCTGGCGCAAAGCTTCCACTGCTTCGCCGTAACGATCGAGATCGTTGTAACACCAACCGAGATTGAAAAAGGCGGTTGCGTTGTCGGGTCGGAGTCGCAGCCCTTCCTTATATTCCTTGGCCGCGTCGGCATATTGCTTCGTGTTGTAGTAGTAAACATCGCCCAGGCCCAAATGTGCCAAGCTCATGTCAGGCTTTAAACGAATCGCTTGCTGATATGCCTCAATGGCTTCCGAGTAACGACCAAGGTTTCGTAACGAATAACCAAGTTCAGCGTGAGCGTCCGCGTAGTCAGTACGATGTTGAAGCGCCAACTTCAAATTCTTAGCAGCATCGTCGTAATTCTTTTGATCGTTGTATATCCAACCAATCTCGTAATAAGCCCCCGCATAGTCAGGCTTGATCCGAGTGGCCTGGTTATAGGAGGCAAGCGCTTCGTTAAATCGTCCGAGTTTCCTATACGAGTAACCCAACTCAAAGTGGGCGGCGGAGTTGTTAGGTTGTAATGATATTACTCGCTTCAAAGGATCGATCGCTGAGTCGTACTCCTCAAGGTCGTTGTAGATCCAACCAATTCGATAAAGCGCGCTCGTCATCGAGGGATTGATTTGCGTCGCCTTCAGATAGGGATCGAGAGCTTCTCTATATTTCTTGGCGTCGTAGAGGGCTTCGCCTTGTTGGTAATAAGCGTCCGCTGTTGGGGCTGTTGGAGCGGGTTTTCTTACCGGAGCAGGTGCTGGGCGCTTTCTTACAACTGGACCAGGAGAAGTCGTTGATTTGGTCGCGGGTTTGTTCGCTGGTCGTCCAGTACTGCCTCCGACAGCACCGCCTCCCATTATTTCTTTACTCGAGCCACCACTCGGTTCGTGTTGAGCCATAGCAACGTTGCTCAAAAGCAGAAACACAACAGCGGACAGGCAAACTAATCGAAGGCGGGACTGGGTAGACATCACTTTTTCTCCTGCTCCGTGGATTACGATTGAAGTTCTGATGGCGCGATATGAATTCGGACGGAAGGATTATAGTTCCGAACTACTTGAGTGGAAACAGCTATGAAGGTATATGAGAAACACGGTTCTCATTGTGATAAAAAGCGATCCAATACCGCCCCGTTTGACAGCCTGAAATCGTTACGCTAACTTTACGGGCTTGCCGTAACGCTCGAACCGCTCATCTACATGCGTCCCGTTCGTCTAGCGGCCTAGGACACCGCCCTTTCACGGCGGCGACACGGGTTCGACTCCCGTACGGGACGCCAGCAACTTAAATCTCCGCGCCAGGTGGCCGCCATTCAACCAGCACGTAAAGGAATGCTATCGAGGCGTCGCGGTCAATGAATTGTTAGCCGCCGCAAAAACCTAAAGCGAGGTAAGCTCCCTTTAGGCCCTAATGTCATGAAGGGCTCCGTAATTTGGTAAAGTATGGTGAACGTGCTTGATCTGTCCTGCGCAAACGTGGGCGGAATTGGTATGCGGTTTTCGTTGCCGGTAAGGCGATGATCAGTGGTGAAGACTTTTTAGGAACGGATCGCTTCAGACTGCTGCGACGCCTGGGAACAGGTGGGATGGGAGTGGTCTATGAAGCCTATGATCAGAAGCGTGAAAAAACCGTCGCCCTGAAAACGCTTATCAACGCCGAAGCCTCGTACATCTATCGCCTGAAAACAGAATTTCGCTCCCTCTCCGATGTGGCCCACCCTAATCTAGTCTCGCTTTACGAATTGATGTCGGACGGAAGGTACTTGTTCTTTACTATGGAACTGGTAGACGGCGTGAACTTTCTTGACTACGTGCGCGACGTCGAGAATGTCGGGGCGGAAGCGCCCGTCCCCAGCCTCGAAGAGTTGGACACTCTGGAAACCCTCCCACTACCCATCAAGAGCCGCGCGCAGTCATTTAATGAGGGGCGACTTCGACTCGCCTTAAGGCAGCTGGCGGAAGGTTTGAACGCTCTACACGAGAGTGGCAAACTGCATCGCGACATTAAGCCCACCAACATACTGGTGACGCCCGAGGGGCGATTAGTCATCCTCGACTTCGGCTTGGTGGCAGAGATCGCCCAGCAGAAACTTGAGCCGAGTCTAGCCATCGTCGGCACTCCGTCCTACATGTCGCCGGAGCAGGTCGCGCAGCAACCGACCTCGGCCGCGAGCGACTGGTATAACGCAGGGGTGATGCTCTACGAAGCCCTCACGGGCCGCCTGCCTTTTGACGGCAACTTCGTAGACATTCTCGTTAAGAAGACGAGTGTCGAGCCTCCCCCGCCGCGCGAGCTGGCGCCGGAGATCCCTGAAGACCTCAGCACCCTGTGTCAAGACCTGCTCCGCTTACGACCTCAGTCGAGACCCACAGGACGTGAGGTGATCCGACGGTTGGAAGGCGAAGCGAAAATCGCGGAGCCTTCGGCCGACACGCACGCAGCTCCCGAGGAGCAGCTCGTCGGGCGCGAGGAACAACTGCGGTCGTTGGAAGATGCTTTCCTCTCGGTCAAGAAGGGGAGGCCGCTGACGCTCTACATCTACGGCACGTCGGGTATGGGCAAAAGCGCCCTTGTCCGCCACTTTCTGCAAAAACTTGTGAGGCGGGATCAGGGCGTGGTCATTTTGGAGGGACGTTGCTACGAACGTGAATCGGTTCCTTATAAGGCACTCGACGGCGTTATCGACAGTTTGAGCAAATATCTTGTCTCTCTGTCGCAGTCAAAGGCCGACGCCCTCATGCCACGAGACGTCCACGCCCTCTCGCGCCTCTTTCCAGTTATGCTGCGCGTCAGCTCCGTCCTCAACGCGCCGCAACGCGAGCAGGAGATACCCGACCCCATCGCCCTCCGGCGGCGTGCTTTCGCTGCCCTGCGTGAGTTGCTGGGGAGAATCTCGGACCGGCAGTCGCTCGTCATCTACATAGACGACCTGCAATGGGCTGACGCCGACAGCGCGGCGCTTTTGGAAGAGCTTTTGCGCGCGCCTGACGCTCCCCCAGTGCTCCTCATCGTTAGTTTCCGCAGCGAAGACATGAGCTCCAAGCCATTCCTGAAGCTGCTCTTGGAGCAGATTGGCGGCGAGACATGTCGGGGTATCGCGGTCGAGCCGCTGACGGAAGATAAGGCCCGCGACCTGACTCAGTCGTTCCTCCCGGCGGAGCTTGCTGGGAGAGACACGCGTGTCGAAGACATTGTGCGTGAGGCGGCTGGGAGTCCTTTTTTTATTGAGCAACTGTCGCGCTATACCCTGACCTGCGAGGAGACAACCCGTGGAATCATGCTCCTCGAAATGATTGAGGGACGTTTGCGGCAACAGCCCGCCGGTGCGCGGCAATTCCTCGAGACCTTGGCGGTGGCGGGACGTCCGATGTCGACTAACGTCATCCATCATGCCAGCGGGTTGGAAGGTGATGAGGACTTTCTGATCTCTTCTTTACGCGCCACAAAACTCTTGCGGAGCTTCGGCGAGGACCATGGCGTAGAACTTTATCACGACCGCATACGCGAGGCTTTGGCCTCGTCGCTCGAGGCTGAATCGGTGCGCCAGATTCACCGCCGCCTAGTTCAGACACTGCTCCTGAAAGGGCTGGATGATCCTGAAACCCTATTTGAGCACTCTCTGGGGGCGGGTGAGCAAGAACAGGCGTCACGCTATGCCGCGCTTGCTGCCAAAAAGTCCGCGGATGCGCTTGCGTTCGACCGCGCGGCGCTGTTTTACAGGCGAGCGTTAGAACTGGCTCCCGTTGGGGCGAACCGTGTGGAATTGAGAGCCGAGCTGGCGCAGGCGCTGGCGAATGCCGGTTCCCCTGCCGAGGCGGCCGAGCACTACCTCGAAGCCGCACGAAATATAGACCAGATACGGGCGCTCGATCTTCAACGAAGAGCGGCCGAGCAGCTCTTAATGGGCGGTCACATCGAGGAAGGGTTGCAAGTCATTCAAACCGTTCTCTCAGCGGTCGGGCTTAAATTAGCGGCGGGACCTAAACGTGCGCTGCTCTCATTGCTCATAAGGCGCCTGCACCTCAGGCTTCGAGGGATCGATTTCGTGAAGCGTGAGGTCTCGGAGATTCCGAAGGAACAAATTCTCCGCATAGACATCTGCTGGGCCGTCGCCGCCGGGCTGGGTATGGTTGACACGATCCGTGCGGCAGATTTCCAGACGCGTCACCTGCTCCTCGCCTTACGCGCCGGCGAGCTCTATAGGGTAGCGCGGGCCCTGAATTTGGAGGCTGGCTTCACAGCGACGGCTGGTAAGGCAGGTCTGAAGCGCGCCGTGCGGCTCACTGCAGTGGCCGAATCCCTGTCGAAACAGTCCGGCCACCCGCACGCGATCGGACTCTACAGCTATACGAGCGGTCTCGTCGCCTTCCTTGTTGGACAATGGCAGAGGGCGGCGGCGCTGCTCAGCGAGGCGGAGGAAATTCTGCGCTACCGCTGCACGGGCGTTACGTGGGAAATCGCCAGCACACAAACCTTCCTGCTGAGCTCTTTGATCTACCTGGGGGAGATGCGAGAAATATCCGTGCGTGTGCCCGTACTCCTCAGCGCGGCCGAGAAGCGAAATAATCTTTACGAGCTGACCGACCTGCGAACGCGTGTCAATCTCCTCTGGCTCTTAAACGACGACCCGGATGAGGCGCGCCAGCAGGTGATTGAGGCGATGCAGAAGTGGACACAGAAGGGGTTTCACCGCCAGCACTACAACGCCCTGCTCGCGCTGGCACAAATCGAACTGTACACGGGGGATGGTCTCGTTGCGTGGAAACAGGTCGACGCTCAGTGGCCCGCCTTGTCCGACTCTATGATCTTACGCGTGCAGATAATCCGCATCGAGGCACTTCACCTCCGCGCAAGATGCGGATTGGCGGCCGCCGTCTCGGGCGGTGGCGACGAACAACGGCTTATCGCAGTAGCGGAGAGCTTGGCACGTCAGATTTCTAAAGAGGGTATGAAGTGGGCCGACCCACTGGCGGCACTCCTGCAGGCCGGGGTAGCCAGTTTGCGAAATGAGAAGCAGGCCGCGATCAGCTTCCTCTCCAAAGCGTGCGCGGGATTCGAGGACGCGCACATGAAACTTTACGCCGCGGTAGCGCAGCGGCGACTGGGAGAGATCACCGGTGGCGTGGAGGGTCGGCGGCTCACTGACGAGGCCGACCAGTGGATGCAAGACCAGAAGATCAAATCCCCCGCGCAAATTACAAGGATGCTAGCCCCGGGAATAAAGGCTGAATGAAGGTGACGAGAAAGAGATGTTCTTCTCTCGTCACCTTCTACCCGTCGCCGTCGAGATTTGTGGGACTTCGTCGAACCAGTTATCCGAGAGCCACTTGACGGTTGCGTCCATCAGCTTTTCCGTCCCTTCGTCCTTTGAGATGGCGAGTTTCACCAGGGCCTCCACCTGCCTCCAATCGTCGCAAGCTGTCTGCTCCTTCAACTCCAGGTTCACGCGTTGATACTATCCTGATGACCGTGCGGAAGGCCCAGCATTATACCGTCGTCAAGTAACCGCGCAAGACTCTCATTACAGAATTAGACACCGTCTGTCGGTTCGGTCAATCAATTTTGCCAGCCCGAAATCAAGAATCATTGACTAGGTCATCGTCAATAATAAACAGGTTCTCTGGTTTGAGATAACAGTGAACTATTCCTCGTTCGTGTGGCGCAGACAGGCCGTGTGCGATCTGAGAATTGGAATTACTAGCAATCGTCGGAACTAAACGGTCCAACTGAAGAGGCAAGACATATTGTCAACAGCACCGTTTGTGCTACGGCTTGATGCCTCAAAACAATAGCTCTCAAAACTTCCATCAGCGACGTTGCCGAAGCCGTTGAGTTCTTAAGCACGTGACGCAGCGAATCGTCTGAGTAACTCGTGTACCATATAAGAAACCTTCTAGGATTGATACACAAGCACCTTTGCTAAACTGCGGCGCCATAGGAGGTTTAAAAGAGAAGAGGAGAGACTCTAAACTAATGAGCAGTCATGTGCGCCGCTAAAGTCCAACGCAAAGCAACGGAAGCGTATCAGCAAAGGCTTGATGAAGTCCTGGCTGCGCTCAATGCGGATCCCCGGTTAGGCTTGAGCCAAGCGGAAGCGCGGGCGCGGCTCGAAAAATACGGCCGGAACGAGTTGACGGCGGAAGAGCCTGTGCCGGCATGGAGAAAGTTCCTCGCGCAGTTCCAAGACGTGCTCGTCATCCTGCTGCTCATCGCGACTTTGATTTCGGCAGGCCTATGGCTGTATGAGCGCGACTCCGCGTTGCCTTATGAAGCAATGGCGATCTTCGCCGTCGTATTGCTCAATGCAATCATGGGCTACATTCAAGGGTCGCGGGCGGAGCAGGCGTTGGCGGCGCTGCGGCAGATGTCGGCGGCGCACGCCACCGTCATTCGCGACGGCGTGCGGCTGAGCATCCCAGCGGCTGAGCTTGTACCCGGCGACATCATCCTTATCGAAGAAGGCGACACCATTCCCGCGGACGCCCGCGTGCTTCAATCTACGGCGCTGCAAACAGCGGAAGCCGCATTGACCGGCGAGAGCCTGCCAGTGGGAAAAGATGTAGAGCCGATTGCGGGAGACGTGGGACTTGGCGACCGCCACAACATGATCTTCAGCGGCGCGGCGGCCACCTACGGGCGCGGAAAAGCAGTGGTTACGGCCACCGGGATGCAGGCTCAGATGGGACTGATCGCCGGAATGCTGAAAGAAGCTCCGACTGAGACCACGCCGTTACAAAAGGAACTCGCCCGCACGGGTAAACTTCTCGGCATCATCGTCGTGGTGATTGCCGTCGTGATGATCGTAACGATCATGCTCGTCGAAGACGTGCGCGGATTCTCCGCGATTTTTGACGTCCTCATTTTAGGTGTGGCGCTCGCGGTTGCGGCAGTGCCTGAAGGCTTACCCGCAGTGGTGACAGCAGTTCTCTCGCTCGGCGTGCAGCGGATGGCGCGGAGAAATGCCATCGTGCGGCACCTCGC
>JBKOYD010000167.1:0-6439 GCA_046725195.1 Acidobacteriota bacterium | reverse complement strand
CCCCGCTAGTGCCTTATACAATCCTGCGTTTTCAATTGGAGGAGTCAGGTAGGAGACAAGTTCAGCGTACGAGCGTCTTTTCGCGATGGAACCTTCCGAGGGATTGTTCACACTATAAATGTAAAAGTTTGGCAGCTCATCAATTAGACGATCCGGCCAGCACTCATCTGAGAGTCCAATCTGTTTGCCCGGCATGAATTCCATTGCCCCATGCGTACCGACGTGAACTACGCCATCAACTTTCAGTACTTTTGTCAGATATGTATAGAAAGCCATGAAGCCATGATGTGGCGAACCACTGCGTGCCAACATCAGTCGCATAGGATCGCCCTCAAATCCGAAAGTCGGCTGCACTCCGACAAAGACATTGCCGAGCGTAAGTCCCTGAATCAATAAGTCTCCGCCAAATGTGTTTATGGATCCTGGCGCAGATCCCCAGTCACTCTCAATCTCCGAGACGTAAGGACAAAGATGACGGTATTCCGCAACTGTCATCCGATAGGCGACATTCGCGGAAGCTCCAAACTTGGCAGAATTTCCCCCAAGCAATCTCTGCCGTAGGCTTTCGGGCGTTTCAGGAATCTCGACGCTGTACCGTTCATCGCGAAGTCTCTTTAAGAGATCCCACAGACTTGGAAACACGTCGAGGTCGGCCGCAGTGCCAATGTTCCCTTTGTTCGGCGGGAAGCAAAACAACACGAGCGCTAACTTGATTTGCTCTCGAGGTGCCGTTTGGAGATTGTTCCAACGCTTCAACCGGCGCGCTAGACGACTACAGCGCTCATTAAGAGCCAAAGGTTCCTGACCTCGCACTGGAATTCCACCATAGACGAAAGGTTCAGTCGCGCCGTCGATCTCAGGAATCGCTATCTGCATACCGGCCTGCACCGGGTTAAGACCTGTTTGCGAATCTTTCCAAGCCTCAATCGTTTGAGTGTCCAAACTAACCGCCGAACGATACGGTACATTCAATTCACTCAGGAACTCCGCCGCTGCTGCACTGTCGTTCATCGCGGGACCGCCCACAAAGCTGAAGCCGGTTAACGATAGAATTTGGCTAACGCGCGTATTGGTCTTTGGTTTTTGGTCGTTGGCCTTAGACTGTTCGATGAAGAACTTCGACACTGCCTCGCGGTTGTCCATGAGCGTGGCGATGGCTGGAATGACATCCAACCCTTCCGCCTCGAGTGCGCGAATGAGCTCGTCATAGTGCTTTGTCGTCTTGCTAACGACTTGTGGTCTCATTAACAACAACCCAATCGTGGATCTTGGATCGAGTGGGAATGCGCCGGACTTTAGGCTGTGGGTCGAATACCACTTTTGATATTTGCCAAACGAGTGAAAGAGCACCGGCGCATCCGGATGATAAATTGCGACGGAAGGAACTTGTTCAGGCTGCGGAACGCGAACTTTGATCGCATGGATGCGCTCGTCCGCAACGTAATGCTTCGACGCATAGAGAAGCATTGATTGAATGTTCGCGGGAGTCGGCTGAAGGAAGTAACAGAACAGATATAGATAATGTTTGGCGTCTGTAAGTGCACCAGCAGTAGGAACAAACTTGAGAAGGCCTGGCAACCGATCAACCAACTTGAGATACCGACCATGATTGTGTTTTCGTTTCGAATGATTGCTTCGCGTCTGCTTTCCAATCCACGCGCCGGCGGAAGCTAATAAGCGAACTGCGTTTCTTGATTTGTCCTTGCGCGCACTAGCCCGTCGTTCATTCCAGGTTTCGCCATTTCCCTCGCCAGGTTGCTTGCTTGTTAACGCAGTTACGTCAAGTCGCCCCATACGCGTGCGCCGCATTAAGTCAGGCATGCAATTGATCACCACAACAGCGTCGTGTCGATCTTTGTAATGTTCCAAAGCCTCTATCAAACGCGACCCGTTTTCACCGTCCATCACGTGCATGACGAAAACGATGTTCGCGCAGCTAAGGTCACGTTCGACTTCCTGCCACTCACGATCACCAAGCGGCGAACCAAGGTTGTATGCCGCCACACGCAAATTCAGATTGTAGACACGATTTATCTCTCGCTCCGCGGTTTTGAGCGGCGCGAGAAGACTTGAACCAACGTAAAGTACCGTGATGTTCACCGCAATTACGCCACTCCTTCAAGGTGATCTTCGAGGCTGCGGCCAATCTCTCGAAGTCTCGCGAGCGATTTCTCGTCCGCATCCCAGTACCCACGTCCATTTGCCTCAAGTAATCGCTGCACCATCGAATGCGCCGAATGTGGATTTAACTCCCACAAGCGTTCGAACATCGAGTCATCAAACAAGAAAGTCTTTGCCACTTCTGCGTAGATCCAATCGTCGACGGCATCCGCGGTGGCACTCCAGCCAAACGTGTTCGACACATGGTTCTCAATTTCGGCCACTCCTCTAAACCCATGCTTCAACATTCCTTCGTACCATTTTGGGTTCAAAGTTTTGGTCCGAGTTTCGAGTCTCACTGTCTCCTCAAGCGAACGAATCTTTACCTCTCGCGAAAGGCTGTCAGACAAATAGATGGAAGGACGCGACTGGGAGCGTTTTTGAACAGCTTTCGAAACTCCGCCAAGGTACTCAAAATAGTGATCGACATCGGTAAGGCCGATTTCGAACGTATCGATGTTTTGGTAAGTCGCCTCGACACGCGAAAGCGCTCGGTCCATCGCAAGACGCGCTTCCCTGCCCTCGATTGGTCGTCCTTTTGAATCGCGCCCGTACGCGAAGCACTTACGAGTAACAAACAGATCACCGAGGGTCTCTTCACGTTCCCACTGCGAATCCATCACCATGAAGTTAACGTTTGTGCCATAGTTTCCCGGAGCGTTTGAGAAGACACGAATCGCAGCCTCGTCCGGGTCGCATGCGTCTTGTTCGACCTGCTTCTGCACATGTTTGCGCACGTAGTTTAGTTCCGGCGGCTCATCCAGATGCGCGACCAGGCGAACGGCTTTGTCCAACAAGAGCACGGTCGGACTGAACAGATCCCGAAAAATTCCCGATACTGTCATCACCACATCGATTCGCGGACGCTTCAATTCCTCTAGTGGTATTGCCTCCACATCGGTGGTTCGATTCAATGCGTCGCTAATCGGTCGGACACCGAGCAGCCACAATGCCTGGGCCACTCCCTCACCCTGCGTCTTAATGTTATCCAGGCCCCACAGTACAAGAGCCATCGCTTCAGGATATCGACCGTTTTCTTTTACATAACGATCCAGCAGACGATTCGCGACAGTTTCGCTGCGCGCAAACGCCATGGCAGACGGCACTCCATAGGGGTTAATGGCGTGAGTGTTTCTGCCGGTTGGGAGAATGTCCGGGTTTTGGATGATGTCCGCGCCGGGACCTGGCTCGACAAACTCACCGCGCAACGCACGAAGAAGAGAATCGAGTTCGGTATTTGTTTTCAATCTGCTTGAAACAGTTTCAAGTAAAGAGAAAACCGGACGTGATTTTTCCGCTGCTACTTTTGCGCGATTCTCGAGAAATAGAATCGCTGCATCTGACCCGGCAGTAAGAAACTCGCGCACAGCTTCGCTGAACAACGAATCGACTCTCTCTCGATCAGCTAGCTCATGTTCGTTAAGACTTTCACGACCAGTGTAGTTCGGAAGGCCGAGTGCTTCTGCAATGAGATCAGGAAGAGCGCGCGCCTTTGCTTCAGGGCGATCGAATGAAGCAATCATCTTTAGCAGATCAACGCGTTCGTTTGCTTCTGCGGCACGACCGAATATATGAAGTCCGGTGGGTATCAGTCGTTGTTCGATCTCAAGCAACTGATCATGGAGTTCCAGCACTCGCGCATCGCGTTGGGCTAAGTTTCGGTCTTCCTTGTTTGACATTAAGAATTGCGAATTGCGTGAAAGGGATCAGTCCGAGAGGTTGCCGGACTGACCTTTATGAAGCGTGCTTGTAAGACCTCAGCGAGACGTCTCGTCTCTTCGCTCGACTCAAATTCTCGCTGGGTGTCGACTACTACCACTCGTGCTCGAGTCTTCTTCATCGCAAAACTAAGCTCTCTTACTTCGGATTCAATCTTCAGTTGTCTCAGCGCCCGGATTTGATTGCTGTTACGCCTGAGAGGAACATTCGAGCGGCCATCAGTAAAAAGTAGTACCACCGTTTCGCCGTAGTTACCTCCAACTCGTCTGATCAATTCGATTGTACTGACAAGTCCTGCACACAGCGGTGTACTGCCACCCATATTCAGCGAATCAAGAACCCGACGGGCTCGCAGAATACTACGTGAAGGCGTCAAATCAACTTTGGCCGAGGTGCCATGAAAAGAAACGATCGCAACACTGTCACGATTTAAGTACGACTTCCGGAGCAACTTCAAAATGGTGCTCTTTGCCCGGGCAATACGATTCGCCGCCATGCTTCCTGAGGTATCGATAGCAAAGACAAAGAGAGTTCCTTGTTTATGTTTGAGCAATTTGTAGCGAAGAGCATTGGAGGCGACCGGCGTCAATTTGGAAGTGTTGCCAATGGGCCATTTCGTGGCGACGAGCGCGCGTAACGTAGCGTCTAAGGCTATTCTGGCACCGGCAGACTTGAAACTAACAGAGCGTGCATATCTTCCTCGCACCTGCTCGCTTGAAGCTTTTGTGAGTGATGAACGCTTGCTACGCGACGGAGTCCTCCTGTTAGGACTCGATGGACGCAGTTCCTCGTCGAGTTCGAACGTGTTGGATCGATTATCAAAGCCTGGCGGCGTTGGCACATCATTGGTATTGGTCCGTGTGCCATCTCGATTGCTGGAAGAAGGCTGCTGAGCACTTGATCTGTTTCGCTGGACTCGTCCGTTCCGATGTTGCGCGACCTGGCCCTGGCCCTGACCTTGGCCCTGACCATTCCCACTCTTGGTTTGCGGGGGAGTCTTTGGGAAAACACCATCCACGGCTTGCTCGATCTGTTCGCTTGTCGCCGTCTCTTCCAACGCGTCGCGCCGCAAACGATGTCGAAGCGACATCGCAGAAACCGTTTTCACATGTTCGTCTGACACCGTTCGCTTACCTTCGAATGCAGCCAACGCACGGGCCGCTCGCATGATCGTGAGCTCGCCTCGGTGGCCGTCAACTTTCAAATCGGCGCAGAGCTGAGCAATCTTCGCCAACACGTCCCTTTCCACAGTCACTTTTCGAAGGCCGGCTCGCGCTCGCGTGATTCTATTGCGCAGCTGATCCTGATCGTCAGCGAATGACTCACAAAATGCCTCGCGATCCTGGTCGTACGCATCGCGACGGTCAACAATAGAAATTCGGTTGTTGAGATAGTTCTCCGTGCGCACCTCAGCATGAAGTCCGAAACGATCCAGCAACTGCGGGCGGAGCTCACCCTCTTCGGGATTTCCAGAACCAATCAATACGAAATGCGCGGGGTGTTCGACTGAAACGCTTTCTCGTTCGACCTTGTTACGACCCGTCACAGCAACATCGAGCAAAAGATCAACGAGGTGATCCTCGAGAAGATTTACTTCGTCGACATAAAGAAATCCGCGATTTGCTCTTGCGAGCAAACCAGGATCAAAACTTTTTCTGCCTTCGGTAAGGGCGCGTTCAATGTCAATGGTCCCACAAACTCGATCCTCAGTCGCGCCCAGGGGCAATTCAACTACCGGCACGGGGGCGAACTCCGTAGGAAGTTCCTTTCTCAAGGCTGCTTTCTCGCGACACTCAACACAAAAGTTCTTTTCATCACTTGGATCGCAGTTATAAGAGCAGCCGGATACGACATTTATTTCCGGCAACAAGTCGGCCAGGGCTCTGACTGCTGTCGATTTTCCCGTGCCCCTATGGCCCATGATCAAAGCGCCGCCGACCAAGGGATCGACAACGTTGAGAATCAAAGCGAGCTTCATTTCGTCTTGACCAACGATCGCTGTGAACGGATAGGCACTTGGGTGCGAAGAATCTTGCGACCGTGCGTCATTCCTATTGTTTTCTAAACGGCGTCTTTTCATCGTCTATTGAGTCTTTTAACTGAAAAGGCCGAGCCACACAAGCAGCGCTTCTTGCGTTCCGACAAATTGTTATTTTTTACAACTGATCTCCTTACAATTTGCTTGACATGAACTCTTCAATGAAATAGAGTGCGCGCCACTCCCGACAAAAAAAACAAGCCCAGCACAATTCGTTTTTGCGCTCACAGGATCCCGGTTTCCTGTTCTCTCTCACACTGAGGATTTCCTCGGTCCAAATTCTGAAGTGAGAGGCTTTTACTCTAGTCCCCCCGGGCTCGAGCTGTCCCTACTCAACTCATATCAAGCAGGGTTTTCCAACTTAGGACAGAACCGTGCAGTTTGCCGCGGGCGAACTGTCAGTTTTGTACAACCGCGTTCGTAGTTCCTAGGAGGTGAAAATCAGATGAGGAAAGTTCTACCTATCCTAACCTTACTCTTGTTCGCGGTGGCGCTCGTCTTACCCTTAAGCACCCCGCGACC
>JBKOYD010000071.1:0-33836 GCA_046725195.1 Acidobacteriota bacterium | reverse complement strand
TCAATAATCTCAAGTTGAAAAGTAAATTCAGATCACTTTTGCGCAACAGCGGGGGCAAGCCCACCTTCCTGACCTGACAAATGGCAAGTAAGAAATTCAATTCTTCTCAGACATTAGTTGACTTACGGCATTTTCGACGATCCAGCCTGAGTCACGTAAAGCATCCATCGCTTTGTCTTTTCCAACTCCACTCTTAATCATCACCAGCGCGACTCGTAAGTCGGTTCCAGCTGCGTCGAGAGCTTTAGCAGCAGCTTCCTCATCCAAGCCTGTTTCTGCACTCACTATTCGCAACGCACGCTCGCGCAACTTTATGTTACGTGCCTGGAGATTAGACATGCGATTACCACTGACATAGCCCAGACGCACCATCGTGGCAGTCGAAAGCATGTTGAGCACCATCTTTTGCGCCGTGCCCGCCTTTAGTCTACTCGAGCCTGTGACGACCTCAGGTCCAACGACGGGAACAATACTCAGCTCTGCTGTCCTTGTGATTGGAGAACCCGGCACACATGTCAGACCTATAGTGAAAGCACCTATTGACCGGGCGTATGAGACAGCGCCGACCGTATATGGGGTCCGACCGGACGCTGCGATTCCCACTAAAACATCGCCAGCCGCGAACTCGCGTTCCTGCAGATCAGCTGGCCCAGCATTGGCGTCGTCCTCTGAAGCTTCAACTGCCCTGTAACACGCATCGTAACCGCCGGCGATCACCCCCTGGACCAACTCGGTGGACACACCAAAAGTTGGCGGAATTTCCGAAGCGTCAAGCACACCCAATCGTCCTGATGTTCCGGTACCGATGTAAAAAAGTCTTCCGCCGGCACTCAATCTTGCGACCGTTTCGTCGACAGCTTTCGCAACGTCCGCAAGGACGCGTCTCACCGCCGCAGCTACAAGAGTGTCCTCGTCGTTCATCAGTTGAAGTATCTCCGCCGTCGATTGAGAGCTGAGATTCTGTGAACGCGGATTCTCCTGTTCTGTGATAGGGAGTGAACCGCCGGTTTCAGTAGTCATCTTCTGCCGCTAAGATTAGCCCGCCAGAGCGATGTGGTTAATGCGTTCTCGAGCCATTCTAGCGGCAGCCACGGCCGGAGCGAAGTGCGGCGGTTGGAAATAGGCTCGCGGCGCCACCTTCTCAACCTCAGCGCGCAGTGGGTTAACGATCATCTCACCTGCAGCTCTAAAGACGCCGCCGACGTAGGCAATCTGGAAGCGCTCGCGCTCCATTTGCAGCTGCCGAATTACCGCGACAGCCGCCCATCCCAGTTCCGTACCGCCATCTGAGATGATTTGCTGGGCCACTGGATCTTTACATTTCCCAGCTTCGACTACGTCCCTTCCAAAACCTGCAAGACGTTCATTGGTGATCGTAGGGGCGTAAATCGCCGTGATCAGATCGTCTGCTGCAGTCACATGAAAATAGGCGCAGGCAAAATCTGTCAAAACAGTGTTTGGACCACGTCCGTCTGAGGCATGCGCAACTGCGCGTAATGCGCGGCGAGCTAGCCACGCTCCCCCGCCTTCGTCGCCAGCAATAGGGCCCCAGCCGCCGGCGCAGAAATTCCTGCCGCGGGAGTTGATACCACAGCAAATAGAGCCCGTACCGGCAATAACAACTAATCCCGGCGCACCGTCAGTCGCACCATACAGAGCGATCTCTGCGTCGGTAACGACTTTGATCTCTCCAATGCCGAGCGGAAGGAGAGTTTCTCGCATGCGCTCACGAAGTTCTCTGCGTCGCGCACCCGCAAGGCCTATTTCGGCCGCAACGAGATCTCCACGCCGCAGATTCGCCGCTGCGCACGCGTTGTCTATTGCTTCGCGCACCGCAGTCGCTGCGCCGGCAATACCCACTCGCAAGGGATTCGAAGGGCCAGCTCGACCTTCGCCGATCACGCGTTGGTCGGCATCCATGATCACGGCTTCGGTTTTGGAACCGCCACCGTCGACACCCACGACCGAGTGTTGAC
This sequence comes from Acidobacteriota bacterium, assembly GCA_046725195.1. Classification (GTDB taxonomy): domain Bacteria; phylum Acidobacteriota; class Blastocatellia; order Pyrinomonadales; family Pyrinomonadaceae; genus PSRF01. The sequence goes on along the minus strand of JBKOYD010000071.1, from coordinate 31,860 downwards.
TGTGCAAGCGTCTAGCCGGAGTGAGATCTGCTGTTCCGCGTTCTGTGCTCAAAATTGGGCCCGGTCCGACTATTAAAACACTCGGATTGACGTTGATTGATTATTCTAGGGGGCCGTGATTTATAATGGAAACTAAAAGATTTTATTATTCCGATAACCCCTCTTGATAACTGGAGTCTGCTGTGGAAATTCGACAATTACGGGCTTTTGTGGCCATTGCTGAATCTGGGACGTTCACCGCTGGCGCCCTACGCGTGCACGTTACGCAGGCGGCTATCAGTATGCAGATTCGCCAGCTCGAGACTGAAATTGGTGCGAAGGTGTTCGTTCGCGCCCCGCGTCACGTGATCCTCACAGAGGCTGGTGAACATCTTCTCCGGCGCGCGAGACACATATTGCGCGAACACGATGCGGCCCTCGACGAAGTGGCTGAACTCGCGGGCGCTGAACGCGGACGACTGAGGATCGGAAGCGCGTCGGCCATGGTCCTAACGGAGCAATTGCCGACAATTCTCAAGGAACTACGCAAGCAGCATCCAGCCGCCGACGTTTCGGTTGCCTCAGGAACGAGTGAGGCGCTGGTCGACCAAATCCTTGCCGGCGAACTCGACGTAGCTTTCGTTTCGCTACCTGTTGACGTGCGCGGAATAAAGACCGAACGACTCAGTGACGATCAGCTGGTTGCCATCGCGTCCCCGCATCATAAACTCGCGAAGCAGAGGACCATCAGTGCCTATACACTCGCCGGTGAGAAACTCATTCTCGGAGAACGTGGCGGTAACACGCGCCGCTTGATTGATCAGTTTTTTGCGCAGGCCGGTGTCACGCTGCGGGTCGCAATGGAACTAAGCCGTCAACAAGCAATTAAACGGATGGTAGAAGAAGACATGGGCGTCGGGATCGTGCCGTTGCAGTCGGTGAGAGATGAAGTCGAAAAGGGAAGGTTGGTGCGCTGGTGGATTGAAGGAGCACAGATCAATTGGGAACTGGGACTTGCACAGCTAACCGGTGGTTATGAATCACCGATCATGCAAACATTTGTTCGGCTGTCGCGAGCAAACTTCGAAGACGGTATGGGAAATAGATCGGTCAAAAAAAGAATTCCCGCCAAACGGAATGCGCGGCGTCGAGTACGTCGTTAGGGCATAAGGATTAGCGCTTACGCTTATCTTCAGGGCATTATTCCGAGCGCTCACAGCAATAGGACAGTGGGGCCAAGCATTACAAGCACCTCCAGAAAATAGGACAAGTTGGGAAGGCCAGCATTAAAGCACCTCACAGAAATTGGACAGTTGGGAAGGGGCAATCAGCAACTTCAAGTACCTCACAAGAATAGGACAGTTAGGAAGGGGCAAGCGGCAATCAAAAGGATCTCGCCAAAAAGTCGCCGAGCGCGCGCCCCCGCTGATCCACATCAAACAAGTTAGAGCGACCAGGGATCCAAGCAGTTGTTCCAATTTTGAATAGATGTAAGAGGCTTGAACTGAACCAGCGGGGGCGCGCTCGGTGACTCTTTGGTGAGATCCTTTTAATTGCCGCTTGCCCCCTTCCCAACTGTCCAATTTCTGTGAGGTTGCTTTTAATGCTGGCCTTCGCAACTGTCCTATTTCTGTGAGGTGCCTGTAATGCTTCTCTTCCCAACTGTCCTGTTTCTTTCCAGCTGGTCCATCAAATCTTCTTGAGGCAATCAAGTAGCCGTTCGATATCGTCCTCGTTGTTGAAAACATGTGCGGCCACGCGTATTCCCTGTGGTTTTTCAGTAACCAAAATTTTGTTGGCAGCTAACGTTGCAACCAATCGTGCCGGACTCTCAGCGGCAAAGAGGGTTTCAGCTGATCGAAATTGCTCTTCACTTAGTGGCGATAGAACTTTCCGGCCCCCCTCCTCCAGACGCCTGGTTAACAGACGGTTCAGATCCAGGGCGCGTTCCTCGATTCTCTTTGTTCCAATCGTCTGCATGAATTCAACCGAAGCGCCGAGCGCAAAGATGCCTGCGAAATGGGGACATCCGAGTTCGCTCCTTGCTGAAACATCGTGACGCAAGCGTACCTCATCGTTTCGATCGCTATATGGTTCCTGGACACTTAGCCAGCCGATAGCGCGCGGTCGCGAGTTCTGCTGCAGTTCCCTGCTGATATACACAAAGCCCGAACCATAACCCGATAACATCCATTTGTGTCCGGTGGTGCACAGCGCATCAATTTTCATCCTCTTCACATCAATCTCGAAAACTCCTGCAGCCTGGCTGGCATTAATGACCAGCGCGTGACCACCTTTGATGCTCGCAACGTCCTCGAGATTGGCTCGAAACCCATTGGAGTACTGGACGTAGCTTAACGACAAGATCCCGGTTCTCGTGGTCATCGCATCACGCAGATGCTCAGTTCTCACCACGCCATCGACGGACTTGACGATGTGTACCGGAATTCGGCGATGCATCCAGGGAATAGTTGTGACTGGGAACTCGAGGTCGCTCGAGATGACCTCGCCGTGATTCTCCAACGCGTCGACGATTAAGTTCATCCCATTTGAAGTGTTTGTGGTAAATCCAATCTCATCCGGCTCCGCGTTGATGAACGATGCAACCTTCACACGAACTTCCTCGCGGTGCGCCAACCATTGGTCCCACAGGAGGTCGCCCTCGTTCATCATTTGTTCGTAATAGAGGGCGGCCGCAGCAGCAGTTGACCGCGCCAATGGTCCGGCCGCGGCGGTGTTGAGGTAGACGGTTGTGGCTGTGACGGGGAACTGTTTCCGAATGTCTAGCCAGTTAGTCATTGTGGTTGGTTAGGTATCTCAAATCGATTCCTTGTATTCCTCTAAATTCTGTTGAATCTTTTGCAGCAAACGTGATTTGAGAGTATTAGAGGTGAGCGCTTCTGGGGGAACGGGGTGCCATTTTCCCGGAATAAGAACCTGTGAATCGATGAAAGCATCGATTGCATCTTGCAGACCCTCAATCTTGATCTTGCCTTTCATTGCGATCACTTCCTCTATGATCCATGTGACTGCGTCTCCTGTGATGCGGTGACGGTGATTAATCACTGCCGACCTTTCCTGCAAAGTCTTTAAAACCATATCAAATGGACCACCAAGTGCAGCTACCAGTCGCAGGTAACATTCCTGAAACTCCTTAACGTGCAACACTCGAGTAGCTGTCAGCTTAAGATCCTTTTTACCGACGTACGAGGCCGCCATGATGCGGCAGAAAATGTCATGCGGCATATAGGCACTTTCGTCATCGACTCGGCTTATAGTTTGCGCGACGTAATAGGCTGGCAACTGCCGAAGAAGGTTTCGGATTAGAAAGACGGGATTGTGTGTGAAGCCGTCGGGAAGTTTTTCAATACCTTTCGAGACCTTTCGATCCTCAAAATAGCTCAGACTCCGATCAAAATCCCTGATCTCTTTTTGGGCATTAGTCATCAGATAGCTGATCTGCTCAGGAGTAAAACCTATTCTCCAAAGCATGCGTTGATCTCTTTCGGTCGCGAAGGCCTGATCAAAAACTCGCAAGCACTCGGCATTCTTGAAGGAATTAAGATTCTTTTTTACGCCTGATTGAATGAAATCAATTGTCTGCGCAAATACTTGAACCAAAGTCCTGGCCCAACCGCGTTGTTCGGCCAACGATGCTGAATAACGATCGACATCCTTGAAGCGATACTTGTCGTGTTTCGCAGCAAACTGCCGAATCGATCCGTAATCAAGAATTGCGCCGCTTGCCAACATATTGTCGCCGTCCCATGAGAGCCAATTGAAGATGTACTCTTCCTCTAGCAAAGCGGCCAGCTTGGCATAAGAGCGAGCAAAGTAGTCGAGCGCTCGCAAGTAGCGGTCGCTACCAACAGGAAACTCCCAGAAACCGTTCTCAATTTCCCGGTTGATGAAGTAGTCGATCGATTCTTTAAGTTCTCTATGTCGACCTTGTTTTAGATAACGGAAGATGTGAGCAGGTCTAGTTAGATTCGGCGCACTTCGGACGCCGATTGCGGTGGCATCAGGAAAACCAATTACCGCCAAACACCGTTCTGTCGGAATGCCTTGCCGGTAAAAGATCTCCGACATAACAGCGCTTCCCAACATCTCGTCTAACTCAGCCAGGCCCGAGGAGTAGCCGTAGCTCTCGTCTCCAGTCTTGACAACTCCTTTTGCGGCTTGCGCGCCTGGACTAAGGATAGTAGCGCCCGTGCCGCGGCTTGAGATGTCGAAAATGAGACGCTCACTTTTCAGAAATCCATTCCAAATGCTTCTACCATCACCGGACGTCTTGCCTTGTCGGTTGCGGTGCTGAGTTTGCAGATAGCGCGTCGCCATGTACGCATTGGGTTTGATGGTTTCAGGCGGATACTTCTTTCCCTGCTGTAGATCGTATTCGTTAATGATCCGTAGGGAAAAAGTGTCGAGGATCACCTGTTCGAGTTCTTTGTCGATCTTGTGTGGATGGTCCGGCGGGATCAGGCCCATCTCTTTCGCAAGGGGGAAGTTGAAATAGAGAACACGACCCTGTGGACGGTAACGGGCCTGATAGTCAACATAACCATCGGGACTTACGTTCCGCCAGGGGTGCGTTCCGTCTATTTCCTTAAACTTCTCATACATGTTGAGCGGTATGAGAATGGCAACTTGTGAGAGTTTTAGAACTGATTTATGGAAGAGTCAATAAATTTCTTTCCGATACCACCAACTTTTAGCCTTAGTAACGGGCGTTAACTGCTCATAGGTGGTTCTTTCCTATGATAAGCCGCGAACCACACAGTGCTTAGCGGCGGTAGATCTATCAATGCGGAATACTCTCTGCCGTGGCTTGCAACATTTTCTACTTGAAGATCATTAACTGGGAAAACTCCCGCACCGCTATAGACTTCCGCGTCGCTATTGATCACTGCACGATATTCGCCCTCATGCGACAATCCCAACCGGTAACCAGGTCTCGGCACCGCGGAAAAATTGCCAACGCAGATAAGTTCTCTGCCTGTCTTCACTGACCTGCGAAGAAAGGCCACGATGTTCTCCTGCGCGTTATTCACATCAATCCATTCAAAGCCCGTTGCTTCGCCATCTGTTTCCCACAGCGCGTTCTCTGAACCGTAAACCCGATTCAGATCTCGGACAAGTTTCTGCACTCCTGCATGAAGTGGGTTTTCCGATAGGTGCCACTCCAAGCTCTCTGTTTCATTCCATTCCCGCCACTGCGCAAACTCGCCACCCATGAACAATAGCTTCTTCCCCGGATGTGCCCACATATATGCATAGAGCGCCCGAAGGTTGGCAAACTTTTGTTCGTTGGTTCCCGGCATTTTGTTAAGCAGCGAACCTTTCATATGAACCACTTCGTCGTGCGAAAACGGCAGGATGAAATTCTCAGTCCACGCGTAGAGCAATCCGAATGTAAGTGCGTTGTGACTGCCGACGCGGAAGAGTGGATCCGTCTGGAAGTATTTCAGCGTGTCGTGCATCCAACCCATGTTCCACTTGAAATCAAATCCCAGCCCGCCCGTATAGACGGGATGACTTACCGCCGGCCATGCAGTCGATTCCTCTGCGATCATCATTACTCCCGGACACGCAAGATGAGTTATCTCGTTCAACTCTTTCAAAAGCGAGATCGCTTCCAGGTTCTCACGACCGCCGAATTTGTTCGGCACCCATTCGCCTTCCTTGCGGCTGTAGTCGAGATAAAGCATTGAGGCCACCGCATCGACTCGCAGACCATCTATATGAAACTCATTGAACCAGTAGAGTGCGTTTGCGATTAGGAAGTTCCGAACCTCATTCCGACCGTAATTGAAAATGTACGTACCCCAGTCGGGATGTTCGCCTTTACGTGGATCGAGATGTTCATACAAAGCCGAGCCGTCAAATCGTCCCAGGGCAAATGCGTCTTTGGGAAAGTGCGCCGGCACCCAATCCATAATCACTCCAATACCACGTTGGTGCAGGTAGTCGATCAAATAACGAAGGTCATCAGGAGTGCCGTAGCGAGCCGAAGGAGCGTAGTAAAAGCTCACCTGATAACCCCACGATGGGCCGTATGGATGTTCCTTAAGAGGAAGAAACTCGACATGTGTAAACCCCATCTCTGTAACGTATTTGGACAGCGGCTCGGCCATTTCTCGGTAATTGAACGGCCGGTTCTGTTCTTCAACTTTTCGCCTCCACGATCCGAAGTGCACTTCGTAGATAGAAAGAGGGTTTTGAAAGTGTTTTCGGCCTGCTCGATTTTCCAGCCACTGGGCATCTCGAAACTTGTAATTCGTTTTGTAAACAACCGACGACGTGTTTGGCGGGATCTCGGTGTACTGCGCATAGGGGTCCGCCTTCAGAAACGGCGGTCCTCTACGCGCGCGAATTTCGAACTTGTAGAGCTCACCCTCACTCAACTCTGGAACGAATAATTCCCAAACGCCGGAACCACCGAGCATCCGCATTGGATGCATTCGTCCGTCCCAACCATTGAAGTTACCTACCACGCTGACACCTGCTGCATTGGGGGCCCAAACAGCAAATGCAACTCCGGTCGTCCGTCCGGACTTCGTGACGTGCGCGCCGAGTTTTTTGTAAATCTCTTCGTGCTTACCTTCGCCAAACAGATGGAGATCCAAATCGCCAATGGTCGGCGGAAAAGAATAGGGATCGCGAATAGTGATGACCTCGCCTCCGTATTGATGAACTCTGAAGCGATAGGCAGGTGATTTACTTACGCCGGGAACAAACAGCTCAAAAAGTCCCTCGTCATGAATCTTGCTCATTGTTTGTGGCCGCTTGGTCCCGATAAGAACTTCCAATCGTTCGGCATCTGGTCGAAACGCACGATATACCAATCCATTGTCGTTGCCGTGTAGGCCGAGTATCTGATGTGGATCGTGATGGCGATAAGAGAGGAAAGATTTGAGGTCCGAAGCGCTCACGGGAGTGGGCCGCTCATTCAAGGTCTGATTGCTGTTGCGTCGTGAGACGCGCTCAGGCTTTCGAGCGTTAGTTTTCATCAGACAGCCGCGGTGGGCTCGGGCGCCACTGCATTAGGCCGTAGTTCTGCATAACGGAGAAAAATATCTGCGCCGTTACCTTTTGTGGGGTCGTTGCTCTCGGCCTCGGCCATCAACTGGAGAAACTCTTTTCGCGGAGGTTCGAGGCCTAATTGATTTTGCAAATAGATTACGCGAGCAGCGTAGCGCATTACTTGAATTGTTTCGAGCCCGGCAAGATCAGAAAAAAACCAGCCGCAACTTGTGAACATTAAGAGCGCGTCGTGTTGTATCTCCAGTAAGGTAAGCGCTTGATCCTCTTGAGAGGGAGTCAACCCATGTCTGGCATGTCGATCGAAGAACTCTTCCTGGGTGCGACTTCGATTGAGAACGATCGAGACGTAGTCGTTTCGTGCAGCCCAGGGATCGAGTAATAACTCGGCACCCAATTTCTCAAACTTACTGGCTGTGTCATCCCGAAGATAATTCAACGCCAGACGCAAAGGCGCGCGCCATGCCTGATTCCAACCAGCCTCGCCGCCCGTGTGACAACCACAATCGCGCTGCCAACGGCCTATTCCGTGCGCACAACTCCAGGATGTACCTTCGCACGCAGGTCCATTATCGATCTCCACCTCGAATTCCGGCTGGTAATGATCGAGGTACTGACCATAGTTTGTGATCCAGAAGCCTGCTTGCCGGGCTTCGACCTCGAGTGCGTGAGCTAAACACAGATCGCCAAACTTGAAATGGTGACCATAAGTTTCACCGTCAGTTGCTACGTTTACAAGCGGCCCCGTTTGGGCAGCGCGAATAAAACCGTCGACCAATCCGCGGCTCGATGTTAGCGCCTTCTCAAAGGCTATCGCTCGCGCCAGCGGTCCATGGTAAAAAAAAACTGCCAGCGAACGACCAGAACCGTCAGGATGTTGAAAAAAATATGGCCGCGTCGTATCGACGTTGCCACTTCCAACATCAATCCAGGAACTATCAGAGATCCGCACTCGCTTTGCTTGCTGCGGGGCGAGAATCACATATCGCATCCCGTGATCTATCAACAACGCGAGTGTTTCATCATTGGCAGCAGTTTCTGGTAACCAAAGTGACTCCGCTTTGCGACCGAAGCGAAAACGAAAGTCAGCGAGGCCCCACACAATCTGCGTCACCCGATCACGTTGGTTGCAAAGTGGCAGGATCGCGTGCCCGTAAGCTTGTGCAATTGCGTTTCCATGGCCCCCTCGTTTCGCAGCGCTCTCTTTGTCGGCAGCCAGAATTCTCTGGTAGGTGTCGGGATGGAATGGTTCAAGCCACGACAGTAGTGTCGGACCGAAGTTGAAACTAATGTTCGAATAGTTGTTGACGATGCGCACGGGTACGTCTCCGCCAATGCGAGCTGAGGCGTTGGGTCCGTAGCATTCGTCGTGGATGCGCTCGTTCCAATCGTGATATGGCGCGGCAGTCTCTTCGCGTTCAACTTTTCCGGTCCACGGATTTTCGCGCGGGGGTTGATAGAAATGGCCGTGTACGATTAGTGCGGTCATGATCGACAGGATTAACAGAATTCACAAGATTGTGAAAGTACAGACGTGGCTTGACAACGATATAAGACAGGTCTGCCGTCGCAGATTCCTACGATAGACTTTTGTTCAGAGCCGGGCCGGCTTGGGGTAGTCTCGATTAAGCTGTTTGTCGGACCCTGCTAATCCAATCACAATACTCTTTCGTTGAGTGCCAGTCGCGCCGCACCGAGTAGACCAGCATCATCTCCGCACTCTGCCGGGACAATCTTCACTTGTTTAGCCGTGGCGCGAAAAGCACGCTCAGCCACTTGATGATGCATATCAGCCGCGAAAAGATCCCAGCCATTTACGGCGCCGCCGGCAATCACAATTATCTGAGGATCGATGAGATTGATCAGATTCGCCAGGCCGACTCCAAGATACATTCCAAATCTCTTGAATACCGACACCGCAAGTTCGTCACCTTTTTTTCCAGCGTCATAGACGTGTTCCGCAGTCAGCGAGTTAACGTTTAGGCCTGACTTCGGAAAGCGAGTCAAACCTTCGCGAACCATCCGCACAATTGCAGTCGCCGAAGCAAACAACTCCAGGCAACCGGTATTGCCACATTTGCATTGTAGCCCTCCGAAGGGATCGACTGTGGTATGACCGACCTCGCCTGCCGATCCATGACTGCCTCGCCACAACTTGCCATCCAGAATAATGCCGCCGCCGACACCCGTTCCTAACGTGACGGCGATAACATCACGACAACCACGTGCAGCACCGAGCCACATTTCGCCAACCGCCGCCGCGTTCGCATCATTCTCAAGAACGATAGGCCAGCCTAGCTTCTCAGTGAGCACTGCCTTGAATGGGAAACCGTCGAGAAAAGGAAGATTCGGCGCCTGAACAATCACGGAATTCGCCTTATCAACAGTGCCCGGCACTACGATTGACGCCGCAACTATTCGTTTGCGCTCTTCGCTTTCCCACTCTTTCGCGGCGCGAACGAGGGCACTCACCACGCAATCGGCGGAAGCGCCTTTTGGCGTCTTCTCCTTCAGTTGACTATGAATTCTTCCAGCCTCGTCGACGAGCGCTACACGAAGATGCGTGCCGCCAAGATCGGCAGCGAAAACAAGGCCTTCCCGGGTTGGTTGTTCAGAGTCTTTCATCAAGTGGTTTGCTGATTGACTCCTATAACTCATCGCGCGACCCGAGGTTGTGACTACACTGATTCTTCTGCTGGTTCAAGACTTGGTGTCTCAGCACTCATCTCTCCTCTTGAGAGGTTCCGGGATATCAGCGTCCCCGCAACAATCGCGACGAGCAGGTATAACGATCCTGTAGCCCACTCCTTGAAAATCAACTTGCCAATTCCGAATAACGAACCATAAATGAGTGCGCAACCAAGTATCCAGTTAACAAACTGCATTGACAGCCGACCTTGTGCGTGCGCCTCCGACAGTCCGGCTTGTGCCGCTATGTTCGTCCAACCCGGTCCTTCTGGTCTGACACGGCGGTAGAATGCGACAAGTTTCTCGATCGGCTCTGCCGGGGTAAGCAAGGTAGCGGCAACCCACACGATGGTAGTTATCGCTACAGTCACAAGCATCAAATAGGCGAAGTCTCGAGGCCTGTCGCTATCCCATTTCAGGTAAGTCTGTAGAAAAATAGACACCACGGCCGCACAAATCATGGCGGATACTTCCGACCACGCGTTTATTCGCCACCAGAACCAGCGCAGCAAAAGCACGGTCCCGGTTCCCGCTCCAGTGACCAGGAGCAACTTCCACGCACCGCCGATCGACTCCATGTAAAAGGTCACCACAAGCGATACGATCATAAGAAACACAGTCACCAGCTGAGAAACTATGACGTAGTGTTTTTCCGTGCTCGAACGTTTCACAAATCGCCGGTAGAAGTCATTGATTACGTAGGACGCGCCCCAGTTTAACTGTGTCCCAATCGTCGACATGTATGCAGCCGCGAAAGCCGCTAACATGAACCCTCGCAGATAAGTTGGAAAAACATTTTCGTCTAACAAAGTCTTAATGTAGCCGGATTCTTTGTCGACCAGAGTTGGGTAGAGAATCAACGAAGCGAGGGCAGTAAGGATCCATGGCCACGGGCGCAAAGCATAGTGAGCTATATTGAACCAGAGCGTTGCGAGAAGTCCGTGCTTTTCATTTTTCGCAGAGAAGATTCGTTGAGCAACGTAACCGCCGCCGCCCGGTTCAGCGCCCGGATACCATGTTGCCCACCAATTGACTGCGAGATAAACAAACAGAGTGATCGCAGGCATCCAGATCGAATCGTACTCCGGGAAAAAAGCGAGGCGTGATCCCGAACCACTCGCGGCGTCCAAAGTTTGGATCTTTGTTTTCAGCTGATCGATTCCGCCGACAGCGTTGACGGCCAGAATCGCCAAAACGATCACCATTGCCATCTTGAGCGCAAACTGAAATAGATCAGTCACCAGTACTCCCCACAAACCGGAGATCGCAGTGTAGAATGCGGTGAAGATAAGTATCCCTATCACGACCACGATTGCACCGCGTTTATCGAGACCGAGCGTAATTTCAAGAATCTTCACCATGGCCAGGTTTACCCAGCCAAGAATGATGCAGTTGATTGGCAAGCCAAGATACAGAGCTCTGAAGCCGCGCAGGAATGCAGCAGGCTTGCCGGAATAGCGTAACTCCGCAAACTCGATGTCAGTCATTACGCCTGCACGACGCCAAAGTCTTGCGTAAAGAAAGACCGTTAGCATCCCGCTCATTACAAAGTTCCACCAGAGCCAATTACCAGCTATGCCGTTTCTCGCGACGAAGCCGGTTACCGCCAACGGAGTATCGGCTGCAAAGGTTGTCGCCACCATTGAAGTGCCAGCTAGCCACCACGGCACATTGCGACCGGACAAAAAGAACTCCGTAGTGCTGCCTCTTGCTTTGCGCGCGTAGTAGATGCCGATTCCAAGATTGAAGAGGAAATATGCTGCGATTACTGACCAATCCAGCAGTGAAAGTTTCATGTCTTATGCCCGGCTCTCATAAAGTTTGTCGAACTAGTAGTCTCCTAAACAAGATGCAAGATGGAGTGGCCCGCATTTCGACGGCCGACGAACAGATGCCACAGAATAAGCCAGAGTTGAGCTCAACCGCTCATTTGAGATCAGTTATTCTTCTTCTTCGGCCAATAGCGATAGCGACAACGCTCACAGTTTCCCATCGGAGATGTAACCACCAGTTTTACGTTTCTTACGTCGCCGTTGCTGGGAAGATCTACTGGCTCGGCGTGCATTTGTCGACCATTTTCCAGGTTAGTAGTAGCGTTCACCCAGTACGAGAGGCCATCGAATGCCGGTATTGAGAATTTTCCGATTGAATCACTCGTGCCGCCGCCACCGTTCGCGAAAGAAAAGGGATACTCGGTAATCATCAGCAAGATAGAGGCACCAACGACGGAACGCCCATCAGGCCATACAACTTCGCCCTCGATTGTTCGTGACTCGAGTCGCGGCGGCATCACAAAATCGATTCCTTCGATCCGCTGACCCTCTTTCAGTTCGAGAACTTTAGCCTCATCAGGTTTGGAAACACCGGGATAATAAGCACGTGGGTAAGGAAAATCCGGCTCCCTGATGGAGTTTAGACGGACACCGAGAACATAGTGCCCTTTCGGAATGGACTTAAACTCATATCGTCCTTCTCCGTCTGCATAAGCAGTGAACACCTGAGGGTGCGGGTCGTCCAGCCGTTGATCCGCTGCCGCGAGATCCAGTCGCATCCTGGGGAATGGTTGGCCCTGAGCGTCAAAAACTCTGCCGCTAATGCGCGCATCACTTTCAGTGTGAAAGTTTAATTCCGCGCACCCACGTTCTATGACGTTTACCTTTTGCGGTGAGATGGGAGTCAATTCCTGAGGAAGTAACAATGCAACTTCGTAATCGCCCGGCGGTACTGCCGCTACCTCAAAACGTCCTTCGGCGTCCGTAAAAGTTTTATAAGTCTGGTTCTGTCCTGTGACAGTGACGCCAATGTTGACTACTGGACTAGCTGGAGACCAATTGCCACTATTGCTCAGGTCACGATTAGATCGCTTCACCACGCCATAAACGCGAGCAAGCGGCCGAGACTGATCCAGCGCGCGGATATATTTCAGATCTTCAGTTGCATCTACCAACGGTCGAGTGCGATTGTAACCAACCCAAAGTGATCCATTTCCTGTCTTTCTAAATTGTGCGTAAACGAGGTAGCGCTCGTGTTCCTTAAAGGTATACTCACAATCTGATTCGCCCATCGCCTTCATCCCGGACGATCCATTTGGATAAGTAATCGGCGTTGGCAAGATTTCAGTTGCAATCACGTCGACCTCCCTGCCGACCTTTCCACGAAATAATTCATCAACTGAGAAGTGCGCAATCCGATCTCGATAATTCCACTTCCCAACTCCTTCGCCCTTCTGATACGTGGCGGAGTAGCTAGATTGAACCACCGTACCCGTGAAAACAACCTCGGCTCGCCAGAAGGCCTGGCAGGGAGGTGAAGGATCCTCCATGCAAAGTGCTCTCGCACTTCTGGCAACGCAATTCACGAGCAAAAGCACCATTAGAGTCAAATTGATCTTTCGCCTCATTCTCGGTCTTTACAAGTGGGTGCTTGAGTAATCTTTGAAGGATTCGGCGACGGCCGCATTATAGATTAAACGCGGAAAAGGCAAAGTTCATTTCTGGTTCGCTGGTAAGCTTGGGGTTTGACCAGGTTAACCCAACTGTTCGTCCGAATTGCGAGCGCCCAGGCATTGCGCGCAGGCGTGGACAAAGCCGTTCATATGCGCTGTGCAAAATGCGAGGTCAACGATACCATCGCGTGCCAATAAACAGAAAAGGCGGATGACTAGTGCTACTGATGCGACTGTTCGGCTTTATCCTCGGTCTAGTTCTGATCTTTACGATTCTGATTGACACCTTTGAAACTGTCATCCTTCCACGCCGAGTCACTCGTCGGATTCGGTTGACTAACCTTTTCTATAGATCAGCCTGGATGCCATGGTCATCCCTGGCAAAACGCATTGTGAATGCGCGCCGCCGCGAATCAATCCTGGGCCTTTTTGGACCACTTTCGCTCTTGATGCTGCTAGCGATCTGGGCCTTCGTCCTGATTGTGGGATTCTCGCTCTTGTTTTGGGGAGCTGAGACGAAGCTTTTTACCGAGCGTGAATCAGTTACTTTCTGGAGTTATCTATACCTAAGCGGCGTCAACTTTTTCACTCTTGGGTATGGCGATATCGTGCCCATATCTCCGTTGGGCCGCGTACTGGCGGTCGTTGAGACAGCAAATGGCTTCGGCTTGTTAGCCATCGTTATAAGTTACCTGCCGATCTTGTATCAGGCATTCTCGCGACGGGAAGCCAGCATCTCGCTGCTCGACGCACGCGCAGGTTCACCGTCGAGTGCGGTGGAGTTGCTGCGCCGCCACCGTGCCGAACACAGCTTCAATGACTTGAATCGGCTGCTCAGCGAGTGGGAGAGATGGTCGGCGGAGTTGCTTGAGAGCCATCTTTCTTATCCAGTGCTCTGCTATTTCCGATCGCAGCACGATAATCAGTCATGGTTGCGAGCGCTGACAACGGTCCTGGATACCTGCGCACTGGTAATGGTAGGGGTAAAGGATGGGCCGGCCTGGCAAGCACGCATGACGTTCGCGATGGCCCGCCATGCCGTCGTAGACATTGCTCAGGTATTCAACACCAAACCAAGTCCGGCCGGGGCTTGCGACTGGCGTTTGACCACTGGTGAGTTTGTTCGCATGCAAGAACTTCTGATGGAGAACGGAATCGAACTGCCGAATAGCGAAGATGCTGAGCGTCGTCTATCCGAACTTAGGCGGATGTATGAACCTTACGTTTTTGCGCTTTCGCAGTTGCTGATAATGCCACTGCCACCATGGATTCTGCCCGTCAACGCTATCGACAACTGGAAGACGAGTGCATGGGGAAGGATCCAATAGAGTTTGACTTGAGTTAGCTTGTTATGGTCTTTAGTCAGAGCCCATGCGAATCGAACGGTCTTAGTGGCTCAGATTAGAAGCGGAAAGAGCTTTTGCACTAACGGTCTGCCGTGTGGTGCTTCAACTTCCACCTAGTCACACTTGCCTACCTCGTGGCGACATCACGCGGCATAAAGCCGGTGGTATCTGAGGCTTCACACAGTCTTCGCACTAAAGGTTCTTGTGATAGCGCTGGTCCAATTTGAATGACGAGCGGAACGACTATTTGGCGTTAGTCGACGGCTGGAAATGAAAGAATCTCCCATTAGCAAAATCTCGCTTTAGCCATTACCATTATCACTCATTAGATCAATCAAGACGATTTCTGTAGGCATCGTCCGAAACCAGGACCAACAACGGGGATTAGTTTAATGAGCGGTTTAGGAGCGGATTCGTTGGTTGCAGGCCTCGCGCTGATTGGCATCGTGATCGTGGTGTCAGCGTTGTTATCGGGCCTGATAGACAGAAGCGGTCTACCACAGGTTGCCGTCTTTCTCGCGATTGGTGCAGCACTTGGGCCAGCAGGGCTTGGCGTCTTCAATATGACGCTCAACTCTCCAATACTACGCGTCGTTGCTACGTTGAGTTTGACACTCGTCCTATTTACCGACGCGGTTACTCTCAATATCTCGGAAGTGAGACGCCACGCCAACCTGGCGTTTAGGATGCTCGGTCCCGGTACCATCCTCTGCGCAACTCTGACGGCGCTTGCAGCCTGGTGGCTTCTTGGCATCCCTCCCGCAGGGTCCGCAATTCTCGGCGCTGCCTTAGCATCTACTGATCCCGTACTGCTGCGCGGTCTTCTCCGACGGCGCGACATTCCAGGCACCGCTCGACAGGCATTACAACTTGAAAGTGGACTCAACGACGCTGTGTTGTTGCCGGTCGTTGTAGTTGCAATGGCTTTCATGGGCCAGCACGACTTCAGTCCTGGTGGTCTCGCAAAACTGGCTCTCGGACTTTTTATTCTCGGTCCGGGTGCGGGAGTGGCAATTGGACTCATTGCTGTAGCTGCACTTGATCTGATTCGAAAACGAATCGGAGTGCGCCGCGACTATGAATCACTCTACTCACTCGGTGTCGCCTTCTCTGCATTCGCTGCTGCTGAAGCGGTACACGGTAGCGGCTTTCTTGCCGCATTTGCGGCGGGACTAACGATTGCCGCTTTGGACGTCGAACTTTGTGACTGCTTCATAGAGTACGGCGGCGTAACTGCCGAGATGCTGCTACTCTTCACGTTTGTAATTTTTGGCAGCTCATTGATCTGGAGCGGGTTCGCGGTTCTCAATGGACAGATCTTGCTCTTTGTTGTCATCGCAATGTTGGTCCGAGTACCTGTTTATCTTGTCTCGCTCATTGGATCGAATGTCGATCGACGTGGGCGATTATTGATTGCCTGGTACGGCCCAAGAGGGCTTAGTTCGCTCCTGCTGGTTCTACTTCCTGTCTTTGCCGGCATACCCGGAAGCGATCTACTTTTCGCGATCTGTTCGCTTGTCGTGCTTTTATCTGTAGTGATCCATGGTGGTTCTCCGATGCTACTGGCACGAATGGCGCGCAAACGGGAATTGGAAGCTTCGCGCACTCCCGAACATGAACCGGCGGCTCCAACTGTGTCAGCCGCTGTTGCTGAACAGACGCCGAGCCAGGAAAGAGAGCCACGGTCCCTGCCCGTGATCGAATCTCCACCCACTGAAGGTCCAACGACTGCGGCCGCGGCTGCTGAGGTCGGTTCTCAATCCATCACTCTCGATGAACTAAGCCGCCTGCAAGAGTCCGGAGAACCTTTAGTAATTCTCGACGTACGGACCGAGAGAAGTTTGGAGACCAGCGACCATCAGGCCCAGGGCGCCGTGCGTCTGCTACCTGAACATGTAGTAGCGCAGGCTAAAGAGATGCAACTCTCAAAGGAGACATGGCTAATCGCCTACTGTGCTTGACCAAACGAAGCTACGAGCGCCCGTGTGGCGCAGGAACTTCGACAGGCAGGATGGAAAAAAGCGCGAGCACTCGTGGGCGGCTGGAACGCATGGCAAGAGGCAAAGCTACCAGTCGAGCCTAAAATCGTTAACTTGATCGTAAGATAACAATCTTTGTTGTTGACTGGCCTTTCTACAAGACAAGATGAACCATAATGAAAATCAAATGTTTGCTTGCTGCATTTGTCATAGTCATTGTTTCGTCCGGAACTACTGGTCTCATGAGTCTTGCTAAGGACCAGACAACGGGGGCGTCACCGTCACCTCAAAATCGACCGCGAGCTCGCGAGCTGGGTATAACGGTCGGAATACTGACACCGGGCCCTCTCAACGCCATCACAGATGTCGGCGGGGTGATGGTTGGCAACACAACAGTTTCGCGTGGTGACAACATTCGGACAGGCGTTACCGCGATCCTTCCTCACAACGGAAATCTGTTTCGTGAGAAGGTGCCGGGTGCGGTCTTCGTCGGCAACGGTTTTGGAAAACTGGCTGGTTCAACTCAAGTTACAGAGTTGGGCGAAATAGAAACGCCGATCCTTCTGACGTCGACTCTGAGCGTGCCACGAGTCGCTGATTTCCTGCTGGACTATGTGCTTGGATTGCCGGGCAATGAGGATGTTCAGTCGATTAACCCGTTAGTTGCTGAGACTAACGACGGCTATCTGAACGATATTCGAGGTCGGCACATAACGCGTGATGACGTTCTCGCGGCAATCAAGGGTGCAAAAAGTGGGCCTGTCGAAGAAGGTTCCGTAGGAGCCGGAACAGGAACAGTCGCGTTCGGCTTCAAAGGAGGTATCGGCACCTCGTCGCGCAAACTCCCGCCGACGCTGGGCGGATTTACCGTTGGCGTATTAGTGCAAACGAACTTTGGTGGCGTCTTAACGATTAACGGTGCGCCTGTAGGACAGGAACTGGGTCGTTACTATCTAAAGGACGAACTTGCTCCGCTGGCTGCACGTAGGGAGAACACCGAGCGCAAAGAGACCGATGCAAACGGTTCAATCATTATGGTTATAGCGACAGATGCCCCATTAGAGGCCAGAAATCTCAGGCGATTGGCGGCGCGAGCCATGATGGGGTTGGCCAGGACCGGAGGATCAGGCAGTAATGGCAGCGGCGATTACGCAATCGCTTTTTCTACCGCCAGCGAGGTACGAATTCGTCCTATTAGTCAGAACGAGCGAAACAAAGCCCGCGATCTCGAGGGGCTCACAAACGACGCAATGTCTCCACTCTTCCTTGCTGTAATAGAGGCAACGGAGGAGGCAATCTACAATTCACTGTTTAGGGCCACCACCACTACGGGAAGAGGTCACACCGTTGAAGCAGTGCCGGTGGACCGCACCGTCGAGATACTGCGTAAGCATGGCCTAATTTCCATCTCACGGTAGCCTCTATCACGACAAGTTCACGGTGGTCTAACCTTTTCATACTCACATGAAAAGTAGTTTGACACTCGCAATGCCGCTGCATAGAATCCTGAATGCACCCCCCAACAAGTTGATCGGAAGGAGTGGAGATGACGAAACTCAATGTTCGTGTCAATCGAAAGCGACCGGAGTCGATGACCAGGCAAATTCGGGAACAACTGAATAACCTGATTGATGCAGGGACCTTGGCTGCGGGAACCTTACTCCCCAGCGAACGTGAACTCGCAAATACCCTGAAAGTGGCCCGTAACGTTGTTCGAGGAGCTTACGAGCAGCTTATGGAAGCGGGAAAGCTGCGGAGCGAAGGTCGAAAAGGAAGAACAGTCAGGGGAGCAAGCAGCGGCAAGAAAAGAGCAGCGACGAAGGCTTCCAAAACAAGCAAAGCGCGCAAGAAGTGACTCCTCAAGCCTTGGACCCTGAGCAGTCCTCCCGAATGGGCGCTTTACACAAGCCAGGCCTACTCGCTTGCAACAGGGCTTTCTTTGCCAAGTGAGATGATCTCATTCCGAATAGCCTTACGTTCCGCAAGAAGTCGTACAAAGAAACGTCTCCTCACCAGGAAAAAGGTGAGCGCGCGAAGTCCCGCAAGCGACGTATCAAGTTCCTCCAAAAAGATGATGGCCACGTAGCCGGACATCGGAACAACAACTAGCGCTATCGACGCTGCCACCCATCCCAGAGCCTCGTACAAGAACGCCGCTACAATCACCCAGGTCAATGGAAACAGGAGCATCGCGGAAATGATCTTGATCGTAGAAATCACGTCATCCGAATCGCGAGATAACGTAGTTGCCAGGTACCCGCCGAGACGATAGGCGGGATAATGTGCGACGGCTCCGAGAGCCGCTGGACCGAGCATCAACAGAAAAAGAACTAATCTTTTCACGATATTTATGGATACGTTTAGTGTTGAGGTTGGTGGCGAAAGCTTATCAACATCAACTCCCGCTTGCTCCAACTCTTCTTCGAAGCGAATCATTCTCAATTCGAGCTTTCGTAAGCGTTCGGGTTGGCGGTCCTGCAGATTCGAATAGCCCTTGATAAACCGCTGCTGCAAGCGGAGTTCATCAGTCAAGCTATCGGTGGCGTCGTTGAACGGCCCGGCGGAAAAGATTCGTTCTGCACGCGCTATTGTTTGCAGTGCCTCTTCGTGTTGCGCATCGAGAATCACTTCGCGCAATGCGGTTTCGATTTCGGAGGACACTTTGCGCACAGCCTCTCGAGGAGGCGCGCCTGCTGAATCGAGTTGTACAGGTTCCACACGAAAGGGTTTTCCGAAGTAAAGCAAAGCGGAACTTCGAAAGCTCGTCTTTGATGTGTAATAAAGCCCGGCTGGCACAATCTGCAGATCTGTGACTTCACCAGTTGATATCGCTGCAAGGGAAATGCGTGCTGCTCCTGTTTTGATTGGCCGTAGTCCTGGCTCATCGTGCGAGACACCTTCTGGGCAGATGCCAATAGTTCCCCCTCGGGCCAATAGTTTGCGGGCAGCAACAAAGGTCTCCTCGTTCCTGGTTACGTCCTCCCCTTCGTCCTGTCGTCTATAGACCGGCAACGAATCTAACGCCTGAACCAGATATCCAATAACAGGCATTCGAAACAGCGGTGCTTTGGCAAGAAATGAAACACGTCGTGGCGCCAGGCAAAGCAAGAAAACCGGATCTACCAGGGCATTGGGATGGTTTAGTACGAAGATGACCGGCGTTTTTAGTGGAACATGTTCGAGACCAGTCACCTCAATGCGCTTGAAGTAAATCCTCAGCGCAAGTCTTAGAACGGCAACGATGATCCGGCGAATCATGAGAGGTTCACAAAAACTGGACCGTCCCAATTTCCAATGTCTGCTGTGCAAAGTCAATAAACAAAAGGTGTCAGCGAATATGGACTTGCACCGCAGTGATCCTTAGCCGCGCGTGCGCTGAAATTTGTTTGATGCAATAATACTTACGCTTTCCCTGTCAAAAATCCATTACCTGAGGAATCTCTATGAAGCGTTTTATTAGTCTCGTTTCTGTCTTCTTGCTCGCGTTAAGCTCGATCGCTGCGGGACAAAACCGAACTTATACGATCGAAGACTTGTTGAAAGTTCGTCGCGTGGGCGACCCACAGATCTCGCCCGATGGGAGGCGTGTTGCTTTCACGATAGGGGATGTGAACTTCGATGCGAACAAAGTCGTCACGCAGATTTACGTGACGCCAATTGAAGGCGGCGAGCCGAAGCAATTAACTTCCGGCGAACAGTCATCGACCTCACCGCGCTGGTCGCCCAATGGAAAGAAGATCGCCTTCACAACAGGCACTCAAGTCTGGGTAATGGATAGCGATGGCGACAACAAGGAACAAGTCACCAAGATTTCAACTGGCGCTGCCGCACCATTGTGGTCGCCTGATGGTAATTGGATCGCATTCACGTCAGACGTCTATCCGGACTGCACCAACGATGACTGCAACAAGAAGAAAGACGAAAAGGCCGAAGCCAGCAAAGTTAAGGCTCACATTGTTGATCGATTGCTGTACAAGCACTGGGACGAATGGCGCGATGTGAAACGAACGCATGTCTTCGTCGTTTCCAGCAAAGGCGGGACAGCTCGCGAACTTACGCCCGGCGACTTTGATTCCCCGCCTTATGGAGCGGCATCCGGTGTCGACACCGCCTTTTCGCCAGACTCAACTGAAATTGCCTATTTGCGCAATCCAGATAAGGTCGAAGCGATCTCTACCAACAGCGATATCTATTTAACATCGCTTTCAGGTGGTGCTGCGAAAAACATTACTGCGAGCAACAAAGGTTACGATGTTGGTCCGCTCTACACTCGAGATGGGAAATTCATCATTTATCGTTCTCAGGCGACTGAAGGATTTGAGGCGGATCGTTGGAGGGTAATGGCGTACAACCGCGCCACCGGCGCCAGTGCTGAACTAACAAAAGGCTTTGATCAACAGGTCGAGGAGGTGGTCCTTTCGCCGGACGGAAGCCAAATTTACTTCACAGCCGGCGAGCGCGGTAAATCTCCGATGTTTAGAATGCCCATTGGAGGTGGCGCGCCCCAGAAGATCCTGGGAACTGTCTTTGCCACCAATCTCAGGATTACGCCCGACGGTAAAAGGCTGGTGTTTGCTTCCAGCTCAATGTCGTCGCCGGTGGAAATTTACACGGTCAATGCGGACGGCACTGGAGTTACGCCATTGACTTCAGCTAACGCAGGGCTGATGAGTCGAGCAAATCTAAAAACCACTGAAGTAGTGGAATGGACCGGCGCGCTTGGTAAGAAGATCCATGGCTACATGGTCAAGCCAACGAACTTCGATGCAAACAAGAAGTATCCTCTGGTTGTGCTAATCCACGGAGGACCACAGAGTGCATGGAATGACAACTGGGGATATCGTTGGAATCCGCAAGTCTTTGCGAATGCCGGCTACGTTGTTTTTTTACCAAATCCTCGCGGTTCGACTGGTTACGGGCAGCAGTTCATTAATGAGATAAGTGGCGACTGGGGCGGTAAGGCGTACGTAGACATCATGAACGGTGTCGCAGACGTGCTCCGTCGCAACTCATTTATTGATAGAAATCGAATTGGTGCCGCGGGCGCGAGTTATGGTGGATACATGATCAACTGGATCCTGGGACACAACAACGATCCACGATTCCGTTTCAAGGTGCTCGTCTCACATGACGGTGTCTACAATCTCGAAAGTATGTATGGCACCACGGAAGAGCTGTGGTTTCCTGACTGGGAGTTTAAAGGAACGCCCTGGACCAACGCGGCGATGTACAGCCGATGGTCACCGCACAAATTTGTACAAAACTTCAACACGCCGATTTTAATCATTCACGGTGAACTGGATTATCGAGTACCCATTGGCGAAGGCATGCAGCTCTTCACTGCCGTTCAAAGAAAGGGTATTGATTCAAAGCTACTAATATTTCCTGACGAAGGACACTGGGTACTCAAACCACAAAATTCGCGACTATGGTTTCATACCGTGCTTGACTGGCTCGATAAGTACCTGCAGGAGAAAGTTAGCTAAGGACTACTCGACTACTCCGGTCTTTCAGGAGGTGGGACCACCGCAACGAAATCGTCAACAAAGCGTCGACCGTAATCCTCAAGCAACTCGTCGACTCGCTTCAGCTGTGGCGAGCGCACGATCATTCCCGCATGATGTCTCTTCTTAACGCGATACACGATCTCTTCATCAACGTAGCCACTCGTGTCAGGCTGCTCCTGTTTAGCCAGCGATAGGATTATGCCGGCGTACTCCTTGCGCAAAGGCTTAATCTTCCGTAGGCCTACGCCAGCTGCGATCTCTATTCTCGCCCACTCGCGCCATAAGTTGATTCCAGTCGCAGCCTCTAGAACATCCGCAATGTACGCACCGCCAACACGTGCCGCGATCTCCAGAAAGTAAAAGTTGCCGTCGTCTGCACTTTTGATGAATTCAGCATGAGTAGCTCCGCGGTCCAATCCAAGTGCCTTAATGAGTTTCTTGTTAGTGTCCAACAACCGCTTCTCATCTGGTGAGCCCCGGACGACGGTACGAGAGATATAAGCTCCGCCTTGATGCGCCACCTGCATCGGAGGTCGACCGTATTGATTCGTCCCGGCAAACAGAACCTTACCGTTATTTACAAGCGAATCCACGTGGAAGACTTCACCTGGAATAAAACGCGCAAGAACGTAGTACGAAGCGCGCTCACGAAGACTATCGCGCGCGTTCATTTCATCTATCGCACGCCAGACCTCTTCTGGTTGGTCTACCTTGCGAATTCCAATTGCAGAAACATCCGATCGAGGCTTGATAACCCACGGCCCGGGCACTCGGTCCATGAAGTCGCGCACTTCCGATAGGTTAATCAAAGGCACGAAGTCCGGCACGTCTATCCCGGCTCGCTTTGCATTCACCGCCATCAACAGTTTGTCGCGAAAGACCTTCGCGGCAGAACTACTTAAACCTGGCAAGCAAAGATGCTCTCGCATGAGGGCCGCAGGCACAACATCAAACTCCTCTAGAGCGATGACGCGATCTATTCGTGCTTTCCGAGAAAGGAAAGCTACGAGATCAATGAAGAGTTCCGGCCCGGCATCATTGGGCAACGCAATCAAGTCGTCGAGGCGCTCGCGTGGCCAGTCTTCGTTCAGCGTTTTTTCTTTCGTTATTAAAACAACATTGCAGCTATGAGCTTTGCATTCACGAATAAAATCGGAGCCTTTGAAATAGGTCGCAAGGCACACAATGTTAAGAGGCCGGTTTTCTGTTTCGGACATTTCGCTTCTCGTTAAGTAGGGTCCGTCTAACGCAAGAAAAGAGTGAGACTATAATCCCTTTTCAGAGATGAGCTCATCCTGCTATGGTACGTAATTAAAGAGATCATTTGTCATATATCATTTGACATTTTTCATTTTTCATCTAAGGACTCGCGAATTGGGTGATGTTCAAAAGCGCTAAACTATACGAGAAGAATATAGATCCGGGGCGGTCTGTTCGATTTAAAAAATGACAAATGAAAAATGTCAAATGAGATATGATCAATAATTTCTTTTTAGACTGCCAACCCCACACAACACCACCATGATAATCAAGTCTCCCTACCCAGACGTAGAAATTCCAGAGACTCCGTTTACGCCGCTTGTCCTGGGCGGCGCGGCTGAGTTTGGCAACAAACCAGCCCTGATAGATGGCCTGACCGGCCGGACATTAACCTACATACAACTCGCTGATTCGATTGCAATCGTTGCCAACAACCTATCCAGACGTGGCCTCAAGAAGGGTGAAGTGTTTGGCATTCTAAGTCCAAACATTCCCGAGTATGCCGTCGTCTTTCATGCGGTCGCTACGTTAGGCGCAGTTGTGACTCCAATCAATCCGCTATACACAAGTCATGAAATAGCGCATCAACTCAAAGACGCAGGCGCCCGATTTTTGGTCACAGTGCCAGGATGTGCGGAAAAAGCGCGCGAGGCCGCTAACGATTCGAACGTTGAAGAACTTTTCGTTTTTGGTTCCGCAGACGGCGCTACCTCCTTCGATTCGCTGTTGGTGGATAACGGACGTGCACAACAGGTGGAAATCGATCCACGACTGGACCTCGTCGCACTTCCGTATTCGAGTGGTACGACGGGATTACCGAAAGGCGTGATGCTCAGCCATTACAACCTAGTTGCGAACCTTAAACAGATGGAGGGACTCTCTTACTTTTTTGAGACTGACACGTTAATCTGCGTGCTTCCGCTGTTTCATATTTACGGTCTCGTCGTAGTTCTAAATATGGGCCTGTACAAGGGAGTTACGATAGTTATGATGCCGCGTTTCGAGCTGGAAACTTTTCTTAAGGCAGCACAGGACTATGAAGTCAGTCTCGCACACCTTGTTCCTCCAATCGTGTTGTCGCTGAGCAAGAATCCGATCGTCGATAATTACCGGCTGCCTAAACTGAGAACGATCTTTTGCGGCGCAGCTCCGCTTGGTGAAGATCTGACTCGTGCTTGTATGAATCGTCTGGGCTGTAATATTCGTCAGGGATATGGAATGACAGAGACGAGCCCCGTAACTCATTCATCACCGGCACAACCGACAGACGTAAAGTTTGGTTCGGTGGGTGTCCCTGCACCAAACACGGAATGCAAGGTGGTCGATCTGGAAACGGGTGAAATGCTCGGCCCAGGACAAAAAGGCGAAGTCTGCGTGCGTGGACCGCAAATCATGAAAGGCTATCTCAATAAGCCAGACGCTACGGCACAAACTATTGACGCTGATGCATGGCTTCATACTGGTGACATTGGATACGCCGACGAGGACGGACATTTCTTCATCGTCGATCGAGCGAAGGAACTGATCAAGTACAAGGGTTTTCAAGTTCCGCCGGCAGAACTGGAAGCTCTGTTGTTAACGCACCCCTGTGTCGCGGACGCTGCGGTAATTCCCTACCCGGATGATGAAGCCGGTGAAGTGCCAAAGGCGGTTGTAGTGCTAAGGCAAGAGTCGGAGCCAGAAGCGATTCTGGAATTCATTGCACAACGAGTCGCCCCACACAAAAGGATTCGGCATCTCGAATTTGTAGAGAAAATACCAAAGTCTCCGTCGGGCAAAATCCTCAGACGAGTGCTCGTTGAAACGGAAAGGTCGAAGTCATCACTTGACCATCGTTAACCATAACGTCCAAACCCTTGACAGGCTCTAACCTCCAGACTAGAGTCGCGAGCAACCGACGGATTCACCGGCCACGACACGGCGAATCAACACCCCATCTGTAAAGCTAAGTATGAGGGAGGTAATGACATGTATTTCCGTCGTTTACACTGGTCGCTAGCGGTTCTCCTCCTGGCAGTTGTGTCGCTGCCTGCGCAAGAGCAAAAACCTGCCGGTTGGGCAGAGTGGGAAAAAATAAGTCCGGAAGGCGAAGAGTTCTCGGTGTTAATGCCCAAAACCCCGACCACGGAAACCGGTAAGTTCGCGTACCACAAGATGGATTTGACTACACGGTTGTACCTGGCATCAATTCCAGGAGGACCGGTGGTAGCGGTTGCATCCTTTAGCGGCATCAAGTCAGATCCAGCGGCATACTCAGATTTTGAGAGGTTCAACTCCTATATCGACGCATTTAAGGACTTTTTCCCGGCCAAGGTACGCACGAAAGAGACGCCGACTAAGCTCACACTTGTGAGTAGCAGGCCATTCCACGGGCACACGGGCCGATCCTATAAGCTAACGATCGGAGATTTGAGTGGGGTAGTCCACGCCTATGCCACCAGGAAGCGTTTCTACGCTATTGTTTCGCTCAATACGAAGAAAGATGATGCACTGGAGGAGAAGTTTCTCAGCTCCTTCGAGCTGCCTGAGAGAAAGCAACAGAAACCCAAGACCACCGCGACGGTAGAGGCCGAAGAGAATGCCACGACTGCTGCAGCTGATGAACAAGCCACCAGCGATCGAAAACGTGCAGGTCAGACAGAAGGCGAAGCCGCACGAGCGTCCGGGACGACGGAAGAGAACACCGAGTCCGGCAATGTCGCAGCCAATAGCCAGGTACCGACACCAACTCAACCGAATCAGAAGAGAGGGCCAATCTCTGGTGGAATGTTGAATGGAAAAGCTATTTACCTACCGATGCCTGAAGTTCCACCCGGCGATGCAAGTGGTGTTGTTCTAATCCAGGTTTTGATCGATGAGCAAGGAACAGTGGTCGACGCGCGCGCTGTATCAGGTCCGCAGCATCTCCATGGAGCAGCTTTGAATGCTGCGCGGTTGGCGAGGTTTTCTCCCACTATGCTAATGGGTGAACCAGTCAAAGTTACTGGGACACTCAGTTACAATTTCGTTCGCGCCAATTAGTACGTCAGAACCCCCACGTTGGGTTTGAGGAACATTAACCACAAAGGCACTAAGGCACAAAAAGTAATCAAAAAAGAAGCCCTAAATCTGTCTTTCTGCGTTGGTGTCTTGGTCTCTTCTTCTTCGTGGTTAATGTCTCTCAAAGGCAAGGTTCAACTAACGCATTACTCACGTTATTCGCCCACTTGACGCTAACGTCATCCCAGTCTATCTTCGCTCGACTTTCTGATTCGCCTGTTGGAGTCTCTAATTAACATGTCGTCTGGAACAGCCACCTTATGCCCTGCGTGGTCGATCCCTGGTTATCTGGAAGTACGCGAAGGCCATTTAACTATCGCTGGTGTCGACTCGATTGAATTAATCAAAGAATACAACTCACCTCTGTTCGTATTTTCCGAAGGCCGGATTCGAGACAATATCAACCGGTTAAAGCAGGCGGCTGAAATAGTCGATCGACCGATCAAGTTTTGTTACGCGTCGAAAGCAAACTCAAACATGGCGATTTTAAAAGCTGTGCTCAACTCTGGTATCGATGTTGAGGTCAACAGTGGAGGAGAACTTTTCAAGGCACTGAAGGTTGGATTTCGTCCTGACCAGATCATCTTTAACGGCACGAGCAAGTCTGATGACGAACTTGACGATGCGGTGCGTGCCGGAATTTACGCTATTAATGTTGACTCGATTTATGAGATCGAACTGGTCGAGCAATCGGTGACACGCCTGCGAGCGCTGGGGGAGCAAGTTCCACCAGCCCGTATAACCTTGCGACTCGTACCTGAGATCGGCACGCGGTCACATCTTGGTCTGCAGACTGCTCTTCTCACTTCGAAATTTGGCATCTCGTCGTCCGAAGTACTTGAGGCATTTCGTCGTGGTCTCAAGAACCCAGATACCATTCATGTTTGCGGTATTCACATTCACGTAGGCTCACAAACGCCAGACGTCGAACCATTTGCCGAAGCTTTCAAGAGCATGTGGGACCACCTGGTGGCGATTCATCGCGAAACGGGACATATACTCGAGCACATCAATTTGGGTGGTGGTATTCCTGTCAACTACCTCCGCGATAGGTCGCAAGCGGATCAACTTCCCGACCAC
Organism: Acidobacteriota bacterium; assembly: GCA_046725195.1. Lineage (GTDB taxonomy): Bacteria > Acidobacteriota > Blastocatellia > Pyrinomonadales > Pyrinomonadaceae > PSRF01. The sequence continues at coordinate 4,496 of JBKOYD010000071.1, read as the reverse complement.
GAACGTGAAATGTTGGGTGCCGAACTCGACCCCTCAGCGGTGCTAACCGAAGCATTGCGAGTAGCGCGTGAGTCGGCACAAGCAGCAAACGCTGAACATCTTTTGGACCAGGTAACTATCCTGCTCGAGCCCGGCCGCAGCGTAATTGCGGATGCCGGCCTTGTGCTAACCACCGTCCGCAATATCAAGACTCGGCCGGAAACAAGAGACGTTTGGCTGCTCACTGACGCCGGCTACAACATCATGCTCTCGATGAACAATTACAAGTGGTACTACCATCTCATCTCCGCGTCGAGGGCGAGTGAACCTTATGCTCGAGATTACAAAGTGGCCGGACCACTTTGTGACTCTGGGGATGTCTATTTTGACATTGAGCGCGAAGGACGCTTGCCTGACTATCGCAAACTCCCTGAAGACGTCGCTCCGGGAGAAGTCCTGGCATTACTGAACTGCGGCGCGTATTCCCTGGCCCAGATGTTTCACTATAACGGTCGTCCATTACCCGCAGCCGTTATGATCGGTAACGACGGTAAGCCCGAATTGATTCGTCGTCGTGACACCTACGAAGATCTAATCGTCAGCGACGTCTGGTAGTGTGGTCCAAAGTCCAACGTCCAATGTCCAATGTCTCTAGAATCAACCTCACTCTCACCACTCAGGAGGTGTATGTATGGCCAAAGTAAAGAAATTTGAAGAGATCAAGTCGTGGCAAAAAGCTCGTGCTCTAACAAAGGAGGTCTATCAGGCTACTCGAACTGGTTCCTTTGCAAGAGATTTTGGATTAAGAGATCAAATGCGACGAGCGGCGGTTTCAATCCTTTCAAATACTGCGGAAGCATTTGAACGTGGCCGGGACAAAGAATTCCTTTCAGTAAGACGTTGGACATTGGACATTGGACTTTGGACACTCGCCATAAATGCAAGCTGAACACACACAATTAATTCGTGGCCTGGGATTGATCGCGGCTATCTCAGTTAACGTTGCCAACATCATCGGAACGGGAGTCTTTCTCAAAGCGCGAGTAATAACTTGCAATGTTGGTACTCCGGGAAAAGCACTCGCGGTTTGGGTCTTCGCTGGCTTGCTCTCACTCGCCGGAGCTCTCACCTATGCCGAACTGCTCGCGATGATGCCGCGGGCGGCCGGCGAGTACGGAATCATGCGCGACGCCTACGGCAGAACCTGGGGCTTCATCTACGGCTGGACGCAGTTCTTGATTGCTCGTACCGCCTCAGCAGCAGCTCTCGCTGTGGGCTTTGCAATCTTTTTGAATGATCTATTGGGAGGAGTGCTCAAACATTCGTACTTCGATTACACGATTGGCGGTCATGCGATCTCGTTCGGTCGTCTGCAGCTTGTCGCTCTCAGCGCCATCATCGTAACAACCCTCATCAACTGCGCTGCTGTTCGAGTCAGCGGAGGTGTAGCAAGTTTCCTTACAGCCCTGAAGATTCTATTGCTCGTCGGTGTGGGCTTGAGTGCCTTCTTCTACAGCGGAGGTGATTGGGGTAATTTGGCGTTGGCTAACACGGGGGGCGCTTGCGAGGGAGTTGCAGTAACAACCGGCGGAATCGCAGGACTGGCCGCTGCGATGTTAGGGGCATTATGGGCCTACGATGGCTGGAACAACATCACCTTCCTTGCTGGAGAAGTGAAGAATCCCGGTCGCAATCTGCCGTTGGCTTTGATCGGAGGCGGTTTTCTGGTAATGGCTCTTTATCTCTTTGTGAATCTGAGCTATTACCACGTCCTTACGCCAACGCAAGTGGCTGATGTTTCGGCATCATCCTCAGTAGCGGCGGAAGTTGTCCGAAGGTTGTTGGGTGCGGGAGCTGTGACGCTGATGGCTGCGGCAATGATGACGTCATCCTTCGGCGCGTTGCACGCATCGATCCTCGCGACCGCCCGCTTACCGTACGCTCTGGCCAAAGACGGTCTTGTTGTTAAGAGCCTCGCACAGGTCTCTCCACGGACCCACGTACCCATCAGGGCGCTGATGGTCCAAGGCTTTTGGGCATGTGTAGTGGCCCTATCTGGTTCCTACGACACTCTGACAGACTATGCGATCTTTGCCCTTACGATCTTCTACGTCATGGTAGCAGCGTCAGTCTTTATTTTTCGCCGGCGGCTGCCAAACGCCGAACGCACTTACCGCGTCTGGGGATATCCGATTGTGCCGATAGTATTCCTCATAGTTTCTGCCGCAATTGTCTTACAAACCTTTTGGAGCACACCGAGACAATCAGGGATAGGACTTGGCCTGATTCTACTGGGACTTCCGGTCTATTGGATGTTGGAGCGCAGACAGAAGACGGAGGGGTAAGCACCCGACAACAAAGGTCTTTGGACTTGGACTTTTAGGCTCTGTCGAACCTGTCCAGAGACCTGATCTCGCAGTTGTGGTTTGGCTAAAGCGGTCTCTCGGCCTAGTCAACGACAAGCTGTAGAGCATTTCGGACATTACCGCTTTACCACCTGAATCAACACCGACGATTTACCTTCACTCGTTGCCAAAAACGCCTTACCGTCCAGGCGATAGGTGATAGCTTCACCTTGATTGCGCTTTCCCAGATCGAAACCGACCATCCGTTGCTTCCAAATATCATCGAAGCTGTTAGACGTCGCCGGTAACACTAACTCGTATCCCTCAAAGTAATCACAAAGTGCGAGCATGCGACCATCCGGCGAAATATTTCCACCCGTTATGATCCCGCCAAAAAGACTGGGCACCTTTAGTTCCCCAAGGCTCTTCATTGTGATCACCTTGCCCGTGTCAAACGGGGCTTCAGCTTCGTAGACCATGGGATTGGCCAGAGCGACCTTAGTAACAATGTAGAGGTTGCCGCTGAAAGGGTGCACCAGCAATGCCTCTGCGTCGTGTGCGCCATCCGGATAGCGCAGCCGAATGGGTTCTGCACTTTCTGACACGCGCGGCTTCCTGGTCGTTGTCGCACGGTCCGCAGCCGTTAGCACTGGCTCTGGAATACGATATACAACAACTTCCGAACGCGAATCGTTGTTGTCTCCGATGTCGCCAATGTACAGATACGACTTATCTCGCTGAGGTCCGGGACCCGCTGCAATGTCTTCCCAATCGTGTGCCCTCGCTCCAGCCACGCGAACGACGCCAAGAGACATGCCCTCACTGTCAAACGCATAGATGAAGGGTCCGTCACCGGAGTCGTTGTGCGTCCAGTAGGCTCCCGGAAACAAACGAGATGCTACCAACCCGCTGCTTTCGGCAATCGACGGATTTTTAAGAGTGCCGATCTTTGTCGGTGGTCCGTACTTGCCTGATTTGATTTTGGTCTTGCTCGGCTGCGAGAACGCCGGCGAAAGGCCTTGTGCTTCTCGGATCAGTTTTTGTGAAGAACCAAGAAAGCAAAAGCCGGCAAGTAGAAGAAGCTCGCCCGCAATAGTCGTCTTTAGAATTCTCGATGATGCGCTCATTAACCTTTCTGAACGAGCGCGGCTCGTGCGACTTCTTTATCGTCGAAGTGAAAGGTCTCACGACCGATGATCTGATAGTCTTCGTGACCTTTGCCGGCGATCAGGACCAGATCACCGCTGCGCGCTTCCGAAATCGCCTGATGAATCGCCTCTGTGCGGTCAGCGATCTTTCTGTACGGTTTGCCTGTCTTACGAATGCCTTCTTCAGCATCACATAGAATTTGTTCCGGATCTTCTGTACGCGGATTGTCGGAGGTTAGAATAACCACATCGCTTAAACTGCCGGCCGCTTCTCCCATTGGCGCACGTTTTGAACGATCGCGATCACCGCCACAACCAAATACCGTTATGATCTTCCCTCCCACAACCTCTCGGGCAGTTCGCAACACGTTCAATAACGCATCGTCGCTGTGCGCATAATCGACCACAACCGCGAAGTCTCCATCATGCGCAACGTGTTCAAAACGTCCAGGAGCGCCTGTGCATTTCTCTAAAGCTCCGGTGACAACATGGAGTCCATAACCCAGTGCAAGTCCGCTCGCAACAGCAGCCAGCGTGTTGTAGATGTGAGGTGGACCAACAAGTGGCGAATGAAAATCCCGCTCCCCCTCTGGAGTTGAAAGCTGAAAGCGCATGCCATTTAACGAGAACTCAGCATGGCGCGCTGTCACATCCGCCTTTGAGTTCACTGCATAACGAACAACGCGAAGACCTTCATGCTCCAACTTCTGCGCTAATTCAACTCCGTATGGATCATCGACATTAATCACCGATATCCTGGGTCGCGTTCCCAAGCGTCCGTCAAACAGTCGTTGTTTGGCATACCAGTAGTTTTCCATCGTCTTGTGATAATCGAGGTGATCTCGAGTGAGGTTGCTGAAGACAGCTACTGCGTACTCCAGTTCATCACATCGATGGAAATCCATTGCCTGCGAAGAACATTCCATAACGGCAGTGCGACAACCAATGTCAACAGCTTGTCGCAATAGGCGCTGTATGTCGGGAGCCTCGGGCGTGGTTCGATCTGCTTTCCGTCTCTCCTTAC
>JBKOYD010000004.1:0-17159 GCA_046725195.1 Acidobacteriota bacterium | reverse complement strand
TTCCGCCGATCAGTCGTCGCAGCATCCGCTTGCTCAAGCCATCGTCGCTGGTACTCAAGCCCGAGGTATTAAACTGTCGCCGGCAGAGAATTTTGATTCGATTCCCGGCCATGGAGTTGAGGCAAGCGTTGATCAGCGCCGCGTACTGATTGGAAACAAGAATCTGATGGTGCGCGAGAAAGTTGCGTTGGATGGACTCGAAGAGCGGGTTGGCATTCTTGCGGCCGATGCCAAGACCGCGATGTATGTGGCAATAGACGGACAAGCGGCTGGAGTAGTGGCCGTGGCTGACACGATCCGTGAGAGCGCGCGACGAGCAGTGAAGTTACTGCACGAATTCGGCGTGCAGACGGTGATGTTGACGGGCGATAACAAGTTCACAGCCGATGCCGTAGCCAGACAACTAGAAATGGATACTGTGATTGCAGAGGTCTTGCCGGAAGACAAGGCTGATGAAGTAAAGAAACTTCAGGCCAAAGGTCAGAAAGTCGCAATGGTGGGAGACGGAGTCAATGATGCTCCGGCCCTTGCGCAGGCAGACGTTGGCATGGCAATCGGAGCGGGAACGGACGTTGCAGTTGAGACAGCCGACGTGGTCCTGGTCAAGAATGATCCTTCAGACGTATCCGGCTCTATTCAACTTGCGAGAAAAGTACGGGGCAAGATCAAACAAAATCTTTTTTGGGCCGCCATCTACAATCTTATAGCCATACCCGTGGCAGCAGGAGTCCTTTATCCTTCCTTCGGTTTGCTCTTGCGACCTGAATGGTCCGCCCTCGCCATGAGCGCTTCAACTGTTACCGTCACACTCAACGCATTGCTGCTCAATCGCGTGCGTCTTCGCACAAAAACCACTGCTAGTTAGTCACTCGTGTACAAAACAATCTAAGTCAGGTCAGTTATTTTTCTCCTGGGAGGCGGGCGCCTGCGCTTTGTGTGCTAGGATGGGAAGGATTAAAAAGTTGGCACACAGATTGGCACACAAAAATGTGCTGAACGAGCAGTTGAAGCAGTGGATGCAGTGAATGCAGTGCGAATTTTACTGAGCAAATTTAGTGCTTATTGATTTTAAAAGAGTTGGCCCACCGTCGAGCACTACCTTGACACGGTAGGGGTCTGGGGTTCAAATCGCCACGTGCCTACCAATCCTTTCAATAACTTAGCGTAGCTCCCCGCATTTTCCGTGACACCAAATTACGCCATTTGAGACCGCGTTTTCGATTTTCCCTACTGCGCATCACCGCCCAAAATTCAGGAGGATCTCTACGTTGCAGTCGGATCTCATCTAGTCCTTCGTCCGGAAGCATCATTTCAACGATCCGCTGTTGCGCTTCTCGCTTAGCTCTCGTCTTTGCTTGCGTGTAAACCTCCAGAGTGAAGCGACTGCTGGCATGACGCATTAGTTCTTGGACCACTTTCACATTCTCCCCATTCGCAATCAGAGTCGAGGAATAGGTGTGCCTGAATGTATTCCAGCCGATTCTTTTCTTTATGCCAGCACGAACGGCAGCGAGGCGAATGATCTTCGATAGCACGCCATCAGGCCTTAGCGGTCGTTTGCCTTTCCTTCTCACAGTGCAGCAGATCTATCGCGGATGGAATTTACTGGGTATTGTTGTCGCAGCGGTGCTGATCTCCGCCCTGGCTCTTGCGATTACGCTGCGCCGGGAACAGAGAGCGTTTGTTTTCGCGCTAATCGGCTTGCTATGTCTCGTGGGCACCCAAGTGGTGTTCTGGACTTACACATATCCGACCAATCAGATAACCAACAATTGGACCATGTTGCCCGACAGCTGGATGCAGCTTCGCCGCCAATGGGAGTACTCGCACGCGACGAGTGCAATTCTGAATCTACTGGCGCTCTGTTTACTCATCGCCTCTGTTCTCGTGCGGAGAGAACGCTGAACCCGGACCTAGATTGCTTCGAGCTACTCTCAATGCAATTCTATGGTCCTATTCCTTGATCATGCGGCACGATAATGTTCTTTGTTGCCGTTGTGGTATTGCCCGCCACATCTGTCAGAGTTGCAATGACGACGTAGAGTCGACCATCCAAATCTGTTCCTTCGCGACGCGCTTCAACTGCAAGCACTTCACTCCAATTAGCTGAACCGCCTGACAGTGTCCGGACTGGCAGAGTTAGAGGTGTGCCATATTCATCAGTGACAACGTAGCTAATACTCGCCAAACCTGAAACTGAATCGCTCCCGTTGCCTTCAAGTCTCACGTTGACGATTTCATTGGTCGCGGGCCAGATCACCGAAGGAGTAGCACTCAACGCAAGTACCGGCGTAGTTGTATCGATTTTGAGGGTAATACTTTTTGCCGTTTCGCTATTGCTTGCGCGGTCTGTCGAGCGATAAAGAATTGTAGTTATTCCTTCAGTGCTGAAAACGAAACTCCCGTTGTAGGGCTGCCACGTTTGTCCATCGTCCGTTGAGTATTCAGTAGTGGCGACACCAGAGCAGTTATCGCTAGCACTGAACGTGATAGTAGGTGCGGTCTTATACCACCCGTTTTGTCCGCTCGGTATAGTGGGCTGAAGAGTTGCAGTAGTTTCAGGCGCGAGAATGTCTTGCTCGGCGTTCGCAACCAGTCCGGCTGATACGTTGAAGCAGAAATACAACGAATCGACTTGTGCTCGATATGCGCCGGGCGGTAGATCAACAGCACCGAAAAACCCGCCGCCATCCGTCGCTGTTACTTTTGTAGCATGTGTCTCGAGGTTTTCAATGGTGACCGGGACAGTATCGAAAGCTGTGCCATCATTGTGCCGAGCTTCTCCTTTCACATGCCCGAGGGTTGGTGTGATCTTCCATGAAAACGTCGGAATCGTCGCTGGATCATTGAAGATGGGTGTCAATCCATCGGGTTCATAAGGCACCAAACCGTTTACGGATTTGCCTGTCGTCAATCCAGACGCAAATTCCGAAAACGGGCGAGCTGGAGTGGCACCTGGTGGAATCGCAAAAGGATTACTGGCTACCGCAATGTTGCTGGTCGCCATTGAAAAGAAGATGATGCCGCTTAAGTTGTTCGGACCCGAAGTAGGCGTCAGTGTTCGACGAGTTTGTCGAAGACTGCCCTCGATGGCGTTAACGAAGGCGCCCTGACCGGTCATTCCCGCTCGGTTATATAAATGACCACGCAACCATGCATCCCATTGATCGTATTGCGGGCGCACCGTCGCGGTGTGTTCCGCTTTGTAGACCATCGGAATGGCGATATCGAGAATGCCTTCCTGCGTCCAGGCACGCCAGTCCTGGTACACACGCCAGAAAGCCTCTGCAGAATTCCACGAGCTTTCAGTTGAACCAATGCCGCCAAAGGCGATCAGCGCTGCCGAAATCTTCAAGTTGGTTTTAATCGCAAGCGCATTCAGATACACGCGACGGACGATGTTTGTGACCTGGTCGCGTCGCCACTGGTTCCATTGCGGGTCATTGGGAGCAGGTGGAGGACTATCAGGCGGAATATTATAGTGTCGCTGAAAACGTTCAACGCTCGTCGGGTTGTAACCAATATTTGTACCAGTCGAAGGTGTTTGACCGGAGATACCGATTTCAGGATAACGAATGCGGTCGAGGTGCAATCCATCAATATCGTAATTCAGCACGAGATGATTGAGGACATTGACGGTATAGGCGGCAGCATCCGGATGACCAAAGTCGAGCCAGAAGTCGCTGCCAAACCGGTGGCCCTGGAACGAAATTGCCGTGCTTCCAGGCGTTGTATCAGGAAGAAGAGTGCGCGTGAGCCAATTATTTGGGCCGGGTATGATCGTGTTTGTCGCCGCGTCGAATCCTCCGTGTAGATTGAAAACATGGTTTGGACTCTCAGGTGGAAAAAGATTCGGTGCGCGTCCCCAGATTGCGCTCATGATAACGAACGCATGTACCTCGATTGCCTCGCTGTGAGCCACATTGATTATGTCTTGAAGTGGATCGAATCCTGGTTGGATTGGAACGCGATCTCCTGGTGGTTCAAGCGAATTGAGATACCAAGAGTCACCGCGTCGTCGCACTTGAACGAAGATCGCATTCGCCTTGGCAGCTTTGGCGTTGTTAACGACATTCAGGACATCGGTGTGGTTGTTGAGACTAGTATTAAACGTATCAACCCAAAATGCGCGGTACTCGCTTCTCACTTGTCCGTTGACTGAAGCCAATGTGAGGAACGTTAGAATCGAGAGGTAGGAATATTTTAATCCGTGAATTCTCATAGTGATTCGGTAAAAGGATCGTGGTTCATTAAGTTTTGACGGGATGAAGGTTGTTAGTATCGCATGACGTTCATTCTTGTCAATGGATAGGTGTTATCCCGCATTTCTGCGTCAGTTCAAAGATTAGTATTCTGAATGATGAGGAGAGGAGAATACATGGCTGCTCAACAAAACGTGATCGCAATGACTTGCGTTGAAACTAATAGCTTTTGGTTGACGAAGCTGCGTAATCTTGTAAAGCGAGATGTGATTTTGCGCTTGGCTCTATCAGTAGCTATGGTCTTCGTTCTTGCGGCTGCCGTCTTTGCGCAGGGCAAGAAAGTCTACATTTCCGTCGACATGGAAGGAATCAGCGGCATCTCCGGAAGCGATCAGCTTTCGCCCGGCGGATCTGAATACGCTCGCTCCCGTAAGTTGATGGCCGAAGACACTAACGCCGCCATTCGAGGAGCCCTCGCCGTCGGCGCCACAGACATCGTCGTCAACGACTCACATGGTGGTCAACGCAACCTACTGCCAGAAGACCTAAACCCGGCGGCGCGTCTCATCAGTCACAGTTTCAAACGCTACGGCATGATGGAAGGACTTGATGGATCTTTTGACGCCGTTATCTTCATAGGCTATCACGCGAAGGCGGGAAGTCCGGACGGGCTCTTTGCGCATACCGGATCGGGCGTTGTGCGCGATCTGCGAATCAACGGACGCTCGGTAGGTGAAGGCGGAATGAACACCATGCTCGCCGCGTGGTATGGCGTGCCTGTTGTGTTAGTCACTGGAGATGATGTGGCAGTGGCGGAAGTGAAAGAGATGGCGACGGCAGCGCGGGGTGTCGTTGTGAAGCGCGCCATTAACGTCCGCGCTGTGGAGTTGGTGTCGCTCGAAACGGCCCGTAGGGAAATTGAATCGGCGGCTCGTGCTGCGGTCGCCGGTGCGAAAAAGACGCCTCCCGAGCGGCGCGGGCCCTTCAATGTGCAGCTAGAGTTTCGCGACACGTTGATTCCGGAGATTGCAGAAGCGTTTCCGACAATTCGACGTGTCGGACCAGAAACTGTCACTTACTCGATGGACACGATGCCTGCGGCCTACCGTCTGATTCGAGTGTTGTACCGCTTCATTAGCGCGGAATGACACATTCAACGTGAGGAGCAGTTCGCAGTCATGCTCTCGTTACCTCGCTCACCACTCTGACTAGATTTACCATACGAACGCCAAGCAAGTGGGGTCAACCTGAGGATCGGCAAAGTAATAGTTTCTCTCCTTCCTCAGTTTCCTCACAGAATTGGTCGGGTAATTGCAAATGACTCCCCGTACATTGTCCCTGCCGGCCTACGATCCCGCTGCACACGTGGCTCTTCCGGGAGGCGCCGCAGTCGGTGTCCTACTCGTCTTATCACTTAAATATTTATTAACGCCATTCAGTGTGGCGTTCGTCTTTCTGATCATTGGAAAACTGAACGAAAAGCCTGACAACGTGGAAAGATCATCGCCCGCACCAAGGTAACCGAGTACATCACACTGGAGCGAATGTGTTGCCCTTTCTTCCGTTTTGAAATGGAAGTTGAACAAGAAGGCGGTCCTATGTGGCTTCGTCTAACCGGGCGCGAAGGCGTTAAAGACTTCACGAAGCTCGAGCTTGGTCTCTGAAGGGCCGGAATCGAAATAAACAGAGAATAGGTAGCTTATAATAACGAGATGAAGAAATCGATTACGCCTCCCTCACCGTTGATCGTCAAGATCGCTATCGCGACGACGTTCATTAACTCGTGGATAATCTTCGAAGAGACAGTCGTAGATCGAACCAGACTCTGGCACTACATGCCATTCTATCGAGTGGGATTGTTCTCCACCTGGGATGTTTTGGCGCTCACGGTTATCCCGGCAGTCGTTTTTTTTAGGAATTGCCTTGTTACGCCGTGCTGTCGGTCGAATGGTTCGCAAGTAAAAGCTGCTCCGAAAAACAGAGAATAGGTCCAAAGTCGAGAACATCGCTAAGGAGTCCTGTGACGGTTAATGAGGAATTATCGATACGTCATTGAAGGCCATCCTCGCGCTGGATTCAAGAGGGGAGTTGTTTTAAGCATGATAACTCATTGGTGATTCGTCAGCTTGACGGCGTGGCAAGACAGGTTATAGAGTGCCTTTCACTCGCACTAGTGAAATAAGGGCTAGCGCGTTTTGATCTTTGGAACTTTAATAGTTAGATCGCTATTTCAACCTGGTATCCGAGAGGATCTGGGTTGACCGTCACAGGTGCCCATAGAGGGTGACAAGGGAAGCGGGTGTAAAGCCCGCACGGTTCCCGCCACTGTGTACCGGCGATTGCGTAGCTTCCATGATGAAGGTCACTGGTCTCATTCGTAGATTGGGAAGGCCGCGAAGCGACGCGTTCGAGCCGGGAGTCAGGAAACCTTGCCTGCTGTTAGATGGAAGCGACCACTTACGCTCCGGGAAAGGGCGAGTGGCGTCGAGTTCTAATCAGTGTAATAGCTCCGCCCAGTTTTCGATGGTCCAGCAATTACCTGGTAACCAAACAGCGAGTTTTTTGACGCCCTCGATCTTCTGCAACAGGAGATCGAGGGCGTCTCTATTTCCGCTGTACATACTCAACGCCTTTACCCATTCCTTCAATTTCTGCCTCGTAATCCGGTCGCATTTCCGTCTGTTTGAATTTGAGTTAGCACGGAGACTGCGGCGCATGTTACCGCCTTCCTTAGTTATTGCCGGCACTAATAGTGGTGTCGGGAAAACCACAATTTCAATTGCTCTGATGGCTGCTTTGAGGCGGCGCGGCCTTCGTGTGCAGCCGTTTAAGGTAGGGCCTGATTTTATTGATCCAACATTGCACACTCGTGCGGCTGGCCGCATCAGCCGGAATCTTGACGGCTGGATGCTTGAACCCGATGCCAATCTCCAAACCTTCTCTCGGTTCTCAAGTGATGCCAACTTCACTGTGGTCGAAGGCGTGATGGGACTCTTCGATGGGCGCGACGCATTAACCGAAGCCGGTTCTACTGCGGAGATGGCGAAGTTGTTAGGTCTTCCAGTTTTATTGGTGGTCGATGCTTGGGCGATGGCGCGCTCGGCGGCGGCGCTCGTACACGGCTACGAGAGCTTCGACCAAAAGCTTGATGTGGCGGGCATCATCTTCAACCGCGTAGCAAGCGCGGGCCACTTCGCTTACTTGCGCGAGTCGGTGCGGACCTCTTGTCATGCCCGCGTACTCGCGTGGCTCCCGCTGGACGAATCCATTGCGCTCCCCGAACGCCATCTCGGATTGTTCATGGCGGATGAAGTTTTGAACGATGCGCGCCTCCATGCGCTTGTTTCGTGGATTGAGACGGGAGTTGACATTGACGAGCTAATACGTCTTGCGCGAGAGCGTTCACAAAGCGAAGCTGTCACTGCCACACAGCGATCTATGCCCGAAGGCGACTCACACCGAGTCGAGATAGAAAGCACAGCTCTGCAAGAAGACCAATCTTTCAATCGCCGACCGAGAATCGGTATCGCTCGCGATAACGTATTCTGTTTCTACTACCAGGACAATCTTGATCTGCTCGTCAACGTTGGCGCGGAGATTGTTGAGTTCAGTCCGATTGAGCAGGAAAGACTGCCGGAAAGCCTTGACGGACTTTACTTGGGCGGCGGCTACCCGGAGTTGCACGCAGCGGCGCTCGCCGCGAACGAGACTATGCGCGCCGACGTTGCTCGTTTTGCGCAAAGCGGCAAGCCAGTTTATGCGGAATGCGGCGGCCTGATGTACTTGTCGGAAGCTATCGTTGACCAAGAAAGCCATGCGTTTCCGATGGTAGGCGTTTTCCCGACGTGTGCGCGAATGCATTCACGGCTTGCTGCACTTGGCTATGCGGAAGTTGAAGGCACGAACAACGCCGGATGGCTGCGAGCAGGTGAACGAGCGCGCGGACACGAGTTTCGTTATTCAGTGATTGACGAAATGCCTGCACACATTCAGCGGCGTTACCGCGTCAACACAATGTCAGGCGAACGCCATGAGGGATTTACCGTCGGTGCGGTGCTGGCAAGCTATGTACATTTGCATTTCGGATCGTGCCCGCGATTTGCGGCGCGCTTCGTTGCAGCTTGCGCGGGGAGTTAGAAGTTTTTCGAACAGCGAGAGATGGCAAGGGGGGTTCTGAGTTCTTTGCTGCTCTCTCTTCTTTGATAACCATGATGCGTTAGAGGTGAGCGGGAAGAGCGGTGCAATGCCGCCACTGCCCTCGCAACTGTGAACGGCAACGAAATCCGCGACAGAAGAAGCCACTGTCCCACATGGATGGGAAGGCGCGGAGAGTAGGTGAGTATTTTGGCCGTGAGTCAGGAGACCGGCCTCTTAAAGCGCGTCTTTGCCACTCTTCCGAAGGGGAGGAGAAGGAGACACTTGATCATGAAGAGAATTAACAGCAGGAGTTTGATTTTGATCTTATGTGTGCTCGTGTTCGTGCTTGCGCATTCAGCGTTGGCGCTCGCACAAACAACCGCTAGTAGCACTGCGACCATCACGGGCCACGTAAAAGATCCGCAAGGAGCGAGGCTGCCAGGCGCGACGGTAACGCTCTATGCTCGTGATCGCACTTTTCGCCTTAGCACGACCGCGGATTCAACGGGTACTTATCGCTTTGAGAGGCTTGCGCCAGGGGAGTATTTGGTGGAAGCGGAGGCGGAAGGATTCGCGTCTGCAAGTGCGCATCAAGTGGTCGTCGAGCGAGGTCAGACGGCGACGCTCGACATTCCCCTGGAATTGTCAGGTGTGCGGAGCACAGTTGTGGTCACTGCCTCCGACACTCCGCAATCAGTCGATGAAGTATCAAAGGCCGTCACGGTCGTAGATCAGCAAGAGATAGATGAACGCGACGAGTGGGCGATTGCAGAATCCTTGCGCACAGTTCCTGGCTTGCGCGTGCAACAGCTTGGCGGCCCTGGCTCATTTACTTCGATCAAGACACGCGGCCTGCGCAGCGAAGATACAGCCGTGTTGATTGACGGTCTCCGTTTCCGCGATGCTGCTGCCACGCAGGGTGATGCCTCGGGTTTCCTGGAGGATTTGATTGTCACTGATGCTAGCCGGGTTGAGGTTCTGCGGGGCTCTGGGTCTTCGCTCTATGGCTCGAATGCCATCGGTGGTGTCATCAATCTTGTAACCGACGTGGGCGGCGGCCCGCTCCACGGCAATGTCCTGGCCGAGGGTGGCGCATTGGGAATGTTTCGTGGTCGAGGCCAAGTGGCTGGCGACGCCCGCAAAAACAGCCTCGTCTACAGCGCCGGCTTTTCACATCTCAACGTCACGCGCGGAGTTGATGGTCAGGATGAAGCGCGTAACACGAGTGGACAAGGGCGGGTTCTTTTTCGCCTCTCACCTACCACCACGCTCTCAGGCCGTATCTACGCCGCCAACTCTCGGTTACAACTGAATAATAGTCCGCAAGGTATCGGCACTCTGCCTGCGACCGGCATCATCGAAGCCATCCCACTCTCGCTTTCCGAACTGCGCCGCTATGAAGCGGGTGTGCCAGCCTCACAGCTGAATGTTGGCACGGCCACTTTCATTCCCGCAGCAAACGATCCCGACAACTTGCGGAGGGCGAACTTCTTCTCCGGCGCCGTCATCTTTACGCAGCGCCCAACTGAAAGGTTTGGCTACACCATCAGCTATCAGGGTCTGGCGACTAACCGCAGTAGCCTTAATGGGCCGTTGGGAGTTGGGTTTCAACCAATAGGCGGCAGTACTCGATCAGATTTTAATGGGCGCGTTCATACGCTGAATGCGCGTTTCGATGCGCGCGCCGGACGTGTCAACTTCATCACCGGCGGTTACGAGTTTGAAAGCGAGAACTTCAAGAATCCGTCATTCCAAGTCAACCCTGCCAACAACTCCAACGTTGATGTGACGCAGAGGAGCCACGCGCTCTTTGTCCAGGATCAATTGCGCTTCATGGAAGAGCGCCTGCAAATCTCTGTTGCCTTTCGCACTCAGTTCTTCCGACTTCAACAACCACTATTCACACCGACCGCATCCGCACCTTATCGCAGCATCATTTTTCAATCACCGCCGACGGCTTATACGGGCGACGGCTCCATCGCCTATCTCTTCCGCTCGTCGGGCACGAAAGTGCGCGCACACGCTGGTAACGGATACCGCGCTCCGTCACTCTTTGAACGCTTTGGCACTTTCTTTGGAAGCTTCGGCTACTCTGTCTTTGGCGATCCACGCTTGCGCCCTGACCGCTCGGTCGCCTTTGATGCGGGTATTGACCAAACGCTCTACCGTAATCGATTGCGCGCCTCGGCGACTTACTTTTACACGCGTCTTCAAGAAGTGATCATCTTCGACTTCTCCGGCGCTATCAATCCGGCAACAGATCCCTTCGGTCGCTTTGGGGGGTATCGCAATACTAATGGAGGTATTGCTCGCGGTGTGGAGTTGAGCATGACGGCAACACCGACGCGCACGCTGAATCTCTCCGCCGCGTACACCTATACGAAGGCCCAGCAGCGCACGCCTCAGGTACCGGGCACTCTTCGTTCGCTCGTGATCCCCAACAATCAATTCTCGTTTGTTGCGACCCAGCGTTTCGGTCACCGCTTCCTGATTAATTTTGATCTCTCCGCATCGAGCGATTATTTCGCGGCGATCTCTGACCCCAAAACCTTCGCCAGCCGTGCCTATCGTTTCCGTGGGTTGGCCAAGGCAGATCTGGGCGCAAGCTACACACTGCCGTTTAAAGAATCGCGGTCCCTGCGCTTCTTCGGTTATGTGGACAATCTGTTCGACCGCGAGTATTTCGAGAACGGCTTTCGCACGCCGGGACGCACGGGTCGCGCGGGCGCAACGTTTGTCTTTTAAGCAATGGGAGAAAGCGGCAGCACAGGCGAGGTGGTCCCACTCGTTGAAAATGAGGACTACTACCTGGACGAGGGTTAATGGTCCTTACGGCCCTTTATCACCTGCGGCGCGGTTATTGTTGCGAGCAGGGTTGCCGTCATTGCCCATACTCCGAGGTGCCAAAGAGAAACGGCCAAAGGGATGTTGATAGCAATGAAAAGTAAAGCGGCGATTTTAGTCGCACTCCTTCTCGTATTGAATCTGTTGTTTGCAGGTTGTGGCAGCCGACAGGCGCAGCAACAGCGAGCAAGCGTCGAGCCACGCCCGCAACGCATCGTTTCACTCAGCCCAAGCGTGACTGAGATTCTCTACGGCATCGGCGCATGGCCACAGGTGATCGCTGTCTCGCAATACTGCACGTACCCCGATGACGTTAAGAACAAGCCTCGTGTTAACGGTTGGGACAAAACCAACCTGGAGCAGCTCATGGCGCTCAAGCCGGACTTTGTAATCGGGGTTGATAGGCAAGAGCCATTTCTGCGGGATAAGCTGAACGGACTCGGCGTACGGTCTCACTTCGTCAAGAGTCAAACTCTCTGTGACGTCCTAACGTCCATCGGAGAGATCGGTCGCGCAACCGGCCATGAGCAAGAAGCAGCAGATCTATCTGCCAAGACAGAGGCCGAGATCGATGCCGTCCGAAAGGCCGTTGGCGATCGCCCGCACCCTCGGGTGCTCTGCGTAGTCGACCGCGTGCCGGGTACGATCCGCGATGTTTACACCGCTACTAAGGGAAGTTATCTCGACGAACTCATCATCATCGCGGGCGGTGAATCGATAGCCCCGCAAGCTGAACATGGCTACGGCAAGATCAACAAGGAGGCAGTGCTAACCTTGAATCCTGAAGTGATCATCGACATGGTTCAGGGCTCAAAAGGGAATTTTGGCGAGGACCCAATAGCCGTATGGAACGAACTTGCGGAAGTTCGCGCGGTCCGCGAAAAGAGGATCTACCCAATGCGCGATCCTTCAGTGATTCATCCCAGCCAGTTCGTTGGCCATACCGCGCAGGTGTTTGCGAAAGCGCTTCACCCGGAGAGTTTTCCTGATGCCAAGTGACTCTTCGAACACCGGGGCGCTCATCCAAGCGCGCGACATGAGCTTTTCGTACTCATCACTACGTGCGGTGATTGATGTTTCATTGTCGCTTCCTCGTGGTGCAATGGGAGCTCTTGTCGGTGCGAACGGATCAGGTAAGTCAACCCTGATTCGGTTACTCGCCGGATTACTTGAACCCTGCAGGGGTGAAGTCGCCTTCGCGGGCGCTCCACTCTCAACCCTCCACCCGCGTGAACGGGCCAAGCGCATCGCCTATGTCCCGCAATCGACTTCCAACGTTTTCCCTTTTACGGGGCTGGAGGTGGTCTTGACCGGTCGCAGCCCGTATAGCGGCAGGTTTCGTTTCGAGAGTTCACATGATGAACAGATCGCGTTGGGTGCACTCGACGCGCTTGATGCCGCACATCTCGCAAGCCGACACATTACGGAGTTGTCAGGTGGCGAGCGGCAACTGGTGACCGTCGCTCGCGCCCTCGCGCAGCAGCCGGAAGTAATGTTGCTCGATGAGCCAGCGAGCGCGTTGGATCTGAAGCATCGAACCCAACTGACCCGAGCGTTGCGCAAACTAAGAGATAAGAGCGGGATCACCATCCTGATGATCACGCATGACTTAATGCTGCTCGATTTAGCTGCTGATTTTATCTTCGCGATGAAATGCGGGCGCCTTGTCGCGAGTGGTGTGCCTGAGGTGGTACTTACCAACAGCGTTCTTGGTGAAGTCTATGATGCGCCTGTGCGGACGATGCGTAGTGACGGGCGTACTTTTGTGTGGTCAGAATTGTGATGCCTTTAACTCCGGGAAATGTAGAGTTGAGCGAAGCCGAACTGCCAAAGTCAAGCACCCTAGTAGACACTCCGCGCGCACCGAACCGCGCACGCGTAAGCGTCCGGTTGCGTATTGCGCTTCCTCTCTTGATTCTTGGTCTCGTCATCGCGTTCTTGATAGGTCTTTATGTGGGCTACCAGCCACTTAGTATTGCCGCCCTGAAAAGTGATCCCATCGCGCGTGCTGTCTTCTTTCGCCTGCGGTTGCCGCGCGTGTTAATGGCAGGCCTTGTCGGCGCGTCGCTGGCGATAGTGGGAGCTGCACTGCAAGCGCTCTTTCGCAATCCTCTCGCAGATCCTTTTACGCTTGGCGTATCTGGCGGTGCATCTTTGGGCGCCAGTATCGCTATTGCCTGCGGACTTGGATTGAACTTAGTGGGCGTACCACTGATTTTTATAGCGGCCTTTGTCGGCGCATCCGTATCAGTCGTGTTGGTTTATCGGCTCGCTCGTTCAGGTGGTGGTGTGATCTTGCCCGGTGCACTGCTGCTCGCCGGTGTGGTGCTTAACCTTAGCGCTTCGGCTGGTGTTCTGGTCATTCAATATCTCGCTTCGTATGGCCGTGCTTTGCAGATTCTTCGCTGGTTGATTGGAAGCCTCGATGTCGTCGGTTTTGATCTGATTTGGAAGATGCTCGTTTTCCTCATACCGGGCTGGCTAGTCCTTCTTGCGTATGGGCGCGACCTTCATCTTCTGGCAACGGGTGAGGAATCGGCGGCGAGCCTCGGCGTAGATGTAAGGCGCACGGAACGAATGGTCTTCAAGGCCAGTTCCTTAATCGTTGCGGTGACTGTTTCGGTGGGCGGTGCGATCGGTTTCGTTGGCCTAATTGTGCCACACGCGGCTCGACTTATTTTCGGCCAGGATGTGCGGGTGTTGCTACCGGCTTCGTTTCTCTTGGGTGCGGCCTTTTTAATACTCGCTGACATGCTCGCGCGGGTGGTGATCTCGCCGGGCGAACTGCCGGTAGGAGCGATCACCGCTCTGCTGGGCGGCCCCGTATTTCTTATTTTGCTCAGAAGGCAGCAACGCTATTCGGCGATGTGAAGCGAGCGAAGATGAACATGGCCCGTGCAAACATTGATACACGCGAACACCGCTTCAGCGAGGAAGAACGTCGCGGAGTCTTTCGCGCGATCTACGAGCGGCGCGACGTGCGTTCATCCTTTAAGTTCGATGAGATACCGGACGAAGTGCTCGCGCGCCTCCTCGGCGCGGCGCACCACGCCCCTTCAGTCGGATTCATGCAACCGTGGGGCTTCATCGTCATCCGCGACCGAGAAGTTCGCGATAAAGTTCACGAAATCTTCGACCGCGCTCGTCTCGCCGCAGCACAAGTTTATGACGATGATCGCCGTGCTATGTACAAGACGCTGAAGCTGGCGGGCATCCGTGAAGCACCTATCAATTTGTGTGTCACTTGCGATGAGGCCAACGTGCGCGGGCATGGATTGGGGCGGCAGACGATGAGGGAGACAGCGCTCTACTCGACAGTTTGCGCGGTCCAGAACCTTTGGCTCGCGGCGCGCGCTGAGGGTATCGGCGTCGGCTGGGTCAGCATTCTCGATGTCGGCGAACTGCGCGCTACGCTCGGCATCCCCGGCCACGTCGTGCCCGTTGCCTATCTTTGTCTGGGTTACGTTACGGAGTTTTGCGCTGAGCCGGAGTTGGAAATCAAAGGTTGGGAGCAACGCGAGCCGCTAGCGGGTCTGATTCACTTCGAGCGCTACGGCGCGACTGACGAAGCCCGCGCCGGAGAATTGCTAAGTTCCATCAGCACGGATCGAGAGTCGAAGGACAAGTCATGACAGCACGGGCGTTGATGGTGTTAGGCACGGCTTCTGATGCGGGCAAATCGCTCACTGTCGCAGCGCTGTGTCGGATCCTGCGGCAGGATGGATTCGACGCTGCTCCATTCAAAGCCCAGAACATGGCCCTGAATTCTTACGCGACTCGCGACGGTCATGAGATTGGACGGGCGCAAGCGATGCAGGCTGAAGCAGCCAAAGTTGCGCCGCACGTTGACATGAATCCGATTCTGCTCAAACCAACTTCCGACGTTGCCTCGCAAGTCGTCATTAATGGAAAGGTCTTAGGGAAGTTTAGCGGAGTTGACTACTACCGTCTCAAGCCGCAGCTGCTGGAAGCGGTCAGTTCGGCCTACCGACGTCTGGCGGCTCGGCACGAAGTTGTCGTGCTGGAGGGTGCGGGCTCCCCGGTCGAAATGAATCTTAAAGACCGCGATGTAGTGAATATGAAGATGGCAGAGATCGCGGACGCGGCGTGCCTTTTAGTTACCGACATCGATCGCGGCGGCGTGTTCGCTTCGCTGGTTGGTACTTACGCTCTGCTTGAACCGCAAGAGCGCAGTCGCTTCTTTGGCTTTCTCATCAATAAGTTTCGTGGAGACGTGAGTCTCTTCACACCCGGCATTGGTTATCTGGAAGCGCGGCTGTCGCAGCCATGTCTCGGAGTTATCCCCTATCTGCGCGATCACGGCATAGACGATGAAGATAGCGTTTCGCTAGAACGCCGCGCGGTGCGGCCTCCGTTCGACCGCAAGGATTGTTTGTGCGTGTGTGTGGTCGGGCTTCCTTACCTTTCCAACTTCACAGATTTTACCGCGCTGGAGAATGTGCCAAGTGTGGTTGTCTATTACACACGGCGACCTGAAAAAGCGCGCGCCGCCGATGTGCTGATTCTGCCCGGCAGCAAGAACACGATCCCTGATTTGCTGTGGCTCAGGAAAAACGGCTGGGAACCGGTAATCGAATCGCACGCAGCAGCCGGCAAGCCGGTCGTAGGAATATGCGGAGGGTTCCAGATGCTCGGAAGTGAGATACGCGATCCACATCACACGGAGAGCGACATTGAATTTGTGCCGGGCTTGAATCTCTTGGATTTCACAACCGAGCTTGAGCGCGAGAAGGTCACGCGGCAAGCTACGGCGCGGTTCGCCAAACCGGATTGTCTTGGCCCTGACGCCGGCAATCATGCCGACCCTCTATTCAGCGGCTACGAAATTCATTTGGGCGACACAGTCTTGGGAAATGGAACTCAAGCGCTCTTTCAATTGCAACGGTTGGGTGATGAAGAATGTCATCACGACGGAGCGATCAGCTCTGATGGTCGGGTGCTTGGCACTTACTTGCATGGCCTGTTCGACTCGGCCGAAGGGTTAGGCCTGCTCCTCAACCACTGGCGAAAGATTTGCGGCAAGGAGAACTCACCGTCGGGCGTCACTGATCCGTTGGCTGAAAGGGAGCGACGCTACGATGCGTTGGCGGAACATTTCCGGAGCAATCTGAAGATGGATGTTATTTACCGTGCACTCGATGAGCAAAGATGATTTCTTCTGCATCGTTCGCGCTGGCTTACGCGTTGGATTGGTTGATCGGTGACCCTATGTGGCTGCCACATCCAGTGCGATGGATGGGGCGGATGATAAGCGGCGGGGAGTGGCTCCTGCGGAGATTCACCCGCGCGCCAAGCAGCGAGTTCGTCGCCGGGCTGGTGTTAACTGTGATCGTGGTCGGCACGTTCGGATTTGGCAGTTGGATCTTGTTGCGTTGGCTAGGAGTTTGGAATCCAAAGCTCGCATTTGTTGCCTCCGTCTATCTCGCCGCATCGACGCTCGCTACGCGTTCGCTGCTTGACGAGGCGCGAGCGGTAAGACGCTTTCTTGTAAACGACGATCTGCTTTCAGCGCGTCAGCAAGTTGCGCGCATTGTAGGTCGCGATACGCAGGAATTGGCCGAATCGGAAGTAACTCGTGCGGTGATTGAAACCCTTGCAGAGAGCGCGTCGGACGGCATTGTCGCTCCAATGTTCTACCTGGCAATCGGTGGCGTGCCTGCCGCGCTAGCTTACAAAGCCATAAACACGCTCGATTCGATGATCGGACATCGAAACAAACATTATGAATTCTTTGGGAAGTGCGCTGCGAGACTAGATGATGTTGCGAGTTTCATTCCAGCCCGCGTAACCGCCCTGCTGTTGGTATGCGCAGCTTGGCCGCTACATCTGGATTGGCGCGGAGCTTGGCAGATCATGCGGCGCGATGGCGGGAAGCATAAGAGCCCTAACGCGGGACGACCCGAAGCGGCGATGGCAGGCGCGCTAGGCGTACGAGTCGGCGGCACTAACTTTTAC
>JBKOYD010000177.1:0-17750 GCA_046725195.1 Acidobacteriota bacterium | reverse complement strand
ACTGAGCCGGCACGCCGACGAGCTTGGCCCAGCGAAGCGCCAGACGCGCTGACTCTTTGTGCAGTTTCCCTAAATCACTCCCATCGCACAGGCCGAAGATCTGGTTTGCGGCTTTCACAAGGAGTCTGGCTCCGATGTCAGTGTCGGGCGAAGACGAACAACCATCCGACAATATGACGTAAGGACTTTCTTGTTCACTCAAGCCGTGGTGGCGCATGGCCCAACGATGACTCGCGACTGCATAGTCCTGACAAATTGAATGTGTAGATCCGATAATGAAAGTGCTATCAGCATTCATTAAGACATCTTCTCCCAAGTCCGAATTTGAAGATCCGCCCTGCAGCAGTCTGCTTTAGCAGACTGCTGCTAATTACCTGGGGCGGTCGAGGTCTCGAAGCTAAAAAACCAGAGGTTGTGACGTACCGCCGCTACCAAGCGCTTGCGATTGCGCGCTGATACTTTGCGAAACGAACTCTGCCAGCCTGGCGAGCGTTTTAGCGTCAGCGTTGTCAATCTCTACGTACTGCGTAAAGCCGGCCTCAATGTGAAAGGCCTTGAGATATCCACTCACTTGAGGGTCCCTCACGTTGACACCAATTAGCACCGATACGATCGATTCCAGGGCTTCGCTGCTTACGGCCTCTGCGAACGCAGCTCTCACTCGCTTCGTTGAAACTCTCGAAACGTTGTCCATCCCGTCCGTGATCACAAACAAGATGGCATTTGCCGAGAAGTCTCCTGCCGAAAGTTTTTGTGCGTAGTTAGTTGTGGATGCGACCGCGTTCTCTGTCGCGTCATAAAGAGCTGTTGCGCCCCCGGATTTCAGGCTGCCGCCATAATCAGCGAGATGACAATTCTCCAGGAGCTTAAAACCGTGTAGCTCACTTAAAGAATCATCAAAGGCCAGAAGACGGAGTAACAAGTTGTCGGCCCGCGGACTGTATTTGCACGCGTGCACGATCCTCGTGATGGCCGCTTCCATCTCAAAAATGAAAAGGGATGTACTTCCACTGATATCCGCGACGATCGTTGCGATCGTGTATTCCGTCGCTCCCAACTCTTCCAAACGTGTGGCCGAGTATCCGTAGTGACTATTAGGGAGGGTAATCTGATCCAACTGTGTGTCGTTGAGTATTGGCATTTCAGCTCCTTTCGTTACGCCAGAAATTCAATTGTTGTTGAAAGCTGCATACCCCTGCCAACCATCTCGTTGATGAAGTTTTGCGCGTGAGTTTCGAACCCGGGTATGTCGCTGGAAGCGTCGGTAAGCAGAACTAGTTTTGAGATGAACGAGTCATCGCCAAAATTATTGGCGATGTCGCGTACGGTGTTGGCCAGACAGTGAGTGCGTGCTTCTCCTGCGATGAGGATTAGATCGGCATTCTCCAGCGTCTGAATAAGACGTGTGTTGATCTGTGTCGACGCGTCCGCAGGGTCAGGAACGTCGGCCTGAACTGCGGAATAGTGTTCAGTCAAAATGTTGCTGCCTTTCGTGACATAGTCCACGAAGGCAAACCGCGACTCCCATTCAGTGAGAGCGGCGAAGAGCTCGGGAAAAACCGTGTGACCTGGACTGCCGATAAGACAGTGCGGAGGCCAAATCGTCAATTCGTAGCGTCCGTTCATCTCAAGCTTGCAGACGTAGTCCAGGGCGCGTCGGTAAAGGCTTGGAACGGTCGGCGTCCAGACACCGTTCTCTACGTCTGACTTACTGATGGCGGTAAAAACCGCCGGATGTTTGCCACTGGAATCCCGCCAAAAAATTGGATGAGCTATGTGAATAAAGTGGTGTGAATCAAGTGTGATGTGGACATCATCGAGTTTGTCCTTGAGACGTCGGATCATAGTCGCGAGGCGATTCATATCGTGCTCAGCACCGGGCACGTACAAGGCTCCTCGCTGCGGATCACAGAAGTCCACTTGCGGATCAATAACCAGTAGTTCAATTCTCTTGCTCATAATCATTCTCCTTTTCATGGTCCAACCTTTCCTTAGCGTCATTTCTACGCTAACTATTTCGGGCAAAAATTTTTACGTTGCCATTAACATCGATTGCTCTCGCCCGTACCTTCTTTGAATCACAACTCGAAGCTCAGGCCTCGCCTTATCAATTGGTTGTACTTGCGTTCATCGAACTTGTAGAGTCGCGCCGCCCGGTGCGGTACCCCTTTTTGCATCTCGTTCAGTTCACGTAAGACGTCCATAGCGAATATTTTTTTCCTGAAATTGCGGTTGTCTAACTTTCGTCCCAGGACTATCTCGTAGAGTTTCTGTAGTTGCTTGATGGTGAACTTCTGCGGCAGTAATTCGAAACCGATTGGAGCGTAAGTCAGTTTGCCTCTAACTCTTTCTAGCGCACTCGCAAGGATCTCTGAGTGATCAAAAGCCAGTTTTGGCACTGATGTGACCGGAAACCATCTTGCCTGCCTCGCGTCAGTCGTCGCGTGAATGCGATGTTTTTCAGGGGAGACCAGCGCGTAATAGGCAACCGAAACGACCCAGCCCCGCGGATCACGGTCCGGATCGCCAAAGGTGTACAACTGTTCCAGAAAGACATCTGCGATCCCGGTCTCCTCTTGAAGTTCTCGAGTGGCTGCAGCCATTAAGGTTTCACCCGGACGCACGAACCCGCCTGGAATCGCCCAAACGCCAGCGAATGGTTCGAGATCCCGTTCAACTAGCATGATCTTGAGACTGTCCTCATCGAGATCGAGTCCAAAAATCACACAGTCAACGGTAAGACCTGGCCTTTCGTACTCGTACTTAAATTCCATAGATTTAGCTCAAAATTCTTTCAATCTCACCTTACCTGGTCGATAGCGTCTTCTAGACGCTATCCTTAGCGTACATAATACGCTGAGCAATTTATTTGTCAAGAGAGAAATCCCAAGTCAGTGCTTTTTTGTAGGTTGCGAGCAAACCGAAACGACGAAGAGCGGGTGGAAAGCAAACCCAGGAATTTCAAGCTCGGCGTTGAGAGGTATTAGTACCTGACTTTCAAGACTGCGCCCAATTGCTGGAGTTGGAATGATAAAAGTGGTATAAACCGACTCACCAAAACCCAGTTTTGCGCATTGTTTGTCGAACTAAGCCCCCACCCCCTTTCAAGTTCCTGTACCCGGTAGGCAGCTTCGGATTCTGTCGTTATCAAGATTCGAGGGGTCCCCGATGTTCAAATGGCTTTTTTTTCCCATCGCTCTGATCCTCTGCGTCGCCCATCCGAACGTCTTGTTCGCTCAAGCAGAAGTACCCGCAGCCGTCAAGCTAACTAATCACGTACGCGAACGAGAAGATACGCTGACGCAACCCACCGTTTCCCCAACCGCCGCAGCCGAAGCCAAAAGGTTATACAAGCAGGGAGTGAAGTATGGTCTGGCTGGCCTATACACACAGGCGGCTCAAACATTTCAACTCGCGCTCAAGTTAGACCCTGGTTACGCCGATGCCTACTTCGGGTTGGGCCATGCCTACTTCGACATGCGGCAATGGCAGAAGGCCATAGATAGCTTTGAACGAGTTATCGAGTTGAACCCCAAAGATGATGAGGCACGAGAGCGGTTGAATAACGCGCGAGAAATGTTACAGAAAGACGCCGTTGTCACTCCGACTGAATCGATAACCAGCAGCTCGTCACAGGCGGCAGGTATGCAAGTTTCCATGGCCGCCAAGACAACGCCCGCGCCAGCAAAATCGAATGGCCGTGCCATTGAAACAAATACACTTTCGAACGAGATAGCTCTTACGAAAGTCTACCGAGTGGGGCCTGGAGACGTTTTGGATGTTCGGCTGAATGCCGCCGCTCCACCTTCATCCACCCTATTCACTGTTACACCGTCAGGGTTCCTGGAACATCCACTTCTCGCAGAACCTTTGCGCGTGAATGGTTTCACCGTGGAGGAGATTAGCTCGAAGATTGAAAATGAGTTAAGAAGACGAGCACTGGTTGACAATCCGAAGGCCGTGGTTGGAGTACGGGATTACGCGAGTCACACGATTCTCGTCAGCGGCCTGGTGAAAGATTCCGGCACAAAGATTCTAAGACGTGAAGCAATTCCGCTCTACGTCGTTATCGCTGATGCGCAACCCTTACCGGAAGCGGCAACGGTGACTGTCGTTCGCACCGAATCGAACCAAGCTTTCAACATCGAGCTGTCGCAGTCGAATGAAATGAATTTGCTCATTCGCCCAGGAGATGTGATTACCCTGCACGCGCACGCTATGCAGTTTGTATACATCGGTGGCGAAGTGAAGCTGCCCGGTGAGAAGACCTATCGACGTGGTTTAACTCTCACACAAGCGATCATTGCTGCGGGTGGACTGACGCCTAAATCCAGGGAAGCGCGGCTTGGACGCGACGATGGAAAAGGGTTTTTGGTCGTGACTAAGTTTAAGTTGAAAGACATCGAATCGGGGAAAGTACCCGATCCATTAGTAAAAGCCGGTGATCGGATAACGATCTATTGAGTACCACCGAATTGACATGTCGTCAGAAATAGACAAGACAAAGGCGAATGCTGCCATTCGAGATTTATGGCGCGTTGCAGAGACGGGTAACGGCGCTGAACTTCAGCGTCTACTAGCCCTTGGAACGCCAGTCGACGCGTGTAACGCATCTGGGACGACCGCACTTATGCGCGCTGCATCAGCTGGTCGAGTGCAAATGGTGAAATTACTAATTGCCGGCGGAGCTAATCCGAATGCGGCAAGGCTCGACAAATTTACGCCGCTGATGTTAGCCGCATTTTTTGGTCACGCCGAGATCGTACGAACATTGGTTGAGTACGGCGCGGACATCAAAACCGTGGCCCACAGGGGTACATCAGCACGTATGTGGGCGATGGCACGTACCAATAAAGAAGTCGCACGATACCTTGACGTCGCCGACGGAAGAAGTGCATTGCCGAAAGTTGAACGCCAAAATCACCCGGTCCTTCCTTCGGATAATGCTTCGCGATCACTCGAATGCGATGTCCCTCCGACTAAGCCCGCTACTGTGCTCGAGACCACAAGTATAGACGGAAAGTCTGTGTCAGCAGTTTCACCTGAGCCAGTGAAAACATTGAGCGAGCCGCCAGAGATTTGGGAAGTTGTGCAAGAAATTCCCAGAGAGTTCAGGCCGACGTCGGCGTTCTTCTCGCGTCTTCCACACCTTGGGACGAGTGTTGCCGTTCCGGCGCTTTGTTTCTTGCTTGTAACGGTGGGTACAGTTCTCCTTTTACTGCTGATGAGAGGTACGCAAGTTCGTCAGGCGGCAGAAAATAAGATCCAATTGCAATCTCAGTCTCAGCAAACGGCGACGGCTGTTCAATTAGAATCCGACGTCACAAACGAGAGCAAGACTGCTACGTTGTCTGAAGGTGAGGATCAACGAGCACGTGATGAAGTTCAAGGCGTCGGTTCAACTACCGCGCAGCTAAAGGAGAGTGTAGAGAAGATTGATTTGCAAAGACGGAGCGGGTCCGTCAATTGGACAGGTAATCACCAACGCAATCTAGCGGAGAAGATGCGTCGCTTTGACTCCAAATTGGTTTCAAAACCAAATGCAGAGAAGATGCCGGACATCGGCAGACCAAATGCATCGCCTATGACACAAGAAGGCGCGAAACCAATAAGTTCTTCAACTCGCTCAAACATTCCGTCTCCAGCTTCCAGTCAATTAATCTCACCATCTTCTAAGTCGGCTCCTAAGCCCAAGGTCATTCAATGGCCATAACTCTCGAAGGCACTTAACACCCCTAATCTCACCGAAATTCTTTTAACTTTCGTCTATTACGATCGAATAACTCGTTGTATCGCGGTCGTACTCGTGTCGTTTAACCGTACAAAGGTCTGTAGCTTTTGCCCGAGCCGAGCGCAGAAGGTCGAAGGCTTCCCTCCACATTTCTTACGTCTTGCCAACTTTGCGGATGGGTACAAATCTTGCTCGACAGATGTTGGGGACATGCTGCGATGCGGAAGCTCGACGATAACAATTCAAATAATCTTGAAAGGAGTGTAACGATTCTCGTCGTTGACGACGATGAAGATTGTCGCGAAATGTTGAAGTTTCTACTCGAAAACTCCTCTTTTCGTGTTCTGCTGGCCGCAACCGCAGGTGAAGCGCTCCGGGCAGTGGTTAACGACAAGCCTGATTTGATCGTAACGGATCTCGGTTTACCCGATACCGATGGTTTGGAGTTTGTGAGGCAACTTCGTAAGTCGCCAACGTTTCAATCGATTCCTATAATCATGATCTCAGCGTTCGATTTGGAGTCTTATAGCGAAACCGCATTGGAGTACGGTTGCGATCTCATCTTAGCGAAACCATTCGATGTTGATACACTGAAGGCATCAATACATCGTTTGCTCCGAACAGGGCGGAAAAGCCCGCACGCCGTCCGACCGAGGCGTCCTCATTTCGGGCCGGCACTGAACTATCGCCCGCGTGCTCGCCCCTAAGCACAAAAACCCATTCAATTTAACTCTTCATCAGCGGCGTCGTCGCAGTGTCGGCACAGTCGCGCCAAAACAGGTTTATGCTCGACAATCTCGAATGAAGACCTCGCGATAATAGATCTCCCCTGCCGTGTAAAGCCGTTGCGCAAACAAACAATGAGATCGCTAGCTGGATACAATTTTTGCATCTAGTTTCAAGTTGAGGAATCACAAACGCTAACTTAGGATTGGATACGAGTGGCTATGACGTTGCAGTTTGACTTTTTCGATCGTGCAGGCGACGAAATTCTTCCGGAGGGACTCCGATATCGCCCTGCTTTGATCGATGCGACCGAAGAGAGCGCACTCCTCGCGCCCGTGCGCAAGCTAGCGTTCCGCGAGTTTGACTTCCACGGCTACAAGGGCAAGCGCCGCGTCGTGTCGTTTGGTTGGCGCTACGATTTCTCTGGAGGGGGCAGTTTGCAGAAGGCGGACGACATTCCTGAGTTTCTCCTGCCGCTTCGCGAGCGCGCCGCTTCGTTCGCGGAGATCGAGCCAACGGCACTTCAACACGTGCTGGTCACAGAATATGGGCCAGGCGTCGGGATCGGCTGGCACCGTGACAAAGCCGTTTTTGGTCAAGTAATCGGCATCTCCCTGCTCGCGCCATGCGTGCTCCGTTTTCGGCGCAAGTCAGACAGGAAGTGGGAACGGGCTAAATTGTTGGCCGAGCCGCGCTCCGCCTACCACTTGAGCGGGCCCGCGCGGACGGTGTGGGAGCACAGCATTTTGCGGGTGGACGCACTGCGCTATTCAATCACTTTTCGCAACATGCGCGAAGATTGACCCACAAATTAAGACGATTACTTGGGCCTACACACCCACTTTTTCGAAATCCTGCGTATTTTATGCAACGGTGAAAGACTTCTTCCGGCAACTCCAATCTCGCGACCGACATCGTAACCGGCCGCCCTTTAAAGGTGTCTATATTGACGATGGAGGACTGCCGTTTGGTTTTGACTGACATTTTTGTTCGTTTTCCAACAGCCGCGCTTTTGCTCGGCTTTGTTGTGATTTCCTTGCTTTCGGCCGCGCCAATTAAAGCCCAAGAGACATCAGCTCCGGCAAGTACCGCTGCTACCAACGATCCTAAGACTGATCTAAAAGCTAGCCTTAACACTCTCTCGACTCTCTATCAGAACGAGGTTCAGCGGCTCGAGAAACAGCACGCTCAGTCGAAGGAACTGTACAACGACGGACTCATCTCGCGCGTAGAACTTGAAAACAGTGAGAAAGCCCTCGCTGATGCGCGTGTAAAAGTTGAATCAGTTACTAAACAGATTGCAGAGGCGAATCAGCCAGTACTGGTCAATACCGGCATCCTCGTGACTGACTCAGCTGCGTCTAATAATGTGTGGTCAACGGGCAACAGCAGAGTTGACAGTCTCATTCGTTACTACGGCACACAGCATGGTGTCGATCCCTATTTAATCTATTGTCTGATGTCGCAGGAGTCGAAGTTCATCTCGGGTGCAACGAGTCCAAAAGGAGCGCAGGGACTAATGCAGCTCATGCCCGGCACTGCTGCTCGATACGGAGTGACAAATCCTTACGACATCGCGCAGAGCATCATGGGTGGCACGCGGTATCTGAAGGATCTTCTGAAGATGTTCAACGGCAGGCTGGACCTGGCGTTGGCGGGATACAACGCAGGAGAGGGCGCTGTAATGAAATATGGTTACGCGGTCCCACCTTATGATGAAACACGCAACTACGTGCGACTTATACTCGCCCGCTACGGCAAGAAAAAAACAACATCGTAACTATCCACGAATTATGCCGATTCGCCTACCTCACTTCCATGTCTTGTGATCTGCCGCAATCCGTATAGTCTGTTGAAGGACGACTCAAAACCAGAGACCGCCCTTCACATTTTGTGACACGTGCTAAGGATGCGCGTCGACTATTTCGCTTTGACCATCACGTTGCCACCACCGAGCGGCAGCAGCGTTGTGTTTGTTCCCACCCGACGCCAGATCAGCCCGTCGTTGTCAAGAATGGTAATCGCGTAAGCGTCACCTTGACGGGGCTCTAACAAGTCCCCATCACGCGCGTCTACTATGAAAGTGAAGTTACCCCAGGATTGGACGATTAATCCGGTGCTCGGATCGATCTTCTGAACAACGCACTTGCCTTTGAAAGACGAACGATTCAGCGTATTGGTACCAGGCTCAGGACCGAAGTTCAGGAATCCACCCTGCCAACTGTTGTTCTTCACGACATAATTGAAACCGTCGGTGCCGCGGAACACATAGATGGAGTTACCCTTCGGCGTGCCCTTATCGTTGCGTACCGTAAACCCGAAATTGCCGTGGCCGTTGGCACTGGCGTCATCGGGTACCCAACCACCACCGGCTGTCTGCTGATCGTTGGAGCCGATGGCAACGTTGATAGTGCCAAGGCCCACAGGGTTTGCCGTCCAGTATCCGTTAGTCGCATCTATCTTTACCTTTACGACATACGTATCAGCCGCAACACCAGAAATGAACGTTAACGCATCGCCGTTGCTATCGACTGGCACGCCTGTCACCGTGCTATCTGGTGTGTTGCCCATGTTGCTGGACTTGAAGAGTTCAAAAGTCACTCGTGCAAGCGTGATATCGCCCGGTGCACCGTCTGCTTGTTGTGTAAGGTGTGCCCCGAGCCGCACGGTTGCAGTCGTCGCGGTTGGGCCAGCGGTCACGACGCTCATATCGCCGGTGTAGAAGGTTTCCGCCGTTTCCTTATTTACGGTAATCGTGATCGTCGCATTCGTAGTGGCGTTGTGTGGATCGACGACTTGAAGATTTATTGGATACACCCCGGCCACAACTAGCGGATTGCCGGAGATGGTTAGTGACCCGACGCCAGTCGGAGTAACGGTCAGCCCTGACGGCAATGATGAGGTGACTGAAAGCGTTAGATCCGACGTTGCGTCATCCACATCCGAAACAGACACAGTCACCGGCGTGATCGCATCGCTGTACTGAACCGACTGAGCCAGCGAGTTGATAGTAAAGACAGGCGCATCGTCCACCGCATTGATGGTGACGTTAACAGTGGCTGTAGCAGTACCGCCGTGTCCGTCATCGATCGTGTAGGTGAATGAGTCGGTGCCGAAGTAATCCTGAGCGGGTGCGTAATGCACAGTCTTATCTACATTGATTGAGACCGCACCGTTTGTCCCTTGCGTTACCGAACTGACATTGAGCGCGTCACCGTCCGGGTCGGAATCATTCGAGAGCACGTTGATGTCGATTGGAGTGTCTTCATCTGTCGTTGCGGAGTCGTTGTTCGCGACGGGAGCGGCATCTTGAGTGATCGTTACTGTACGACCGGCAACGGTAAGTGTACCGGTGCGGGCCGCGCCCGTTGTATTCTGCGCGACCGTGA
This sequence comes from Acidobacteriota bacterium, assembly GCA_046725195.1. Lineage (GTDB taxonomy): Bacteria > Acidobacteriota > Blastocatellia > Pyrinomonadales > Pyrinomonadaceae > PSRF01. The sequence goes on along the minus strand of JBKOYD010000177.1, from coordinate 7,904 downwards.
AATTGACAGTTCCGTTTCCATTACCACTGGCTCCGGAATCAATGGTGATGAAAGAACTGTTACTTACCGCGTTCCAATCGCACTCACCAGTTGCTGACAAGTTCTTTGTCACCGTTACGCTGCCCGTGTTGCCAGGCGAGAAGAAGGCTTGGCTCATTGGAGAAACAGTTACGCATGATGCGGGAATCGCGACCTTGAAAGCGCCGCGACCATGCGTAAAGGCAAATAATGTGGTCACACCGTTGTTGTTAACTGCTGAGAGCGACTCCACGACTACATTCGAGAAGCCTGTAGTTTCACGCGCCCAGTTCTGCCCGCCGTCGAGCGAGACGAACACACCGAGATCCGTGCCGACGTAGATGCGTTGGTTATCATTCGGATCGACAACTACGCTGTGTGCCGGAATGTCAGGTATCGCGTTGACGTTCCCAGGTGTCTGCGTTCCGTCGGCTAATGTCCAGGATGCGCCTCCGTCCGTACTCTTGAAGACGTGACCTGCGCTCGTGCCCTGGGCGTTGGGTATGCCGTTGAAGTTCGAGATTGTGGCCCAGACGTTTGAGGCATTTGTCGGATCGTACTCAACCCACGATATCGTACCGTTCCCATTACCGCGCGGCGTGAAAGTCTGTAGCCATGTGGTATTCAACACGCTTGCTGCGTTAGCGGACAGACCAATAGTCGTGCGGCGAAGCTGTCCTGAGGCTGCGCCGTCAATCACGATATTCGAATCAGTCGGAGCGATTGCGATAGCGGTGATTGCGCCGCCAGTCTGCTGGGCGTTGCTGGTTCTGGTCCAGTTGGTGGCGTTGTTATCGGTGCGCCACATAAATCGTCCACCGATCCATAAACGAGTTGGCGTCGTTGGGTCCATTCTAAAAACTGTTATGAAGGGGAATACGTCGCCGGTGATTCCAGTAATGACAGAGGCCGAATTTAAGCCACCGTTTGTTGATCGGCGCAACGAAAGACCGGTTGTCTCAAAAAACAGAGTGTTGGTGTTTGCGGGGTTCACGCCAACATATCCGCCGTCTCCGCCGTTGATCCGAGCCCACGCGTTTGGACCGGCAGCGTCTGTTCCACGGTTCGTGCCGTTGTCCTGTGTGCCTCCGAAGTAGGTTTGTCCGTTTGGATATGGAAGGCCGTGATAGAACTGTGTCACTGCATACCCGTTATTCAGCGGTCCCCAGATAACTGGGGAGGGGACCGTAAAGAAGCCTCCGGGCGTGAATTCATTACCGCAAATTGGGCTGGTTGGCGTTATGGTCCCACCACTCGGTGTTGTGCCGTTGACGTAACCTACGTTGCCTGTTTTGGCATTGTCAGTTTTGTAGATACCGCCGTCGTCTCCGACAAACATTGTCTGGTTAGTAGTACCGTTGTAGTTTGGGTGGAAGGCGATGATGTGGTTGTCGGCATGAACGAGTTGTGGATCGCCGTTGTTTGGTGGAGTGCCGTTGATCTGAAACCACCAGTAAGACGCGACACCCCAGTTAACGCCGCCGTTATCCGAGCGGAACAAGTCGATACCACCGGCCCAAACTTTTTCCGGGTCCGTTGGATCAACAGCGAACACGTTGTCGTACCAGCCTTGATTTAAAAACTGACTGGTGCCGAATCCGCACTGCGTCAACGCACCGTTGACGGGGTTAGTGAGAAGTAGCGTGTCTTGCAGGTTGGCGCTATTGTTGCGCACCTGTGTTGTCCACGAGCCGGCGTCTCCTGCTGATGTCGAACGCAGGACCGCAAGTAGACCATCGGTGTATGAGGCTGTTGGGAAGTTTGGATTTGTCCCTGCCCCGCACGAGATACAGGCCGCCATGGCGTAAATGATGTCTTGATTTGACGGCGCAATGGCGAGCGAGGTCCGGCCCATATTCACCTCAGAATAAACGTCTACCCAGGTCCCCGCGCCGCCCGCATCTATGTTGCGGAAGATGTGCGACCTTGCGAACGTGCCTACGGCTGCGAAGATGTAGTCCGTTGCCTGATCAGTACGCATAACAAGGTCCATCGCGCCGTTCGCACCATTGGCGGCGTTGGAAACGATCGCCTGATTCCAAGTCGAGCCACCATCGAGACTGCGCCAAACACCGGTCCGCGTAGCAGCATAGACGTGCTGTCCGTTAGCGGGGCTGACGACAATGTCATTAATAAAGAAGAAGTTTACATTTGACGCCGTTGCTGCTAATCGAGTCCAGTGGCTGCCGGCATCGGTCGTTTTGAAAATACCGGCGCCACGAACACCATCGGCATTGAAGTATCCTTCGCCTGTGCCTGCGTAGATTGTGCTCGAATTGGACGGGTCAAAGGCCATGCACGTGACGGCAATGTTAGCGAGAAAGTCGTTCAACGGAAGCCAGGACGAACCGCCATTAGTTGTTTTCCAAATACCCCCAGCAACTCCTGCTGCGTACATCACGTCAGGATTGACAGGATCGACGAGCAGCGCACGCGTTCGACCGCCGACGTTACCCGGACCTATAGCCTGCCATGTGCCGAGTACTCCACTGGTTGATGCACTACCATCGCCGGCCCCACCCCCTCCCGTCCCGTTGGGAAACTCTCCGTCATCGCCAGGGACTACTGGATCCGCTTCACCGGCATCATCCTGCGAGGGCAGATTCTTGTTGCGAGCGGTAGAGAACCGCTTCATGTGTTTAATCTTCTCTTTAGCCTCGAAGTAGCGTTCGATCGGCAACTGTTTCTCGCCTTTTGGCAGTCGCTTTTTCAGATACCACTCGATAGCTTCCTGTGGTTGGTCCTCGCGCTCCATATCGCGGTCTGAGTCCGGTTTGAACAGAGATGCCAAGCGAGGATTTCTTTTTAGAAGCTGGCGTTGTCTAGCGGAATCGCGTTTTTCATTGCGGCTCGGCTGCCTTTTTCGGATTGCTGATTTAGATGTTTTGCGCTCTACGCCCGGCTTTCGTTCTTTGGATACTGAGTTGCGCGCGGTAAGAGAGACTCCATTAAGCAGGAGTGTGCAGATCAAAACCAAAGAGGTTATAAAGGTACGCATTTTTGTTGATGTATCCTTTCGGAGAAATGCCCCCGGTTCATAGATATTTCCACCGCGTTCCGCTGGATTTGGCCCGCGCTTCCGCACAGTGCACAGGGCGCCCCCAAGCTCTATCTCCTAGCCAGCCTCGGATTTAAGAAGAAATGTTCCGGAGTGAGTGGGGGAGGATTGGTGCCAAACTCTCTTTGGAACAGAGACGGCGAATTATACACTCAAACACTAACCCGTCAACATTTCCGCATGGTTTTAGAGGTGTCCTAATTGGGTTTCCTCGGCGGATCTGTGCGGTCGCTGCGGTTGATCTAATGGCGCATAATTGATAACCGTAGAGAGCAGAGATCCGCCGACCTTGCGCATCTGATTTTGAGACACCAGGGGATGGTTTTGACTTTAATGATGAGACAACTTTCCTACATTGGAGGTGAGTTGAGTATTTCGAAGTTTTGGTCTGTGTTGGTTATGGTGGTTTGCTGGTCCTTGGTGCTCACAGCACAAGACGCCTCAACCGCCGATTGGCAGCAGGTCGATGCTGATGGCCTATTTATGTTTCGATTACCCCGGGGTTTTGTTAAACGCGATATCCCAGTAGGCGAGACCGCCGTTGCCGAGTATTACAAAGGCGCGACGAGGTTGACATTCATCTGGCGGCCGACGGCGCCCGTCGCTTTTACGGAGCGACGACAAAATTGGATGAAGGATTATGAGGAATCGATTTCGAGAATTCGAGGTAAGCGAGCAAACATACGTACCTATTGGCAGAATACCAATGGAGAACGGGTGTACCACGCTGAATTAAACGTGGGGAACTGGGAGCGTGGTGAGCTCGAACTCTATATGCGAGTCGAGAGTCCCGATCAATCCTCTCTTCGAGTAGCGAGTGAGATTTTTAAGTCGATAACTTTTCCCAACCCTATTCCAGAGCGGCCGAATGCTGTCTTCGCTGGGCCGAGAAGTTTGACACCACGACAATAGGCCTTGAGTTGTTTGAGCTTAAGAATTAGTTCTCAAGTGCCATGACATCGTTTACACCGACAAGCGCCATAACCTTCGTAGCAAGTTCGTAAGTTCTTGTTTTCTTTGACAACGTTTTTTACTCGGCCACGCGCTTGCACGTGGAAAAGATGTTGACGATTCTCCCAACACAGCTCGCATGCTGCTACGATTCGGTAGACCTATCGATTTCGTCAATCTGTTTTGGTGGCCTAGGCTGCGCTGCGTAATCTGTGGAAGAATTCTACGTTGTCATGGACACAAAATTTCATCCTGCAATAGCGGCTATTCAATCCGGTGACCTGGAGAAGTTGAAGACACTCGTTGCCGAGGATCCTTCTCTCGCAACCTCGCGATCGTCCACAAGCCATCCAACCTTGCTCCAGTGCTTGGCATTGGAAGCGAAAGACGCGCCCGTCAATGTGCAGATGGCAGCAATCTTAGTTGATGCCGGCGCCGAACTGAATGAACCGCTTGTCGCGGCAGGTAGCGCCAACAACAGAGCGGTCGCTGAATTGTTGCTCGATCGCGGTGCTGCGATTGACGGCACTAATGGTTGGTCGCCCTTGGAGGAGGCTCTGTACTGGAATAGCCAGGACGTGGTTGCGTTGTTGCTCGAACGCGGCGCGAAAGTGCAAAACCTTCGAATCGCCGCCGGACTCGGTCGTACTGATCTGATCGAAACCTTTTTTAACTCGGACGGAAGTCTAAAAGCGGAGGCTGGAAAGATTAACTGGCCATGGGGTGACCTCGAAACGATCGCGCGCTCAAATTGCAATGCCGCGGTCAAGCAGTCGCTCTTGGACCGAATCAACGCGTGGTCACACGATCGACAGGGGATTGTCAACAATGCTTTTGTGTACGCTTGTATGCACGGTCAAATCGATGCAGCTAAACTGCTATTGGAAAAAGGTGCCGAGATTAATGTCGTTCCTGGAGGATTTGATTACGCGGGAACGGGATTACATTACGCGGCACTCAACGGACATCGTGCGATGGTTGAGTTTCTGTTGCGACACGGCGCAGACCGTAATGTGAAGGACACCAAGGTCGGATCTACGGCAGCTGGCTGGGCCGAGCATGGTGGGCACCTGGAGCTTCGCGACTTGCTGCGCTGATTCGGATCTGCGGATAAGTAGCTGGTGGATGAGCCTCAGCGCAGAATCGTTATGCGATCACCGGGTTTGAGTAGGGGATCGGCAGCCTTTCCTGATTCAATATCGATCAAGCTGAAACGCGTTCCGACCAAAAACCCGTGACCATCATCGCGGGCGATCTCCGCCAGCTTAGATTTTGGAGTGGCGCCTCCTGCTGTGAGAATTGTCTGAGTAAGAGTCAAGCCGCGGCGAAACGTTTTCTCCCCCGGAAACTTCACTTCACCACCGACGTAAACGAACTGTGTCACATTCGGAAGCAGCGTGATGACGTCTCCCGGCCGGACCAGCAAATTCATATCTGCGGCCTGCGCCAAGTCGATCTCATATAACTGGTTTAGTTCGTTTCGTACTACCGTCACGCTCGCCGCTTCGGGTAGGGGCTGTGCATCGGCCACGACGACATAGAGCGGAACTCCCTCGCGTCTTAAAAACTTTGTGCCTGAATCTTTCACAAGACCACTTACGACGATCGTGTGACTGGCATAATCGCGCACTCCGACTACCACCTTAGGATCGTCGGTCAATGCCTGCTTCTGCAAATCGTTCTCAATCCTTGTGCCAATTTCCTCCACGGTAAAACCAGTTACCAGTAACGGTTCAGTGAGCATTGGATGTTCGAGCAACCCCGACGAAGTGACAGTGAAAAGTGTCGATTTCGGGGATTGAGAGTCATTAATCTGAACATGCAAGACGTCATTCGGACCTACGCGATAGATCTTGGTTAAGGAAACCTCATCACTAGACCCTTTAATTGAAATTGGAGAGGGACTCTTAGTTTTTAAAGGCGTCGATGCCGGTGTGACATTCATTGCAACTGAGGCGCCCAGTGGTTCCTTTTCTTGCTCCAATGCGGTGTTATCGACGCTCTTTGCGGAAGGGACCGCACGGGGATCTTTTTCCTGTTGTCGTGTTGCTTCTGATTCAGCCTGCACTGGTTTCACTGCAGCATCATTGGTGTTGGCTTGTTGAGGTGGATTGATTTGTGGGATTGTGGGCGTGGCCGTCGCAGTAGACTTAGCTTCCCGTTCTGGTTGTGCCGTTGTTTCTGATTCTGAGCGCAGTGGTTTCATTGCCGCAGCATTTGCGTTGGTTACTTGTGGCGGTTGGCTTGTAGTAGTGGTTTTAGCCTCTTCCTGCTGTGGCGGTTTTCGCGTCGTTTCTGATTCTGAACTCACTGCTTTCAAGTTAGCAGCATTGGCATTGGTTTGTTGTGGCACTTTGATTTGTGGGCTTGTCTCTGCGCCCTTCGCGGCGGTGTTGGCTTCTTTGCGCGGTTCCGGTTGTCGCATTATTTCTGGTTCCGGGCGCAGTGGTCTCACAGCCGCAGCATTTGCGTTGGTTAGCTGAGCCGGTTTGTTTTGGGAAGGTGTGGTCTTCACGGGAATGCTGGTTTGTTTCCGCTCATTCCCTTGTCGTGCAGTTTCTAATGGTGGACTCACTGCTTTCACTGAAGCGAGACTGGGGTCAGGTTGTTGTGGTAGTTTGATTTGTGCAGTGACGTTCGCGGCGGACGTTGCTTCTTCCCGATTTGACATAGATAGCTTTTCGTGACGGCCATCTTGTGCCGCTCTTTGTTTTGTGTTCAATTCGGCAGCCCGTCGGAGGTTGTCTACTGCTTTTTGCCATTCACGCATCTTAAAGTACGTACGACCCAGCGCGGCATAAGCGTCAGCGAAATCAGGATCCAGCCTTATCGCTTGCTGAAGGTTTTCAGAGGCTTGTGAGAGCTCTCCCGCTTCCCTGAGTTTCACACCCTCCGTGTATAGTTTCTCTGCTTGGACGGCCCGCTCTCTCGGGGTGGGCATTAGCAGCGAGACAGAGCTTATCGGGTTTTTCGGGTTCTTTACGTTTCTCTGAGGCTGGCTTTTATCGGTTGTTGCTTGCGCGGCGACGTGATTTGAATAAGAGCCAAACTGAAGCAGGAAGACCAGAATAAGAAATGATTTGTACATCAAAAGCCCCCTTGGAACGATGTGTAGCTAACCAACGGGGACAGCCACACGACGGAATTATCACTGTCGGGCATGAACAATTAAGGGGAAAGTGAGGTCCTGTTTATAGCACTTTTGCTCTTCCAATTCCACTTTCCGAAGTAGCCGCGGATGGTAGATGACTCTTAGATCAGAATGCCGACCGGCTGGCTCAATTGAAACGGTTTTGGAGCGGCTGATGCGGACATCACAGCGCTCTGAAGCGCGCTGTGAATGAGAGCCAGAACTTTTGGAGGGCAATACAGATCAGCCGATTGTGAGAATTCTTTAACGAAGATGGAAATGTCGTGTGAGACTGATCGCGTGTTTTGAGTAGTCCATGACCAGAAGACTCTTTGTATTCGTGTTGACTGTTGCTGCAGCCGTTGCGGTATGGGGCGTGGTCCGTTATAGGGCTGCACAACGGAATCGCTTTCAATCGGCTAGTGACGCGTCTCATCTTGCAAACACCCCGAGTGCTGACGCGTGGGTCCAGGCGGTGGAGAAAGTTAAAGCAGATCGGGGCGAGTTGGCCACAAGTGCTGCAATCGTGATTCCGCCTGAGTTACAGCACTACAGCGACCGGCACTGGTTTCTGGCTACCCAGGTTGCTGAGATTGCGAAATACAATGTCCACACTTGTCAGGACTATGTGGATCTCGCCGCGATGATCGAGCGAGCCGAACTTGTTTCGGTACCGGCTGTCACTGAGACCTATGTCTTGTTCGGTGTCGGCGCGAAAGCAGACGACGAGGTGTTCACCAGATATGA